>NZ_JBWVAZ010000005.1:0-345787 GCF_057220975.1 Ruegeria sp. HKCCD9138 | reverse complement strand
ACGCCGCAGAATAAAACAACACAATCAATATACCCCGCCGGTAAAACGGCGGGGTCAGAAACCGGAAGAGGGCAAATCAGCACCAAGCGCTGCCCATATCAATCAGGTGGAGGAGCAATGAAACACTATGTCCTCAAAAACGACCATGCGCATTTGGAAAGTCCTGTTTCCGGCTCGCCTGAAAAAATTCAGAACATCGACGTAATCGTTGCCGATCCCGAGGCAAAAACGTCGGCAGAAATGATTGTCGAGTTTTACCGGGCTTTAAATGAACTTGTCGAAGGTCACGCGTACCACATCAAGTTTCGCGTGATCGCCGACGAACCGCCGGGGGGACCTTTGTACTGGGCCGGTCGCACTGCAATCTTCTGGGGGGACATCAACAAGAACTGGGCGCCGGTTGGTCAGGACAAGTCGAGGATCACCCAGATTATGAATTTGTCGTCCCGGACCATTCTCGTCGGAGGGGCGGTGTTGCTGCTGGCCCACGTGGGGCGGGCAAACGAAACCGTTGCGGCTGTTCACCCAAATTTTTCGGCTGCGGCGCGGGAAGTCGGGCTGATCGACAGCGGAACGGGCACCCAACGATCTTTGGATGGTCGCACGCATAGCGCGTCTACCAAACTGAGTGCTCTGAGGCTGTTGTCCGAGTTCGTCGCGCTGGACCATGGTGAGCATCTGGCAGATTCTTTGCGCGGCTACGTTGGCCTGACCGAGCCGAAGCAGACATGCGAAAGCCAACTTGCCAATCGTCTGATTCAACGTTCAGGGGCCGATCCGACGGTCAGAATGGCCATCCAGCAAATGCTAAATAATGTTGAAGATCCGCTCAGGATTCCGGATCTGTCCAGATCACTTGGAACATCCACGCGCCAGTTGCAGCGGCGGTTCCTGAGCAAGACTGGGGAAAAGCTCCTAACAACTTACCGGGAGCTTCGTCTGGAGCGTGCCCACAGCCTGCTTCGGCACACTGACATGCCACAGCGGGAGATTTCGACGGCAACGGGCTTTTCTTCTGCAACAGCTTTGGCGCGGGCATTCCGGGCGCACTATGGGACGACACCGGAATACGTTCGCGATCAGCGTTTTGCAGGAAACTTGTCGGGTCACTGCAAACCTGCTTAGTGGGTCTGAAACTCAATCCACAGGTGGAATGATTGCTGCACGACTTAAGCGTGCTTGCGGGCGATAATCCAGACCGGGTGATACGTCAAACACACACCTGATTCGCTGCCAAACAGCCGGGCATACTCATTTGTGAACTGCGAGAGGCGGGACTTGGTCCAGGTCGTTTGCGCGCGCCCGTTCACACCTGTATTCCGCAGGTGCTCAAGAACCTTTCGGGGCGAGGCAAAGTGCATCTTCTGCTTGGTTTCTCCGGCGGCAATGATCTCCAGATCGCCTTTCACGGCCGTGACCAAGTCTTTGGATCTGCACAGGCCGGGCGCTTTGGCGGCTGAGCCAATCTGAGCAAGCTCTCGGTATTGCTCGGGGCCGAAGCCGGAAACTGCCAACCAGCCGCCGGGGGCAAGTTTGTGCGAGGCTTTGGCCAAAAAGGCGGCCGGATCGGAGAGCCATTGGATCATCGAGGCGGACGCGACCAGATCGGGCCTGGCAGGCCATTCCACGGTCCTCGCATCACCGCACAGAAAATCTGCCTGAAACATGTTGGCTGTATCAATGGCGTGAGGTGACAGGTCATTGAGCGTGAGCGTGTCGAAACCGAACCTTTCGCGCAACCGGTGTGTCAGATGACCGGTGCCACAACCGAATTCCAGCGCGGATGTAAAATGACGTGGCGCACCGCATTCCAGAAGTTTCTGTACCAGCAGATCGGCAATCCGTGCCTGTTGGCACGCAGATTCGTGGTAGCTGGAAAAGCTGCGGCTAAAGCTGCGCTGAACGCGTTCTGTCAGATGGACGTTCATTCGATCCAGTCCGCCCAGTTTTGCCCGACGCGAAACGGGACATGCGGGCCGGGGACGAAGCGGATGACCTGCTGTTGCGGCTTCCACGCGATCTCTTGCGCCTTTGTGGGAATGATCCGGTCCCTTTGCGGAATCCAGATTCGATCAAAGCTCTGTTCAGGGGCCGGGCCGCGCGCAATCACGGCGTCGAGTTCGGCCTTGGCTGCCTCAATGTCTATGTTCGGCACGGTGCCTTCCAGACCGGCGCGGCGGCAGAACTTGGCGAAACTGTCTGGGCTCAAATTGTCCGCTGTGGCTTGGATCACGTCCGGTGCGATGCCGCGTTCCGCATCCGCAGGCACCAGGGTTCCGCTGACGGCGATCAGGCTTTCCGGGCGAAAACCCGTTTGGTCCAACCAATGCCCAGCTGATGCCACGCCAAAGGAGAAAGCGATGATGTGGACCCGGTCATAGTGCTTCAGCTCAGGAAGTGGATCATCCAGCGTAGTGTAGTCGTCGACAAACAGAACATCCTCGGTGCCCGCAAGGTTTGCAAACGGAGTCGTGCCAAGAGACCAACCTCCGAAGACCAGGATCAGATCCTGGGTTTCGGAACGGGTAAGCCATTGACACTTCACGACGCGCCCCTCGCCAGCGAGACCATGGCAGTGGTCACGCGGCTCAGTTCATCCGGCGTGATGATGTATGGTGGCATGCAATAGATATTCTTGGCGAAAGGGCGCAGCCAGACGCCCGTGTCCCCCGCCAACCCGTGGGCGACCGAGGGGTCGACCCATTCTTCCATCTCGATCACGCCGATCGCACCCAGAACGCGGACATCTGCGACGCCCGATAGTACACGGGCCGGTGCAAGTTCCTGCGAAAGCTGTTCAGAAATGCCGCTGACTTCTTCCCGCCAATCTCTTGCGATCAACTGACCGAGACTTGCATTTGCTGCCGCGCAGGCCAGCGGGTTGGCCATGTAAGTTGGGCCATGCATCAGAACGCAGGCCTCGCTCTCACCTATTCCACGTGCTACCGTTTCGGTAGTGACCGTTGCAGCCATGGTGATATGCCCGCCCGTCAGCGCTTTGCCCAGACAGAGAATATCTGGCAGAACGTCGGCGTGATGCATCGCGAACAGCTCGCCGGTGCGTCCGAACCCGGTGGCGATCTCGTCAAAGATCACCAGCACATCGTGCGCCCTGCACATTTCATGCGCGCGCTGCAGCCAAGTCGGGTGGTAAAAGTACATTCCACCGGCACCCTGAACCACGGGTTCAAGGATCAGGGCAGCTATCCGGTCAGCCTTGGCGGCCAACAGCTCCTCCAGTGCGCCCAAGCCATTGAGAACGGCATCCTCGGACCATTCCTGATCGAATGAGATGGGCGGGCGCGGCAGGAAGTGCTGGATCGACAGGGCTCCGCTGAATAGCCCGTGCATTCCGTTGACGGGGTCGCAGACGCTCATCGCCTTCCAGGTGTCCCCGTGGTAGCCACCGTGGATGGTGGCAAACTGCGTTCGGTCGGCGCGACCCATGGCCATCTGGTACTGCACCGCCATTTTCAACGCGACCTCGATCGAGACCGAGCCGCTGTCGCTGTAGAAAATGCGATCCAAACCATCGGGCAGCAGGTCGATCAGCTTTCGTCCCAGATCGATTGCGGGTTGGTGCGTCAGACCGCCAAACATCACGTGCGGCATTTGCGCCAGTTGGTCCTGCATCGCACCGACAATGGCCGGGTGACGATGCCCATGCACCGCGCACCACCACGATGACATCGCGTCGATCATCTGCGTGCCGTCTTCGCGTGTCAGCCAGGCACCGTCAGCTTCGGTTATCAGGTGCATCGGACCCGGATCCAGCACGTTGGTGTAGGGATGCCACAGATGGCGGGCGTCAAACTCCAGCGGGGTCACAGGAAGCTCCGGATTGCATCGACGTCGATGGCGTCAAAGGCTTCGGTCAGGGTCCGGCGCGACAGGTTGTCGATATGCGGCAGTCGGCCCAGGTGGCGGACCTCGCACATCTGAGCGATTGTCTGTTCGACAGCCGGTTCCGGGTCGCCAACAAAAGCAACTCCGGCCACAGGGCACCCGGCGTTGCGCAGGGCCATCAGCGACAGGCTTGTGTGATTGATAGTGCCAAGTGCCGTGCGGGCGACCAGAACAATCGGGGCCTGCCACCGCGCGAAAACGTCGAGGAAAAAGTGTTCGCGATTCAGCGGCACCATGACCCCACCTGCGCCTTCGACCACCAGAGGCCCGTCGACCTGTGGCAGGGCGAGCCGCGACAGGTCGATCTCGATCCCCATATCCTCGGCGGACAGGTGCGGTGAGGCCGGCATGTTAAGCCGGTAGGCTTCGGGAAGGGATGTGGCACCGGAAAGATTTGTGACCGTTTCGGTGTCGGTAGCTTCTTCAAGGCCGGACTGCACGGGCTTCCAATAGCTGGCGCCAAGCGCTGCGGCCAACCCTGCGGCGAACACGGTTTTTCCGACCCCGGTGTCGGTGCCAGTCACGATCACGGCGCTCATGCGGCTTCCTTTCGGTGACGGGCGAGGTTTTCAAACAGATTGGCGATGTCGGCGGTGTCGACATTGCCCGTGATGGATATCCGCAACCGTGACGTGCCGCGCGGCACGGTCGGAGGGCGAATACCGCGAACGTCGAAGCCCCGGGCCTGCAATGCGGCAGCAGTGGCCATTGTTGGGGCGTCTTCACCGAGAATGACGGGGATGATCTGACTTTTCAGCGCGCCTTTCGGAACACCATGGCGCAGCGCTTCGCGATGAGCGTACCGGATGCGGGACCGTGCAGACTCGCTCAGGCTGTTGTCCAATTGCAGTTGACGAAGCACGCTTCGTACCAGAGCGGCACAGAATGGGGCAGGGGCCGTTGCAAAGATGAAAGGCCTTGCGCGGTTGATCAGCGTATCGATCATAACGCGCGCTCCGCAGACCAGCCCGCCGGAAACACCCAGTCCTTTTCCGCAGGTGTGCAGAGTCAGCACCTCGGCATTCAGACCGTGCGCCAGCCCTTTGCCGTTCGGTCCGAAAACACCTGTGGAATGCGCTTCGTCCACGACCAGAATGGCTTCATGGTCGCAAGCCAAACTGGACAGGTCTTCCAAAGGCGCCATATCGCCTTCCATGGAATAGACGCTTTCCACAGCAATCCAGATTTGACCTGAACCACCAGCGGCCCGCCAATCGCGAATAGCGCTTTGCGCTGCGTTCACATCGTTATGGGTAAACGAGCGCACCTGAGCCCTGCCGATGCGCATGCCTTCATGCGCACTGGCATGCACAAGTTCATCGTGCAGGATCAAATCTTCGGCAGCCGGAAGGGTCGAGAATATCGCCTGGTTCGCCTGAAATCCACCCCCCATGAACAAAGCAGCTTCGGCACCGAAGAACGCGGCGGCCTCCTGCTCCAGCGCTTCGTGTTCGGGGTGGTTCCCCCGCAACAGCCGCGACCCGCCCGAGCCCAGCGGAACGCCTTGTTCCAGTGCCTGCCGAGCCGCCTGCTGCAATAGCGGGGATTGCGACAGCCCCAGATAATCATTGGACGCGAAATCCAACCCGCACCGTGGTGAAAGGGCGCGGCGCCGATGCCTGTTGTCCAGTGCCTCCAGCATGGACTGTAGGCGGCTCAAAGCCTTCATACAGCGGCTTCCGCGCAGGATGGATCGGCTGCGGTTTCCGCCTCAATTCCGAGCTTGGCGAACAGGATCGCGTCCGTATCCTCTTCAGGGTTTTCTGCCGTCAGCAGGGTCTCACCCACAAAGATCGAATTTGCCCCGGCCAGGAAGCACATAGCTTGCAACTCGTCGCTCATGTCACTGCGACCGGCAGACAGGCGCACGTATGATTTCGGCATCATGATGCGGGCCGTAGCAATCACGCGCACGAAATCAATCGGGTCGATTGGCGTGGCATCGGCCAAGGGCGTACCCTCCTGAGGCATCAGCATGTTGATTGGAACCGAGTCCGGAGCTGGCTCCATGTTGGCCAGCGTCACGAGCATATCGACACGATCCTGAACCTCTTCACCCATTCCCAGAATGCCGCCGGAGCACACTTTGATCCCCGCTTCCTGCACACGGTTCATCGTGTCAATCCGATCGGCAAATGTGCGAGTGGTGATGACCTCGGAATAATACCGTTCAGACGTGTCGATATTGTGGTTGTAGTAATCCAGCCCAGCATCGCGCAACCGGATGACCTGATTGTCGTCCAGCATGCCAAGCGTCATGCAGGTTTCCATACCAAGCTCGCGTACCCCTTCGACCATGGCGACAAGCGCGTCCATGTCCCGATCCTTGGGCTCGCGCCACGCCGCGCCCATACAGAAACGCGTTGCACCGCCGTCCTTGGCTTTGCGTGCCTCTGCAAGAACGCGCTGAACCTCGATGAGTTTGGATGCCGAGAGTGTCGAGCCGTTGCGGGCCGATTGCGAGCAATAGGCGCAATCTTCGGCGCAGCCTCCGGTTTTGATCGATAGCAGTTTTGACGTCTGAACTTTATTGGGATCGAAATGCTCGCGGTGAACGGTCTGAGCGCGAAACAGAAGGTCCATTAGCGGGAGGTCATACACGGCCTGCGCGGCCTCGCGAGTCCAGGAAAAGGTAGTGTCTTTCATTTTATCGATATTTTCTCAGGATCCCTATTTTTCACCGGCCTTATTATCGATAACGCCAAAAACCACAACTGTATTCTCCAATACAGCCGCTGACCGAGACATTTGGCCCCAGGTCCTTTCGCGCATTATTTAAACAATCGGAAGCCCGTAAACTTGGGTGCAGGTGCGAAGTACACACTGCACGCAACCGGATCGGACGGATGGGATATAGCGGTTCGAGCGGAAGCGGCTATGCCTCTGTCGGCCGGCAATGTTGATCCACCAGTCGTTGGAGAATTGGAGCGAAGTGCCAGAAATCCGGCGTCTCCATCCCATCCTGCTTGCCGGCATCATCCAGATAGCGGACGGCGATGATTGCCTCCAGATTTGGATGGCGCTGGAACTCCGCGACTTCGTCGTCGCTCATTGGTCCACCCTGAAGGTTCAGAGAGTGGATCGAGGCATCGGACAAACGGCGCAGGTATTCCGGGCGTGTGGCGCACAAATAGCGCTTTGCCGCCACGTGGTAACGAACGCAATCCGTGATTACCGAGGGGAAGAAACGTTCCAGTACCTCGGCGCCCGCATCCTCGTGATGGCGATCTTCGGTGTCTTCCATCGTGAATGTCCCGAATTCACTGGTGAAATGCCCGATGTCGTGCAACAGAGCGGCGGCCACGATTTCCTCTGAGTGCCCGGCCTTTTCCGCCAGAGTGGCGCCTTGCAGCATGTGCTCACCCATCGTGACGGGTTCGCCCAGATACTCTTCGGCGCCGCGGCGATCAAAAATGGAACCCAGAAATTCAACGATGGTTTCAGGTGTCAGGTCTTTGTCTTGCGTGCTCATTGTGCCGCCTCCAGCCGGTTGCGTCGCATGGCATCGCGGGTAGAGCGCAATCCGTCCTTGTCGGCGTAACAGCCCTGCAACCAACGTTTTCCTGTGCCGGAATACGCCTTGCGCGCATGAAGTACACGCGTGTTGTCGACGATAAAGCCTTCGCCCGGCTCAAGCCGGAAGGTAACCTCCATCCTGGGGTCGTCGATGATTTCACCCAAGCGTCGATAAGCTGTGTACCAAAGATCCATCTTGTCAAACGGGACGTCTGTCACCGTCGCCAAGGACCGGTTGTTGAACCGCACGGCGATCAATTCACCATCCGGCGAAAGTTCGATCAAAGGGCGGCGGGACGTCAGGCAGACACCGTCTTCGCCGGAATATTCGAAACGCGCGCAATGATTTGCGAGTACGTCGAAATAGTCCGGTTTTTCCTCTTGCAGGCGACGGGCGCAGGCAAATCCGTCGACGACCATGTTTTCTCCGCCCTCGGCCGTGCTTTCGAGGCAATACAGAACCTGCACCGTGGGGGCGGGGTCGCGATAGGGGTTGTCCGTGTGGGCCTGAAGACCCAGGCCAGTAAAGGCCAGGTTCGTCGGGTTCACTTCTGTCCGAACTTCGAACAGGCGGCCATAGTTGGTTTCACGTACATAACCGAACAGATCGACCACGCGAAACAAGGCGCCTTCTTCTACTGGACCGCCCTCGATTTTGGCAAAGCCGTATCGGGTTGCGCCCTCAAGCCACTCCGCAAGTCCACCAGCGCGCTGCTCCAAAGCGCTGAGCTTGCCGGTCGGAACGTTGCCCGAGATGCCGCAATCCCAAAGTTCGACATCTTCAGCGCACCACCCGCGGTTCTTCGCTGTGGAGCGGTCATATGTATGGGCGCGCAACCAATCGGGGGAAAACAGGACTGTTTTGCCTTCGGGCTCAAACCGAATTTCAACACCGGTTTCACTGCAGGATGCGGACGCGATCCGCGTGTCACAGGGAATGTCGCGCAGCGCGATCAGTCGCTGGCCGTTGGACGGCGACCGCGTGTCCGGATCCTGAGCATTGTCGCGCAACCAAATCGCGTGAAAACGCATCAGTTCATTGCCTTCTTTCAAGGTCAGGATGCGGCCTGTGGGGTCAACGGCTGTTTCCATGATCATTCTCTCAGCTATGGAAGTGGCGTGTCGTCGTTCGTCTTACAAATTGTACATTGAACGGATAAACTCAAATCAGAAATAACCGCAGTATGTATCGGTTTTGCTAATGAGTGATCGAAAGTTCCAGCTACCGCCTCTGGAGTGGATACGCGCCTTCGAAGCCGCCGCCCGATGTGGCAGCTTTACAGCCGCAGGCAGGGAGACCGGATTGACGCAGCCGGCCATTAGCCAGCGCATCAGCAATCTGGAACAACATCTGGGGTCCAAGCTGTTCGTTCGAAATGCACGCAACATTTCCCTGACTGTTGAAGGCGAAGCCTGGTTGCCACCGGTGCAGGCCGCCCTGACCGAATTGCGGGAAAGTTCTGAGGCGTTGTTTTCGAGCGGGCGAGACAGCCTGACCATATCGGCCAGTCAGTCGATCATCGACTTCTGGCTCACGCCGCGCCTGTCGCAAATTCAAAAGGCAACGGGTGCGAAATTGTCCATCCAGTCGCTGGTTCTTGGCAGCCAGTCAGCCTCGCTGGATGATGTCATCCAGATCCGCTATGGAGCGGGAAACTGGCCGCACGACTACAAGCAACCCTTGTATCGAGAGGCACTGGTTCCCGTAGCGTCGCCGCGGCTGAAAGAGTTGGGTGGGGACTGGAAAAGTTGGCCGCGCATTTCCTGCACCGGACCGCGACCGGGCTGGAGCGACTACACAAGCCGATTTGGCATCCCCGCCGAACCCGCGTCGCGGCTTCGGTTCGACACGTTTTTGAGCGCGCTCGGAGCGGCCAGGGAAGGGCTGGGAGTTGCGTTGGCGTCACTGCCCTTGTGTTCCCGCGAGATTGAAGCCGGAACTCTGGAACCATTAAGCGATGACGTGCTGGACCATCACGAAACCTACTGGCTGCTTGCATCCAAAGACGCCATTGGTCGCAGCCAATGGGAAAAGCTGACGGCCGTTGTGGCGATGGATTGAAGCTTTTTCAATTCTGTTCGCCTGCACAAAACCAACTTTTTAGGTTCCCCAGCCTGCCCAATAGTGGGGCAAACTCCCGGCAGCGCCCTTTGAACCTTACAGCTACGCCTCAACTCCCAGGCCTTCTACCGAAAGGTCATCGAGTTTTGGCATCAGGGTCAGCAGCTCTTGGGCGTATTCCGTTTGCGGTTTGGCAAACAGGTCATCTGTTTTCTGAATTTCGACCATCTGGCCTTGCTTCATAACCGCAACCCGATCGCACATCTGGCGCACGACCGGCAGGTCATGGCTGATGAACAGCATGGTCAGTCCCAGATGTTCCTGCAGGTCTTTCAGGATGTTCAGAATTTGCGCTTGAATGGAGACGTCCAGCGCACTGGTCGGCTCATCGCAGATCAGAAACCGCGGCTGTGTCGCCAGCGCACGGGCAATCGAAATCCGTTGCCGTTGGCCGCCCGAAAATTCGTGCGGATATTTCAAACCGGCCTCGGAGCCCAGCCCGACCTGATCCAGCAACTCATCCACGCGGCGTTTCACATCGCTGCCCTGCATCAGGCGATGATGGCGGATTGGCTCAGCCACGATATCGTCGACTCGCATGCGCGGGTTCAGCGAGGAATACGGATCCTGAAAGATCATCTGGATGTTCTTGCGATAGGCGTCCAGACCGGCTTTGTCGCTCAGGTCGCTGACCACTTTACCGTCAAAGGTAATGGTACCCCCGTCGACCGGATAAAGCCCGGCAATCATGCGCGCGACCGTTGATTTTCCGGACCCCGATTCCCCGACAACGCCGAAGACTTCGCCGGCCTGAATGTCAAAACTGACATTGTCCACGGCGGTGAAATAAGTGCGATCCCACGGCAGCAGGCCACGGCGTTGCAAGAAGTGTTTCGAGATGTTGCGGATTTCGAATACCGGCTTGGTTGTATCGTTTTTCACCTTGGGCCAATGACGCGCCATATCCTCGATGGCGAAACGGGTTTCGCGACCGCCATAGCTGATCTGCGGGAAGCGATGCAGTTTCAGCGTCGGACGCGGTACCGCAGCGATCAACGACTTGGTGTAGGGATGATCGGGGCGGCCCATGACCCGTGAGGTAGGGCCGCTTTCTACCACCTTGCCGTCATACATTACGGTAACCCGATCCGTTGTGTCCGCGATCACGCCCATGTCATGGGTGATCAGAATGACGCCCACCTGACGCTCGCGTGCCAACTCCTTGATCAGGTCCAGGATTTGCGCCTGCACGGATACGTCCAGCGCTGTTGTCGGTTCGTCCGCGATAATCACATCGGGTTCGGTGCAAAGCGCCAGCGCGATGACCACCCTCTGTCGCATCCCGCCCGAGAACTGGTGCGGGTACTGGTCCAGCCGCGTGTCCGGGTCGGGGATGCCAACCCGATCGATCAGCGCCCGGGCCCGATCATTGGCCTCTGCTTCGGAACCACCCAGATGAGCCTGGATCGTTTCGGTCAGTTGCTCGCGCACAGTGAAAAGCGGGTTCAGCGAAGTCAGAGGGTCCTGAAAGATCATCGAGATTTTCTTGCCGCGCAAACCCCGCATTGCCTCGGCATCAAGCCCGCTGATCTGCTCTCCGCCCAGTTTGATCTCGCCGCTGGCGATACGACCGGGGCGATCCAGCAGGCCCATGACCGCCGCCCCAATGGTGGATTTACCGGCACCGGATTCACCGACCAGCCCGTGGATTTCACCGGGTTCTACGGAAAGATCCGCGTGATCCACTGCCGTAAAAAGCTTGCGGCGGGTCGGAAACTCAACGGTGAGGTTCTGGATTGTAAGAAGGCTCATCAACGTCACCGTAGTTTGGGATTCAGCGCATCGCGCAGCCAGTCACCCAGCAGGTTGACCGACAGGGCAAGGGCCAGCAGCGTGCAGGCCGGGAAGAACAGGATCCACCACTCACCCGAGAACAGGAAACCCTGACCGATGCGGATGAGCGTGCCCAGTGACGGCTGGGTCGGAGGAGCCCCCACGCCAAGGAAGCTGAGCGTCGCCTCGGCAATAATTGCCAGCGCCAGTGAGATCGTGGCGATCACCAGCACCGGACTCAGGACGTTGGGCAGGATGTGCCGGAACATGATAGGGACTGACCCGCGCCCGATCAGGCGCGCGGCTTGCACGTATTCCTTGTTCTTTTCGACCAGCGCTGCACCGCGTACGACGCGCGCGAATTGCACCCAGTCGGACAGGGCGATCGCGATTATCAGCACGTATATGGCCATCTCGTCACGGTATTCCGGCGGGGTCACGCCCTTGGCGATCCCGAAGATGAGCATCGCCACCAGTATGGCCGGGAAGGTCAGCTGCACATCCGCGATGCGCATGATCAGCGTCTCGATCCAGCCGCCGAAATAGGCGGCCACAAGCCCGAGTACCACTCCGATGATCATGGCGAGCAGCACTGCGGACGCACCTACGAAAAGCGATATCCGCATTCCATAAAGTATGGTCGAGAACACATCGCGCCCCTGATCATCGGTGCCCAGCAGGAACGTATCCTGCGTGAAGGCATTCGGCGTACCAGGTGGGGTAAAGCCGTTCATCAGGTTCAGGGTCGCCGGGTCGAACGGGTTATAGGGCGCAATCAGCGGCGCGAAAATCGCAGCAAGAACAAGGATCACCACCACCAGCGAGGCGACGATTGCCACAGGCGAGTGGCGGTAGGACCACGCGAAATCGCTGTCCCAGAACTTGGCAAAGCGCGATTTGGGCGCAGCCTTTTGGGTTTCTGTGATATCGGTCATGTGGCCCTCGCGTCGACACGCAGGCGCGGGTCAATGGCATAGTACAGAAGATCGACGATCAGATTGATCGTTACGAACATCACCGAGATCAGCATCAGATATGCGGCCATCACAGGGATATCGACGAACTGAATTGCGTTGATGAACAGCAACCCGACACCGGGCCACTGGAATACTGTCTCGGTGATGATGGCAAAGGCGATGATCGAGCCAAGTTGAAGGCCCGTAATGGTGATCACGGGCACCAGAGTGTTCTTCAGCGCGTGGCGGAAGTTGATCACCCGGTCCGACAGTCCGCGCGCGCGGGCAAAGCGGACATAATCGGCGCGCAATACTTCGAGCATTTCGGATCTCACCAACCGCATGATCAGCGTCATTTGATACAGGCCGAGTGTAATTGCCGGCAGAATCAGCGCCTTAAGGCCGGATGCGGTCAGGAACCCGGTAGACCAATTGCCGATCATCACGGTCTCACCCCTACCGAAACTTGGCAACAGGTCAAGCTCGACCGAGAAGATGTAGATCAACAAGATACCGATCAGGAACGTGGGTAGCGAGACCCCGATCAGACTGACCGTCATGATGATATTTGCTGCAACACCTTGTCGTCGTATGGCGGTGAAGACGCCCAGAGCAATGCCCATCGTGATGGCCAGAAATCCCGACACAAATGCCAGCTCCAGCGTTGCAGGGGCGCGTTCGGCGATAATCGTGGAAACCGGGCGGCCTTGCCGGTAAGAGACGCCGAAATTCCCCTGAACCGCGCCTTGCAGAAACTTGAAGTACTGGACCGGAAAGGGTTGATCCAGGCCAAGTTCGGTTCGCAGCCGGTCTATGTCGGCCTGCGTACGTTCCTGCCCAAGCATGTTGTCAATCGGATCGCCGACAAAGCGAAACATCGAAAATGCCACCAAGCCCACGACCAACAGCACGATCACGGACTGGAACATTCTGCGGATGATATATGCGAACATTCTTCTTCCTCGTTGGTCCGTCTGTCTATGCTTTCACCGACCGGGCGGTCAAGACATCAGCATAACTCATGATCCACGATTATGTGGCGTGTCCCAGTTGACGTCGGGCCCCAGCGGTACGATGCCCAGCGGATTGCGTAGTTCCGACTGAGAAAAGTAACCCGCTTTATAGATGTCGAACTTGACGGTTCGGGCAATCTCCGGCCGGGCATACAGATCACGCGCATATCCCCATAGGTTTGGATAGTCGGTCAACCGGCGCAGGTTGCATTTGAACGCATAATGATAGGCGACATCGAACCGTGCGAGGGTCGGGAACAAACGCAAGTCTGCTTCAGTCAGGATGTCTCCGCACAGAAATCGGTGTTCGGCAAGATGCGTTTCCAACTCATCCAACATTTCGAACACGTCCCGAACGCCGGCCTCATAGGCGGTTTGGGTTCGTGCGAAACCGGCCCTGTAAACCCCGTTGTTGAGGCGCGGGTAGATTTTGGCATTCCAGCTTTCGATCATTGGCAACATGTCAACAGGAGCCAGGTTCGGCCCGAAATTGGGTAGCGTTCCCAGCGCACGGACCAGATCTGAAGATTCATTTGAAACGGCTTTGTTTTCAATCCGGTCCCAAAGCAACGGCACGGTGATCCGTCCTGTATAGGCTGGATCAACGCGGGTATAGACTTGATGCAGGGCTGTTGCGTCGAACAGCCCGTCGGCACCTTCCGAGAACACCCAACCATCCGCTGTGCGACGAGGGTTGGCATAGGCCACGGTAATCAGGTCCTCCAAGCCCTTAACGGCGCGCGTCAGAAGAACCCGGTGAGCCCACGGGCAGTTCCATGCCGCATAAAGATGGAAGCGGCCCGTTTCATACGGGCCTTCGGGCAGCGGGTGGCGGATGGTCGAAGCCTGACGGCGGTATTCGCCGTCAAGCTGCGTGTCAGGGGCGGGGTCTTCGATGTGATAAACGCCCGCGATCATCAGTCCCATCGGATCAGTTCACCGTGACCCAGCGCAGGATCAAAAAGTTGTCCGGGCGTTGCGTCAGTTCGATATTGCCGCGTGTCCCCCAGACCAGAGGCTGAACGTACATGGGGACATAAGCCTGCTCGTCCTGAATGATCCGGGCCGCTTCGTCCAGCATGGCCTGTCGCTTATCTGCATCCAGTTCGGACTGGATCATCGGCAACAGCTCGTCGATCCGCTCGTTCGAGAAGCCACCGAAATTCCAGCTGCCGAGTTTCTTCTCTTCATTGGGGGTCGCAACCAGAAAGCGCACAGGATGTTCGGCGTCAAAGGTCCCCGGACTCCAGCCCAGCAGGTACATGTCGTAGTTGTCCTCGCGCAGCTCGGGCCAGTAATTCCGGACCGGCATTGCCTCCAGTTCTGCGGTTATCCCGATCTGAGCCAGCATACCAACCACGGCCTGACAGACGGCCTCATCATTCAGATACCGGTCGTTCGGGCATTTCAATCCGAACGAAAACCCGTCGGCATAGCCCGCCTCTGCCAGCAAAGATTTCGCCGCTTCGGGGTCAAATGCGGGACGTGCGGCATTGGCCGATGAATACCCGCTCATTGCCGGGCTGACGAGTTGCGACGCAGGCGCGGCATTCCCACGCATGATGGTGGCCAGTATGGCATCGACATTGATGGCCTGCGCCACTGCCTGCCGAACGCGCGGGTCACGGAACGGGTTCGGTTTGCCGGCGTCAGCAGTATATTTCAACGCCTCGGCATCGTGGTCAAAACCAAGCATGATTACGCGTGCTTCGATGCCCTGAATGACTTTGACATCGGCATTACCTTTCAGTCGGGCAACGTCCTGAATGGGAACCGGATTAATCATGTCCACGTCACCGGACAACAGGGCTGCCACCGCCGTTGCCGGGTTCTGGATCGGATTGAATTCGGCTCGGGTGATGTTGTGCTCGGGTTCTCCCCACCAACCCTCAAAGGGTTCGAGCACGGTTTTGAGCCCGGGTTCGCGCGCGGTGACTTTGAAGGCTCCGGTGCCGTTTGCGTTGATGGTCGCGTAATTGCCGGTTTCCTTGTCAGGGACCACGGCATCATTCGCTTCGGTCCAGCCCTGATCCATGATCATCCAATTGGCGATCGAAGACGGGAAAAGGGGATTGGGCGCAGTTGTCATGAAATCGACGGTATAGTCGTCGACAACCTTCACCTCGCTGATCGGGGCAAACCAACTGCGGGTGTCCGCCGCTTCGCTGGACGCGCGCTGATAGCTGAACAGGACGTCCTGAGCGTCAAAGCTGCTTCCATCGTGAAAAGTAATTCCCTCGCGCAGCCTGAACCGCCAGCCTTCGCCGTCACCGATGGGCTCCCAACTGACGGCCAGTGCAGGCTCGACGGTCATATCCTTGCCGCGGCGAACCAATCCTTCGTAGACATTGTTGAGAAATCCCAGAACCGCAGCGGAGTTGACCGCGTGCGGGTCCATTGTTTGTGGATCGGTGGTTGATGCCCATTTGAACTCGGCGGCCTGCGCAGCCCCTGCCACCAGCATGGCAAGACCAACGACGCTGTTCCTGAGGATCATGGCGAAAACTCCCTGTTTGTCCCCGAACCTTCTGGCTTTTTCAGCGCCGCGTAAAGGAATTCTCACCCTGAGATCACGGGGGCGTGACCGGGATCAAAAAAAACAGGGCGCGAATTCGCGCCCTGTTTCATCAACTCGGTACTTGTCAGTTTAGTGTGAAGTACTTGAACTTGGCAGTGTCATCCGGAGCGACGCCTGTGCCGACATTCGACTTCATGCCCCAATTCAGAACCTGATGGTGGATTGGGATGTAAAGCTGTTCATCCTGAACAACTTGCCAGATATCTGCGATCTGCTTGTCACGCGCCGGAAGATCGGTCTCGGACGCCAGAGCGACAATCTTGGAATCCAGATCCGGGTTGCTGTAACGCGTACCGTTCCACGAGCCGTATTTTTCACCCTTGGTATGAACCAGGAAGTTAAAAATGTACTCTGAATCATAGGTCGGAACGCCCCAGCCCAGCATGTAGAAGTCGGTTTCCAGATTGTTGATCAGCGGGAAATGCTGAGCTTTCGGTTTGGCATCCAGATTCACCGCGATCCCAATCTGGGCCAACATACCGACTGCCGCCTGGCAGATCGCCTCGTCATTGATGTAGCGATCATTCGGGCAGTTCAATGTGATCGAGAACCCATCGGGATAACCAGCTTCGGCCATCAGTGCCTTGGCACCTTCGATATCCGTCGACGACGAAGCATCCATATCCGCATCCCATCCGTTCACAAACGGCGGTGAGATCATACCTGCTGGTGCCGACTGTCCGCGCATCACGACCTGTTTGATCGCATCGCGATTGATGGCCTTGGACATGGCCTGACGCACCCGCACATCCGACAGCGGGTTCTTGCCATCGACACTGTCCGACGACAAATCGGCGTCCCCCATGTTCATCCCGAAAAAGATCACGCGGTTCTGCGGTGCAGTGCGTACATCCAGCCCGTCCGTACTTGCAACGCGCTCCAGGTCCTGAACCGGTACGTCCTGGATAAAGTCCACCTCACCCGACAGCAACGCTGCAACGCGGGTCGCCGCGTTCTGGATCGGGGTGTAGACGATCTCGGTCACCTGCATTGGGAACTCGTCTTTGCCCCAATAGTTTTCGTTCACGGACAGAACCGTTTTCACATCGGGTTCGCGGCTGACCAGCTTGTAAGGACCGGTGCCATTTGCGTTCTTGGCGGCAAAAGTGTCTTCGCCACCCTCATAGTCCTGAACCTTGACCGCGTTGTTGGCCTCGGCCCAGCCTTTGTCCATCATGAACATGTTGGTCAGGTTGTTGGGCATGATGGGGTTCGGACCATCGGTTTCGATTTCAACAGTGTATTTGTCCGGTGCGCGGACCTCTTTCACTGAAGCAAGCAGTTCCTTGTAGTCGGAATCCGGCGTCATCGCGCGGTTCAGCGAGAATACCACGTCTTCACTGTCAAACTCAGCGCCGTCATGGAAGGTGACGCCCTCGCGCAGTTTGAATACCCAGACATTCGGGTTGTCTTCGGATGGTCCCCATTCTGTGGCCAGCGCAGGCACCATGGCTCCGGTCATGTCGCGCATGACCAGCGGTTCCATGATCTGGTGGGCCAACGCCGAAGTTGGACCTTCATTCTGCGCGTGCGGGTCAAGCGTCAACGCGTCACCGGCACGTGCCCAGCGTAGCGTTTCCGCCGAAGCGCCCGCTGCAAGTAGCGCAGTCGCGCTTGCCGCGATCATCAGGTGTTTCAAAGTCATCTTGGTCTCCCCAGTTTTTTGTTTACCGCAGAGAATGCGGGTGGCCGAGTTTTTCGGCCATCATGCCCTTGATAATCCAAATCAAACCGAAAGTTGCAACACCATTGATGATGAAACCTCGTTTCCTCGGGCTTGACCGGGCGTCAGGATTTTGGTTCGAGTTTGAATGACAAGCTCATTTTCGTGCATGCGGGTTGTACGCTTAGGCCGAAAGTGACAACTATTTTGCGCAAGAAATTGTGCCTTGCGGACAATGAGCTACGCCGTTCATATCGTATTGTCCGTTTGCCTCATCCGACTTGCTGGATGCTGTTTTAGGCGCTGACGCTATCAATCTTGAACGAGGTCAACATGCCTGCACCACATAATCCTTTGAAGGCTGCTCTGAAGCGGGGCGAACTGCAATTGGGGTGCTGGCTCGGGCTGGCAGATCCTTATGCAGCGGAAATCTCGGCGACGGCCGGTTTCGATTGGCTTTTGATCGATGGTGAGCATGCGCCGAATGACCTGCGGTCGATCACGGCTCAGTTGCAGGTTCTGGCCGCTTACGGAAGTCACGCGGCCGTGCGAGCGCCCATAGGGGACACCCGGATCATAAAGCAGCTTCTGGATGTTGGGGTTCAAACAGTGCTGATCCCCATGGTCGAAAGCGCTGAACAGGCGCGTGCCCTGGTGCGCGACGTGACTTATCCACCACAGGGCGCCCGTGGGGTGGGGGCCTCGTTGGCGCGCGCGTCGCGATTTGGTGAGATTGACGACTACGTGACGACAGCGGATGATGAAATCTGCCTGCTGGTGCAAGTCGAAAACCGTGCGGGTATGGCGGCTTTGGATGAGATCCTGACCATTGATGTGATAGATGGTGTGTTCATCGGCCCGGCAGATTTGGCCGCCGATATGGGGTATCTCGGTCAATCTGATGCTGAAGAGGTTCAGCAGGTAATTCTGGACAGTATTCGCAAGATTGCCGCCGCGGGGAAAGCGGCAGGTATAATAACACTCGATCCGGCTCAACAGCGGGCTTACGTCGATCAAGGCGCAACTTTTGTTGCAACCGAGATCGACGTCACGGCTCTCGCACGCAGTATCCGACAGTCAGCCCAAAGGGCGCGGGACGGTTTGAAAGGCTCTGCCGGTTGAGGCATTCCCGGTCGAAATAATGCCTGAGCCACTCTTGCTGGCGAATGGTTGCGATCCTGCTAAGCCCGTGGATCGCCAAAAGCTGGTTTTGTCCGAGAAGCTCTTGAAACAGAGGAGCTTTCTTGCAGTGCGCATTCTCGGGTCAAATGCTCAATTTCCCGGGTTGCACAATTCGAACAGTGCTGATTTTGAGTTGACGCCCAGTTTTCCGTAAGCCCGCTTTCGGTAAGTATTGATCGTGCTTGCGGCCAGGTTCAGCTCCCACGCGATAGCGTCGGTGGTTTTCCCCATTAGAATACCTTCGCAGATGTCCTTCTCGCGGGCTGATAGTGAATTGAGGGGGCTCCTTAGCTGCACTGGTTGACCGGCGGAGTAATGCAGCAAGGCGATCTTCGAAACCAGTGTCCAGAAATCGCGACGCAAGTTGTCTTCGCTGATACCAAAGTGTCCGTTTTCCTGAAAACGGTAGAAACTCATCCCCAGCACTTCGTCTCCGTCACAACACAGGACCGAAATTTTGTCCGCTATGCCTGTTTTTGCGAAAAAGTTCTGGAAATAGGAATCCGGCATCCGATCCCGAACCTCGTTCAGAGTGAGGACGCGCATCTTTCTATCCTGCTTGACCAACTGAACTTCTTCCAGCACCGGATCATCGGCATATTCCCCGCGCAAATACTTCTGAGCGATGTTTGTTGCCGATTGTTTTTGTCTCTTGCTGAACGACAGGTAACAGTGGGGGCGATCGTGTTTGTAGGAAAAGATAAGGCATTGGTCGGCTTTGACGACGCGCTCGATCAGATCAAGGAAATGAACATTGAATTCCGCCGTGCCAGCCGTCGACAGGCAGGGCGCGAGAATTTCCAGAAATTCCTGCGATTCTTTTCCGCTGAAGATGGTTTCGAGTGACATGAATTCATGATGCGGAAGTTCTTGGGCGATGGCAACGCGACAGGCGCAAGCGAGCAGTCGAAAGCAGGCCATGTCCCCTGCTGCGGGGGACAGAATGGAGTGCATCGACATGTTAGTTTCGCAGCCAATGGAAACATGCGCCGGTTATGAACAGAGGACGCCGTACGGAATGAATGATGTAACATCAACGGAATACAAGGCGGGCTTGTCGGCCAAAGAGGTAGCAACGCTAACTGACGGGAAGCCGGTTACCAAGCTCTCGTCAAACGAGAACCCGTTTGGCCCATCACCCAAAGCCGTCGCAGCGGCGCTTGCCACGATTGAAGAGGCCAACCTGTACCCCGAGCGCAATGACTCCGCGCTTTGCGAGGCGCTGGCGGAGTTTCATGGGCGGGGCCTGACCCCCCAGCACTTTTTCGCAGCGAACAGCGGTGTCGAAGTTCTGTCCCTGATCGAAGATGCGATCCTTGCGGATGGCGCGGAAGCCATCATTTGCCCCCCTTGTTTCGGTGCTTACGCGGCATCCTTGAATAAGAAGGCCGCAACGGTTCGCATGGTCGAGCTTGTCGGCAAGAACTATGCAGTCGATGTTGAAGGCCTTCTGGACGCAGTCACTCCCGAGACCCGTTTGGTTTATCTGTGTAATCCGAACAACCCTACCGGCACGTGGTTTGGGGAGGATACTTTGACCGCTGTCATCGACAGGCTGCCCGACCACGTGACCCTGATCTATGACGAGGTCTATTACCAGTTCGCCACTGATCAGGGGTTGCCGGACGCAAGTCGTCACGTCAAAGACGGGCGCAATATCGTCATTGTGCATAGTTTTTCCAAGGCCTACGGGCTGGCTGGAATGCGCCTTGGATATGGGATTGCCCGTCCTGAAATGGTCGCCAGAATTCAGCGCCTGAAACGGTCGTTTCACATAAACTCGGCCGGCATGGCAGCGGCAATCGCGGCGTTGGGCGATGCGGAGCATCTTACTCGAACCGTTGAGAACAACCACGCCGAACGTCCAAAACTGGCAAAGGCTCTCGAGGCGCTTGGGTTGCAGACGACGCCAAGTCAGGCCAATTTCGTGATGTTCCGATGCCCCGCTGGTCATGATGCAGATAGCCTTACGAAAGCTTTGGTCCAGCAGGCAGTCATGGTCCGGCCCGCGTTCAACCTGCCCAATCATATCCGAGCTACGGTGGGCAAACCCGAAGACAACAAGCGGCTGCTGGCTGCGCTGCAATCAGTTTTGGGAACAGAAATATGACGCAGGTTATGACAGGCGGTGAAGCGGCTGTTCTCTCGCTCCACAATCACGGAGTGAAAACAGTGTTTGGTCTGCCGGGTGTGCAGAACGACTGGTTGTATAATGCCTTCTACGACCATCGGGCGAAGTTCCGGATCATTCATACAAGGCACGAACAGGGCGCGGCCTATATGGCGCTTGGCGCATCGCTGGCGACGGGGGACAAATCGGTTTTCAACGTTGTTCCGGGGCCGGGATTGCTGAACGCAACTGCCGCCCTGTCCACCGCATATGCACTGAACGCCAAGGTTTTCTGCCTGACCGGACAAATCTCATCGCACAAGATCGGTAAGAAGATGGGTGAGTTGCACGAGATCGAGGGGCAACTGCAAATCCTTGGCAACCTGACAAAATGGGCGGCAAGGGCCAATGATCCCGCAAGTATTCCCGTTCTGATCAACGAGGCGTTTCGCCAGATCGAATCCGGCCGCCCTCGGCCGGTCGGCCTGGAAATACCGATGGATATTCTGGCCGCGCAAGGGCCCGTTGACCTGAACCAGAAATCGGCAGAACCCGATATTCCACCGCTGGATGAAGAGGCACTGGACCGGGCTGCCGCGCTGTTAGGACAGGCGGAAACACCGATGATCTTTGTCGGCAGCGGAGCAATGGACGCCAGCCCGGCCGTTCGTAGGCTCGCCGAAGCATTGCAGGCGCCTGTTGTGGGCTACCGGACCGGGATGGGGATTGTGGATGCACGCAGCCCGTATTCCCTGCATCTGCCCGCGGCCCGGCCCCTGTGGGACAAGGCGGATGTGGTTCTTTCAATCGGCAGCAACATGCGGGTGCCGATGGGCAAATGGGTCAAGGGGCATCAACCGGATATTATCCGGATTGATACCGACCCCAATACTCACGAGCTTTTTGCGCACCCAAAAATCGCAGTTACTTCGCGCGCCGAAACCGCAGTGCCATTCCTGTTGGAGCGGCTTGAACACCACAATAGCCGGCGCGCCTCTCGTCAGGATGAGCTGCTTGAGGCCAAGGCGGATTGGGCGAAACGCTCCGCCATACTCGAACCGCAGATCACCTATCTGAATGTCATTCGGGAAGAGTTGGGAGAAGAGGGGGTTTTTGTCGACGAGCTGACACAGGTGGGCTTTGCCAGCCGCATCGTCTATCCGGTCTACAACCCGCGCGCCTATATCTCGACCGGATATCAGGGCACGCTGGGTTACGGTTTCCCAACTGCGCTGGGCGTCAAAGTGGCCCGCCCGGATGTGCCCGTGATCTCGATCACAGGTGACGGTGGTTTCATGTTCGGCGTGCAAGAGCTGGCAACCGCGGTACAGCATAAGATTCCGCTGGTGACGGTGTTGTTCAACAACAATCAGTTCGGCAATGTGCAGCAGATGCAAAGAAATAATTATGGCGGCCGTGTCATCGCAACTGATCTGGTCAATCCTGATTTCTGCCGCATGGTCGAGAGCTTTGGCGCGCAGGCCATGCGGGCGACCAACGCGGCCGAACTGCGGTCTGCGATTGCGCGGGGCATCGCAACGGACGACGTGCCCACAGTGATCGAGGTGCCCTTTGACGACATGCCAAGTGTCGATCAATTCCGCTGAGGAGATCCGGATTGAGCAACTGTATAATACCTGACGGGTCGGATTTGCGCCGGACGCTGAACGCGGCGGCCAAATCCCGCGTCGTTTTCATCGCGGGTTTGCCGGGGACCGGGAAAAGCCTGCTGTTCCAGCAGCTTACAATTCTTGCGGGGGAAGCTGGTCGTGCTGTCCACACGATGCAGTGGGACGACGCCCGGCAGGCCTTCGAAAAATCGAAATGGCTGGCGCTTTATCCTGAAATCGACAACCTCACTCACCCCGGTGTGCGAAAGGCTGTTGGCTTGTGGGTGCGTCAGGGCTTGCAAAAATGGCAGGAAACGCATCCGGACCCGAAACACCTTGTGGTCATCGAGCTTCCCGTTATTGGTGGGCGTTTTATCGAGCTTTTGCACAAAGAAAACGACGCAATCGAGGACCTGTTGTCGTCAGATCAGACCGTTGTCCTGGTACCCGTCCCGACGAACGCATTACGTCAGAAAATTGAAGGATTTCGGGCCGAAACGTTTTCCAACCCCCGCAACGCGCACGAAGAAAAGGACGCGCCGCCCTACATTGTTCACGACCTCTGGCTTGCATCGCGCAGGCTGTATAACCGCTGGAACGGGCTGGAAGGCGATGACGCGCGTGACGCGCAATATGATGAAAACGTGGTTCGCGCTGTCTTCAAACACCTGTGCCGGTTTCGACGTACCGAATTGCTTGCAATCGATCAGGTTTTCCCGACGACGGGCTCTGCCTATGAGCGAACGATTCCGATTCACACAATTCGCGCTGAAGCAGGTGAAGTCGACGCAGCCTATGCAAGGCTGCAGGTTCTGTTCCCTGGGCAATCAGCGGAAAAAGCCACCGAAGGCTGGGCGGATTTTTGACGCCCCGATACAGACAAAGGATCTGGCATGACCCAACTGGATCAGACGTACATTGACGCCATTGCGCAAGCACCGGCCTCGAAGGCATTGAACATCATAAATGGTCAGGCCAGAGCGGCAGCCAACGGGCAAGAGCTTGAGATCACCAGCCCGATTGACGGCAGACCTTTCAGCGCACTGGCGGACAGCAGCGCAACGGATGTCGATAGCGCCGTTGCCGCCGCGCGTCAGAGCTTTGAGGCGGGCGTATGGGCGGCAATGCCTCTGGCGGTGCGCAAGAAAGTGCTCCTGAACTGGGCGGATCTGATCGAGGCCAAAGCGCTGGACATCGCTGTACTTGGTGTTCGGGATAACGGTACGGATATCCGCATGGCACTAAAGGGAGAGCCTTTGTCCGCGGCAGCCACGATCCGCTATTATGCCGAGGCTATCGACAAGCGAGCGGGCGAGATTACTCCGACCGGTCCGGATGTGTTGTCACTGATCCATAAGGAACCTGTCGGCGTCGTTGGTGTGATCATTCCTTGGAACTTCCCGTTGATGATCGGCGCGTGGAAGGTCGCGCCTGCATTGGCTGCGGGGAATTCCGTGGTGATCAAGCCTTCGGAGGACGCGTGCCTGTCGACGACGAAATTCGTGGAACTGGCACATGAGGCCGGGATGCCGCCGGGTGTTTTGAACCTTGTAAATGGTCGCGGCCCGGTTGTGGGTGAGGCGCTGGGTCTGCATATGGACGTCGATGTTATTGCCTTCACCGGTTCGGGTGTCGTCGGGCGGAAACTGATGGAGTATTCTGGACGATCCAACCTCAAGCGGGTCTATCTTGAGCTCGGAGGAAAATCACCCAATCTGGTTTTCGCGGACGCGCCCGATCTGGAAGTCGCGGCTGCCCAAACGGCGGCTTCGATCTTTCGCAACAACGGACAAGTTTGTGTCGCGGCCTCACGCCTGGCCGTGGAACGATCCGTGTATGACGAGTTTCTTGGGATGGTCTGCGCACATGCCGAAGCATTGAAAGTTGGTCACCCTTTGAAGCTTGAGTACACGACCGGCGCGCTAGCCAATGCAGCGCAGTTGGAAAAAACCGAAAAGGCCGTGGAATTGGCGCTTTCCGAAGGGGCGGATTTGTGTGCCGGTGGCAATGCTTTGCTCCCCGAAACCGGAGGCTTCTATCATCAACCCACCGTTCTGCGGGACGTGACGCCAGACATGAGCATCGTGCAAAACGAGGTTTTCGGCCCGGTGCTGGCTGCCCGGAGCTTTGACACCGAGGAAGAGGCAATCAGGATCGCCAACGAAACGGTATTCGGGCTTTCATCTGCCGTCTGGACGTCCAACCTGTCACGGGCGCACCGATTGTCGCGGCAGATCAAATCGGGGCAGGTGCACGTCAATTGTTTTTCGGGCTCGGATATCACGTCGCCGTTGGGCGGGGTCCGGCAATCGGGTAACGGGTCCGACAAGTCGCTGCATGCGCTGGAGAAGTATGAAAACCTCAAGGCGACGTGGATACAGCTTTGATGTTGGGCGAATTGCGGTGCAAAGTGCGGCGAATGTGGAAAGGCTCGCCCTGAACCACCTGAGAGCCCCTCATGTGGGGTCCAGAAGACGGAGACGCAAATGCCCAAGGCCAAAAACATACTGTTCATCATGTTTGACCAGCTACGCTGGGATTACCTGAGCTGTTACGGGCATCCTCATCTGCACACCCCTCATATCGATCGTCTGGCCAGCATGGGCGTCAGGTTCACCCGGGCCTATATCCAGTCCCCGATCTGCGGCTCTTCCCGGATGTGCTTTTATACCGGGCGCTATGCCCACAGCCACGGGGCGACCTGGAATAACATCCCTTTGAAAGTGGGAGAGGTAACACTTGGCGATCA
The DNA here is from genome assembly GCF_057220975.1 of Ruegeria sp. HKCCD9138. Taxonomy (NCBI): domain Bacteria; kingdom Pseudomonadati; phylum Pseudomonadota; class Alphaproteobacteria; order Rhodobacterales; family Roseobacteraceae; genus Ruegeria; species Ruegeria sp. HKCCD9138. Next base: position 320,609 of record NZ_JBWVAZ010000005.1, on the reverse strand, counting down.
CCTGAGAAATGCGGGGATGGGATGCTGGCTGGTCGGCAAGACGCATATGTCTGCGGACGTCGAGGGGATGGAGCGTCTGGGGATCAGCAAAGACACTGTGATCGGCGCGCGGATCGCCGAATGCGGGTTTGACGTTTTCGAACGTGATGATGGGATGCGTCCGGAAGGACCCAAGGGGTTCTACGACCCCGATGGCGCGCTGAAGTACAATGCCTATTTAAAGGCCTCAGGCTATGAGGCTGACAATCCCTGGCACGACCATGCCAACTCGGGCATCGACGATGAAGGGAATGTCCTGTCGGGGTGGTTCATGAAGAATGCTTCTCGGGCCGCCAATATTGCCGAAGACGACAGCGAAACGCCTTACCTGACAAAAAGGGGTATGGATTTCATCCAGCAAGCAAAAGACCCGTGGTGCTGCCATCTGAGTTATATTAAGCCGCATTGGCCGTACATCGTTCCGGCCCCTTACAACGATATGTACGGGCCTGAACATGTTCTTCCTGCCGCGCGGTCCGAAGCCGAACGTGAAAACCCCCACCCCGTGCTGGATGCCTTCATGCAAAGCCGCGTCAGTCAGGCGTTTTCGCGGGATGAGGTGCGCAACACCGTGGTGCCCGCCTATATGGGCCTGATCAAACAGGTCGACGATCAGATGGGCGTGTTGTTCAAATGGCTGGAAGAAACCGGACGTATGGAAGACACGATGATCGTGCTGACCTCGGACCACGGCGATTTTCTTGGTGATCACTGGCTGGGCGAGAAGTCATTCTTCTACGAGACGTCGATCCGGGTGCCGTTGATCATCTTCGATCCTTCTCCCGAGGCAGATGCAACGCGCGGAATGGTATGCGACGCGCTGGTCGAAAGCATCGATCTTGCACCCACTTTCCTGGAAATCGCTGGGGGCGACGTGGCGGATCACATCCTCGAAGGTGAGTCCTTGCTGCCGATCCTGCACGGTAACTCGACAGATACGGCGCGCGAGGCGGCTTTTTGCGAGGTGGACTATACAACAAACAACGAGGCTGCCCTTCTGGGTGCATCGCCGGATCAGGCCATGGTCTACATGGTTGCGACGCGACAATGGAAGTTGATCCACTTCGAGACCGATCACCGGCCCATCCTTTTTGATCTGGAAAATGATCCCGATGAGTTGAACGATCTGGGGGCCTCGGCCGATCATCAGGACATTGTCAGGGACATGTACGATCGGTTGGGGGCCTGGTCGCGACGTATCTCGCAGCGCACGACCGTGTCGAAGAAAGACCTTGTGGCCATGCGGGAAGAGAAGGGCGGCACAGGCGTGTTGATTGGCGTCTGGGACGAGAACGAACTTCCGCCCGAACTGACGGCGAAATATGTGGGCAAGAAAACCAAGGACATGCGCTAGGCGTCCTTGGTTTCCAAAATTTACAAAAAATACAGTGGCTTAGGCCGCTTTGAAGTCCCGCAACACCCGACGGGTTGCAGCGACCAGCGGGTCATGTGTCTCTTTCAGGATCTGGACCCGATCGAACCTCGCAGGATCTGCGTTCACGGCCTCTCGCAGTGCATTGCCAAAGGCCATGCGCAGCTCGGTCCCGATGTTGAACTTGCAGATTTTGGACCGCTGCGCCAACGCCTGCCGTTGGGCGGACGGGACGCCCGAACCGCCGTGGATCACCAAGGGAACCTCGGTGATGGCCTCGATGGCGCGAATGCGGGGTTCGTCGAGCCCGCCTTCCTTGTCCTGCTGCAGGTGAACGTTGCCGACCGAGATTGCCATTGCGTCCACGCCGGTTTCCCTGGCGAACTGCGCTGCCTCGTCAGGATCGGTTCCGGCCGAGCCTTCGCCGCCCGAATAGCCCACAAAGCCGATTTCACCTTCGCAAGAAACACCGGCGGCGCGCGCCATTTCGGCAATCGCAGCCGTTTCTTCGATGTTTTGGGACAAGGGCTTGCGCGAGCCGTCAAACATCACTGAACTGAATCCGCTGTCGATCGCTTCGCGACATTCCTCGACCGTGTAACCGTGATCCAGGTGAGCGACAACAGGGACCGAAGCATGTTCGGCCAGATGTCGGAACATAGCACCCAATACGGGCAGAGGCGTGTGTTCGCGGCAGGAAGGACCTGCCTGCAGGATGACCGACACGCCTTCGGCCTCGGCCGCCGCCACATAGGCGCGCATGTCCTCCCATCCCAGTGTCACCAAACCGGCAACAGCGTAATTGCCCCGCAAAGCCGGTTGCAGAACTTCGGATAACGTCGCCAGACTCATTTGAACTTGGCCACCATGTCCATGATACCGGGAATGGTATGCAATTGCTCGGCATGGGTGGGTTGGAAATACTGCTTCAGGCTGCGTTGGCTGAGCCCGCCCAGAATGGTGAAGTAGTACATCTGGTACCCCGGCAGAACCGCGCAGGGGTGATATCCCTTGTCGATGCACAGGGTCGAGCCGTCCACAACGTGATAGGCGTCACCGGGTTCATTGTCTTCACGCTGCAACATCTGCAGCCCGGAACCGTAGTTTGGCTTGAACCGGAAATTGTAGGTCTCGTCATGCCGCGTTTCATCGGGCAGGCGGTCGGTGTCGTGCTTATGACTAGGGAAACCGGACCAGCCGCCCTCACCAACGGTGTAAAGCTCGGACACCAGAAGGCGACCAACCTTGTCATGGTGGTTTGCACCAAGGATGTGTTTGATCTTGCGGTGTGTTTTCGTGTCGTCAGAGCCGTATTGCACCACGTCCAGATCGTCGGCGCGGACGTCGAAGGGTTCAAGAACCTTGTCGAATTTCGCACCGGCAATGAATGTTTCGGTTTCGTCGGACTGGCAGGTTATGCGAACTTTGGCCCCGACCGGGGCATAGACACCCTCGGGTTCGCCATCCCAGACGTCAACGGTGCGATTGCCGAGGCTTTCGTAGACTGAGCCATCGACATCGACGGTCACTGTACCCGTCGCCGGCACAACGCAGGTTTCATAACCCGGCACTGCATAATCGAACGTTTCGCCCCGGCGAAGCTTGATGATGTTGAAGTAGTTCAGGGGAACCAGATCGTGATCGACATCGACGATCGGTCTGTTCTGGTTGTCGTAGGGCGCGATATGCATGTGCGTCTCCTTGTTCAGCACTCGGTCGGGCCGGGGTGCGAGGCCAGAAAGGACTCGAGTTCGGCAGTTGTTGGCATGGCTCCGGCACAGCCGGGTTTAGATACAACGATCGATGCGCAGGCCGATCCGCGTAAAACAGCGTCACGCAGGTCGTGCCCTGCAGCGATTGACGCCAAGAGGCCGGCCAGAAAACTGTCACCGGCCCCGTTGGGTTTGACCGCTGTCACCGGGTAGATACCGGTCCGGATTTCCTGCCCGTCCACCAGTGTAACGGCCCCCTTGTGCCCCATCTTGTAGACGACCATGCGCCCCTGCGCGGCCAGTTCGCGCGCCTTTTGCAGACCTTGTTCGATTCCGCCGGCCATAAAACCGAACTCCTCGTCGTTGCCGACGATCAGGTCGCTTTCTGCCCCTGCGCGGGATAGCACGTCGGCGGCAATCTGCGGCGAAGGCCAGGAATACGGGCGGTAGTCGATGTCGAAAATAGTCGGAAGCCCGGCCTTGCGCGCGTTTTCGAACGCCCGGAATGTGGCTGATCGCGATGGCTCGGCAGCAAAGACGGTGCCTGCGGTGATCAATGCTGTGTAGGCGGAATAATCCACCGCATCCATGTCTTCGTCGGTGACCTGAAAATCAGCAGCCCCGTTGCGATAGATAACATTCTGAAAATCCTCGAGGCAGCTTTCATAGACCGCAAGCGAGGTGCGTGCTTCTCCGCCCGCCGAGCGGACATAGGTTGTCTCGACACCGTAGTCCTTAAGCCGGTTGAGGCAGAACCGCCCCACGGCGTCATCCGACACCGAAGTGACCAATGCCGCCGCGCTGCCCAGTTTGACGAGTCCCGCACAGATATTGGCGGACGATCCTCCTAAATCGGCGCGAAAGGTTCCGGCGTCTTCGCTTTTGACGCCAATCGGATCGGCGAACAGGTCCATGCCCGCGCGGCCAAAAACGGCAAAGCGATTGCCTTTTATTCCGTCCACCAGATTCATGCACGGCCCTCCGTATTGCCAGCTTTCGCAGCGTCCAGAACCTCGGGGTAGGGGTAGTTCATTCCCAGCAGCTGACGCATGTCGGGGCTGGCTTTCTGCAAGAACTCTTGCGGCAGAGCAGCGGGCATGTCTTCCATCGGTTTAACCCATTTGGGCAGGTATTGGATCAGGATGGCGCTGCGATCATGATCTGATCGGTTTGGCATCGCACAATGCCACGTCACACCATAGAACAGAGCCACATCGCCGGGATCGCCTGTCATGCGTTCGCAACGCTCAAAGAATCCGTCGTCGGGGCCAGGGTAGCGTAGTTCTTTTTGCGATCCCGGAACATAAGCCGTGGCGCCGCTTTCTTCTGTAAATGGGTCCAACAGCACCGAAACCTGTGCGTTCATCGGAAACGATCCGTTCAATCCAACGGGGTGCGTTTCGGGACGATGAAAATCCCAATAGGGATAGTCGACATGTGGCTCCTGCCCGGGCCCACCCGGCAGGATGCGGTTGACAGCGATCGACCCCATGATGAACTCGGTCCCCAGAAACGAGCGCAAAATGTTCATCAGCACGGGATGTGCCGCCATGCGCGAGAACACTTCGCCCTTTGCCAACAGGTTCCAAACCCGCCTTTGCAGGTTCAGTTTGCCCTCCTCCTCGGCTGTGCCCTGGAAATGCGTCACCTTGTCGGCGGCTTCTTCGGAATGGGCCATGACAATGGCGCGGGCCTCGGCGACGTCCTGCGGCGAAAACAGGCCCGAAATGCCGACAGCCCCGCCGCCGTTCAGCAGTTCGTCCACGATTTCCGAAGCAGACGCGGATTGAGCGGTAAACCGTTTCATCACACGCCCCGCCGTTGTTTTTCGCGTGTGGCTTCCCAATCGATGTGGGCCTGACGAACGGTGTCGTCATCTGTGATGTGCGGGGTTCCAACCTCCCACCAGGCGTGGCCTTCGGTCGTCCAGCCCTCGTATGGATCGACGTCCATGACAATGACATAGGTCTTGTCGCTGGCTTTCGCGCGCTTGAAGGCTTCGCCCAGCTCTTCGGGGTTCGAGACCTTTTCCGCTGCCGCTCCCATTGATGTGGCGTGGCCAACGAAATCCACGCCAAACGGTTCCGCGATTGTCGGGCAGTCTTGGAGCAGGTTGTTGAAGCTTTCGTTTCCGGTGTTGTTTTGCAGCTTGTTGATCACCGCGAAACCGCCGTTGTCCAAGACGAGAACGATCAGCTTGCTCTGGCTGAGAACAGAAGAATAAATGTCGGAATTCAGCATCATATAGGAGCCGTCACCGCAGAAGGTGATCGTATCCTGGTCCGGTTCCCGCTGCTTTTGTGCGATCCGGGCGCCCCAGGCTCCGGCGATCTCGTATCCCATGCAGGAAAAGCCGAATTCCACGTCCAATGTTCCGATATCCAGTGTGCGCCAATTGGCCGTGACTTCTGCAGGCAAACCGCCAGCCGCTGCGACAACGCGGTCACGCGCGTCGCACAATTCGTTTACGACGCCAATCGCCTGTGCGTAAGAATTCGGGCGATTGCCGTACGAGACATTGTCGGCAACATATGCATCCCACTTGTTGCGCTCGGCTTGTGCTGTGGATACCCAACTGTCTGAGGCACGATAATCGAGCACGTCGTCCAACGCCGAAATGCACAGCTTGGCGTCCCCGACAACCGGCAACGACATATGCTTGCCTGCGTCGTGGCGCGCAGCATTGATCGAGATGAATTGCGCGTCTTTGGCAAAGGCCGTCCACGACCCAGTCGTGAAGTCCTGAAGGCGCGTGCCGATGGCGACGATGACATCAGCCTTTTCGGCGATCGCATTGGCCGAGTCGGAACCGGTGACACCGATGGGGCCTATGTTCAGCGGATGGGTTGCCAGCATATTGGCGCGCCCGGCGATGGTTTCGACTACCGGTATCTGATGTGCATCGGCAAAAGCCGTCAATTCTTCCACCGCCTGAGAATACTGAACACCGCCCCCGGCAATGATCATCGGGCGTTCGGCTTGCGCCAATGCCGCTGCGGCGTCGGCGATTTCCCGTACATCCGGGGCCTGACGGCGAATGCGGTGCACTTTCTTTTCGAAGAACTTCACCGGATAATCGTAAGTCCAGCCCTGAACGTCCTGCGGCAGCCCGAGGAAGGCTGGACCGCAATCCGCCGGATCAAGCATGGTTGCGATGGCGTTGGGCAGGGACTGGATCACCTGCGCCGGGTGGGTGATGCGATCCCAGTAGCGCACCACGGGTTTGAACGCATCGTTGACGCCAAAAGACGGGTCGTTGAAATGCTCCATCTGCTGCAAAACCGGATCGGGCAGGCGGGTAATAAACGTGTCCCCGCACAGCATCAGCATCGGCAAACGGTTGGCATGGGCCAGCCCGGCCGCGGTCAACAGGTTTGCCGTTCCCGGACCTGCGCTGGCGGTGCAGAACATGAAACGCTGGCGCAACCACTGCTTGGCGTACCCAGCAGCCGCGAATCCCATGCTTTGTTCGTTTTGCCCACGATAAAGTGGAAGTTCGTCCCGGACCCCGTTCAGCGCTTCGCCCAGGCAGGTCACGTTGCCATGCCCAAAGATACCGAATCCGCCGCCGCACAGGCGCATCTCTTGCCCGCCGATCTGAATGAACTGGTTGGAAAGCCACCGAATTATCGCCTGTGCGGTGGTCAGGTGAACCGTATCATTTGATGTCGTCATGTCCTTGCGAACCCTCCGGGATGTGTCGGCGAATTTTTGACGCTGTGCCGAAAGCGGCTTGCGAGTTTTCGAATCTCAAGATACAAATTTTGCAACCGGTTGCAAATCAATTTCCAAACAGGGAGGCCCGCAGGATGACCCAGATCGGAATCGGCATCATCGGCGGTGGCTACATGGGGAAAGCTCATGCCGTCGCCATGTCTTCTGTCGGCGCGGTGTTTAACACTGCCCTGCGTCCGCGGCTCGAGATGGTTTGCGCCTCAAGCGCTGAAAGTGCTGAGAGGTACCGAGGGGCCTATGGGTTTCTCCGTTCAACGGATGATTGGCAGGAGCTTGTGGCCGACCCGAAAGTCGAAGCGATCGTGATTGCCACACCTTCCGAGACCCACCGCGCCATTGCCGAGGCGGCGTTTGCGCTGGGCAAGCCGGTGCTGTGCGAAAAACCCTTGGGTGCGTCCGTTTCAGATGGAGCGGCCATGGTTGCCGCTGCCGAGCGATCGGGTGCCGTCAACATGGTTGGCTTCAACTATATCCGCACACCGGCGAGCCAATATGCCCGCCAATTGATTGCGGATGGTGCCATTGGCGACATAACCTGGTTTCGCGGCGAACACACTGAAGATTTCTATGCCGACCCGCAAACGCCTGCGACATGGCGTGCCAAAGGTATTTCCAACGGGGCGATGGGGGACCTCGCGCCGCACATAATCAACGCGGCAAAGGCTTTGATTGGCCCGATCGTGCGCGTGTCGGCCGAGGTGGAAACCGTTCAAAAATCCCGCCCTGGCGGAGATGTCACAAACGATGATCACGGGCAGATGATGTGCCGGTTTGAAAACGGTGTCATGGGCCACCTGTACATCTCGCGCATCGCGACGGGGCGCAAGATGGGCTACGCCTACGAGGTCACCGGTACCAAAGGGTCGATCCGGTTTGATCAGGAAGACCAGAATGCCCTGTGGTTGTACCTGGCAGAAGGGCCCGAAGCGACGCGCGGTTTTGTCAGGATTCTGACTGGACCCGCCCATCCGGACTATGAGCCGTTCTGTCAAGGCCCCGGCCATGGGACCGGCTACCAGGACCAGATTATTATCGAAGCCCGCGATTTCCTGACGGCAATCGAGACTGGACGGCCGGTCTGGCCGACCTTCCGCGACGGGCATGCGGTTAACTGTGTGGTCTCTGCGGCGCTGGCTTCGGCGCAGGACGGCACTTGGAAAGATGTCGAAAGTTTCTGAGCATCGGAGATGTAACAAGATGACAATGAGAATTGGCAACGCGCCTTGTTCGTGGGGGGTGGAGTTCGCGGATGATCCCCGCAACCCGGCGTGGCAGACGGTGCTGCAGGAATGTGCCGCAGCGGGCTATAAGGGGATTGAGCTTGGCCCGGTTGGGTACATGCCGGAAGACCCCGCTATCCTTTCGGACGCACTTGCCGAGCATGATCTGGAATTGATTGGCGGCGTTGTCTTTCGCGCCTTTCACGATCCTGACGCGTGGGAGGATGTGTTGGATGCCACCCATCGCACAGCGCGGGCCCTGAAGGCGCATGGCGCCGGGCACCTGGTTCTGATTGACTCGATCTCTCCACGCCGCGCACCGACTGCGGGTCGGGCATCTGAGGCCGAGCAGATGGATCAGTCAGAGTGGGCCGCATACCGTGACCGCATCGCGGAAACTGCCCGGATCGGAACGGAAGATTATGGGCTGACCGTGGGCATTCACGCGCATGCAGCAGGTTTCATGGATTTTGAACCCGAATTGGAGCGTCTGTTGGACGAAGTGGACGAAAAGATCCTGAAGATCTGCTTTGACACCGGCCATCATTCTTACGCCGGATTTGATCCCGTGGCTTTCATGCGGCGGAATGCAAGCCGCATTTCCTATATGCATTTCAAGGACATCGACCCAAAGGTCAAAGCCGATGTCATCGAGAACCGGACCGGATTCTATGATGCCTGCGGTCAGGGTATCTTCTGCAATCTGGGGGACGGCGATGTAGACTTTGCCGCTGTCCGGCAGGTGCTTCTGGATTCAGGCTTCCATGGCTGGTGCACGGTCGAGCAGGATTGCGACCCGACACTTGATCCTGACCCGATTGGGGATGCACGCAGCAATCGCGAATATCTTGAATCCATTGGCTTCAACTAGGGAGAGCAGGCAATGGCAAAACTGAAATGGGGTATGATTGGCGGTGGTGAAGGCAGCCAGATTGGTCCTGCGCACCGCCTGGGAGCCCAGGCCGATGGCCTGTTCGAATTCGCAGCAGCCGCTCTTGATCACCGACCGGAGCAGGGGCGTGAATACGCGCAACGCCTGGGGATTGCCGCTGACCGCGCCTATGGTGACTGGCGCGAAATGCTGATGGCCGAGGCAGCGCGCCCGGACAGGATCGATCTGGTGACCGTCGCTACTCCAAACTCGACCCACTTTGAAATCACCAAGGCGTTTCTAGAGGCCGGGTTCAATGTGCTGTGCGAAAAGCCGATGACCATGACAGTGGAGGAAGGCGAAGAGATCGTGCGTATCGCCGAAGCCTCGGGCAAGATCTGCGCGGTGAACTATTGTTATTCCGCCTATCCGATGGTGCGTCTTGCCCGCGCGATGGTGCGCGAAGGTGAGATCGGTAAGGTTCGGCTGGTTGTCACGAATTTCAGTCACGGCCATCACGGAGATGCAACGGACGCGGACAATCCGCGCGTGCGCTGGCGTTATGACCCGGCAATGGCCGGTGTGTCCGGGCAATTCGCCGATTGCGGTATTCACGCCCTGCACATGGCCAGCTTTGTTTGTGATGATCACGTCAAATCCCTGTCCTCGGATTTTGCGTCGACCATTCCCAGCCGCGAGTTGGAGGATGACGCGATGGTCAATTTTCGAATGGTGGGTGGGACAGTTGGCCGTCTGTGGACGTCATCGGTTGCGATCGGTCGCCAGCACGGGTTTGACATTCAGGTCTTCGGGGAAACCGGCGGCCTGCGGTGGATGTCCGAGCAACCAAACCAGCTGATCTATACACCTGTGGGCGGCCGCACTCAGGTCATCGAGAAGGGCGAAGGCGGTTTGCACGAAGAAGCGCAGCGGCTGTCCCGCGTCGCAATTGCGCATCCCGAAGGGTTCCCCCTGGCCGTGGCAAACATCTATTGCGATCTTGCGGATGCCATCCGGGGCGAGGATCGGGATGGGCTGCCCGGCGCAGAAGACGGCGTTCGTTCTATGGCCGCTGTTCACGCGGCGGTGGAATCCGCAAAAGGGAATGGGGTTTGGACGGATGCCCGCCCGCCAATGTTCCGCTAAGTTCGGACGGGGCGCAAAGTGCCCCGATCCACGACGGCGCATGGAAAGATGCGGGCTTCGGGATAGCGATCGGGTTCGTTCAGCATGGCCACCGTCAATTCGATGGACGAGTTCACGATCTGCCTGATTGGCTGGTGAATGGTGGTGAGGTTGATGTACTCCCACCCGGCCATTTCCATGTCGTTCAGTCCGATAATCCCGATGTCCCCGGGGCAGGAATAACCGCTGTCTTGTATCGCGGACAACGCCCCGATCGACAAAACGTCATCACCGCAGAAATAGGCTTCGGCCGGCGTGTCCTTTAACAGCCGCAACATCTCTTTCCGCCCGGCATCGAATGAATAGGCATCGGCAAACGAATAGGATGACTGGATTTCGGGATGGTTTTCGAGTTCGGCCATAAAGCCCTTGAAGCGGTCTTGCGTAGACGTCGCCATTTCGGGGCCGCCCAAAAAGGCCACCCGCTCATAGCCTCTGCGTATCAGCTCTCTCGCTGCCATGCGTCCGCATTCCACGTTGTCAATTCCAACCACATGCACCTGCGGCGCAGAGGAAGATCGACCGAATGAATGAACAACCGGCATTTGCGCGTCCCGGAACGCCTTGGCAAATGCAGGTGGCAATGTCGATGAGGCCACAACAACTCCGTCCACTGAATACTGGCGCAACATCCGCACTGAATTCGCGGGGTCTACTTCATCCGTCAGATTGACCAGCAGGGGGCGCAAACCGCGATCCTGAAGTCCGCGTGTGAACAGATCGAAGACTTCCAGAAAGATCGGGTTGTGAAAGTTGTTCGAGATCAGCCCAATCAGTTTCGTCCGCCCGGTCGTCAGCGAAGAAGCAAGCGCGTTTGGGCTGTAGCCAAGTTCGCGCGCGGCCTTTTCCACCTTCCGTCGCATCCTGTCCGAAACCGAGGCACCATCGGTAAAAGTCCGCGAAACAGCAGACCGGGATACCCCGGCGCGTTCTGCAACCTCTTTCAAAGTGACGGCCATTGCTTCTGTTCCCTTTCCGACTTTCGTCGCCTTGCAGGCTCCTTTTAGAACGTTCCGCGCGCTTTTGCAGTGTTCATTGGCTTGATCCATTTTGCAACCGGTTGCAAGAAATGGCAAGATGTGCTTTAAATTGAGTCGGAGGAGCGGTTTTGAAACCGCCTCGTCGCCACAAACGGTGAAACTGGGAGGAAATCATGACATCACTGATGAAGAAACTGGCGCTGGCAGCGACCGTGGCCGCCGCTCCGTTGATTGCTGCAAGCGCAGCTGTCGCGGAAGGTGAGAAATACGTTCTGGTCAGCCACGCACCGGATAGCGACAGCTGGTGGAACACGATCAAGAACGGCATCGCGCTGGCCGGTGAGCAGATGGGCGTTGAGGTTGAATACCGCAACCCACCAACCGGTGACATTGCAGACATGGCACGGATCATCGAACAGGCCGCGGCCTCGGGTCCTGACGGGATCATTACGACTTTGGCTGATTTCGACGTGCTGAAGGGACCGATTTCGGATGCGGTCGATTCTGGTATCGATGTCATCATCATGAACACCGGAACCGGTGATCAGGCGCGCGAGGTCGGCGCCCTGATGTATGTCGGTCAGCCGGAATACGATGCCGGATACGCGGCTGGTCTGCGTGCCAAGGGCGATGGCGTGGGATCGTTCCTGTGTGTTAACCACTCGATCCAACAGCCGACCCTTGCTGATCGCTGCCAGGGCTTCGCGGACGGATTGGGTGTCGATCTGGGCGATTCAATGCTGGACAGCGGTGCGGACCCGGCGGAAGTCAAGAACAAGGTGCTGGCATATCTGACCGCCAACCCGGATACCGATGCGGTTCTGACCCTTGGTCCGGTGTCGGCTGATCCCACTATTCAGGCACTGGAAGAAAACGGAATGGCCGGTGACATTTACTTTGGCACTTTCGACCTGGGCGAAGAGATCGTCAAAGGTATCAAAAGTGGGGTGATCAACTGGGGCATCGACCAGCAACCCTTCCTGCAGGCCTACCTGCCGGTTGTGATCCTGACCAACTACCACCGCTATGGCGTTCTGCCGGGCAACAACATCAACTCGGGTCCGGGCTTCGTTACAGCCGATGGCCTGACTCTGGTTGAACAATTCGCCGGCGAATACCGCTGATCGAATGAAACGAAGGCGGCCGGTAGATTTCCGGCCGCCCTTTTTTCCCAACTCCAAGACATCACGAGGTCTGATCATGTCCGGATCTAATCAACAGACCGCGGCAGTGGATGAACGTATCAAACAACGTTCCCGGTTTCGCGAAGCCATGATCCGCCCCGAATTGGGGGGTATCGTCGGCACTATCGTTGTTTTTGCCATGTTCCTGCTCTTTGCATCGGATTCAGGCATGTTCAACGCGCAAGGTATCCTGAACTGGAGCCAGGTTTCCGCACAGTTCATGATCATCGCTGTAGGGGCCTGTCTGCTGATGATCGCAGGCGAATTTGACCTGTCCGTCGGGTCAATGATCGGTTTTGCGGGAATGATGATCGCGATCTTTTCGGTCACCTTGGGATGGCCCGTCTGGATAGCGATTATTATTACCTTTGCCCTGTGTGTCGCAATCGGCGCCGTCAATGGCTTCATCGTGGTCAAAACCGGATTGCCGAGCTTTATCGTGACGCTGGCCTCTCTGTTCATTCTGCGCGGTTTTACCATTTATCTGCCGCAAACGATTGAGCGCAAAACCATCATCGGCGGTATCAAGGATGCCGCTCAAGGCGATTGGCTCGCCCCAATCTTCGGCGGCAAGATTCTGACCGGGTTTTTCCAGTGGTTGGGAGATAATGGCGTCATCGACACATTCGAACGTGGAACGCGCGAAGGGCAGCCCGTTGTTGACGGTATCCCGATGTTGATCGTCTGGGCGATCGGGTTGGTGATCTTTGGTCACATACTTCTGACCAAAACCAAGTTCGGTAACTGGATTTTCGCCTCGGGCGGTGATGCCGAGGCTGCCCGCAACTCGGGTGTGCCGGTCAGCAGCGTCAAGATCAAGATGTTCATGTTCACCGCCTTTTGCGCCTGCATTTTCGCAACTTGTCAGGTGATGGAGTTCGGCTCGGCCGGTGCGGATCGCGGCTTGCTCAAGGAGTTCGAGGCCATCATCGCCGTGGTGATTGGTGGGGCCTTGCTGACCGGAGGATACGGCTCGGTGCTGGGCGCCGCCTTGGGAGCGTTGATTTTTGGCGTCGTACAGCAAGGTTTGTTTTTTGCCGGGGTCGAAAGCTCGTTGTTCCGAGTGTTCCTGGGATTGATCCTGCTCTTTGCCGTTGTCCTGAACACCTACATCCGCCGCATGATCACCGGAGAACGTTGATATGACCGAAGATACCAAATTCCACCATGGTGACCCGGCCGCTAGCGACCCGATCATCGAGATGCGGGACATCGAAAAACACTTTGGCGCCGTCATCGCACTGGCCGGTGTGTCGGTAAATGTCAATCCGGGCGAATGCCACTGCCTGTTGGGCGACAACGGTGCGGGTAAATCGACATTCATCAAGACCATGTCCGGTGTGCATCAACCCACCAAAGGGGAAATCCTGTTCGAAGGCAAACCAATGCATTTCGATGACCCGCGTGATGCGATTGCTGCGGGAATCGCCACGGTGCACCAGCATCTGGCCATGATTCCCCTGATGTCGGTCAGCCGCAATTTCTTCATGGGCAACGAGCCCTTGCGCAAGGTTGGTCCGTTGAAGTTTTTCGACCATGAATATGCCAACGAAGTGACAATGGACGAAATGCGCAAAATGGGGATCAATTTGCGCGGTCCGGATCAGGCGGTAGGCACCCTGTCGGGCGGTGAACGTCAAACCGTCGCAATTGCCAGGGCGGTGCATTTCGGGGCCAAAGTTCTGATTCTGGACGAACCGACCTCGGCCCTGGGTGTGCGCCAAACCGCAAATGTTCTGGCGACAATCGACAAGGTGCGCAAGCAAGGCATCGGCGTGGTGTTTATCACGCATAACGTCAGGCATGCCTTGGCAGTTGGCGACAGATTCACTGTTTTGAACCGCGGCAAGACGCTCGGCACGGCACAGCGGGGACAGATCTCGCCCGAAGAGCTTCAGGATCTGATGGCCGGTGGGCAGGAAATGGTTGAACTGGAAGGCAGTCTGGGCGGAACGGTCTGACGGACAGGTTGCAGATTGGGATAGAACCGGTCCGATTTGCAATCAGGCCGCTTCTGTCCCCGGCCGCTGTTCTGTGGAATTACCAAATCCTTCTGTTTGGTGAACCGCCCGATGTGCTGAGTTCAAAGACCCTGGTCGTCAACAACGGTTTGGATGATCCCGTTCCTCGGTCCCTTCACTGGTTGAATCCGTCCGGACTTAGTTCGGATTGACGCCTGTAGAAACTCGCAAGCGAGGCACGCCGGGTCGGAAGGCAGGGTTGAGACGCCAAAGTCTCCCCGGTTCCCCGATGCGCCAGTGTATTTTCCGGGCGAATGCAGGAAGCAAGCCCTTGTTTGAAATGGCAGACAGTGGATACTGCTGCGCAAAGAAACAGGCCAACAGGATCCAGCATGCACCTTTCCCGCTTCCCCCGCGTACATATTGCCCATTTGCCAACACCGCTTGAGCCGATGGAACGCCTGTCAGAAGAGTTGGGCGTCGAGCTTTGGATCAAACGCGATGACTGCACCGGCATGTCGACGGGTGGCAACAAGACCCGCAAGCTGGAATTCCTGATGGGTGAGGCTCTGGCTCAAGGCGCGGACATGGTCATGACGCAGGGCGCGACGCAATCGAACCACGCGCGCCAGACGGCGGCCTTTGCCGCCAAGCTGGGTCTGGGATGTCACGTCCTGTTGGAAGACCGCACCGGCTATAACAATGCCAATTACAACGGAAACGGTAATGTTCTGCTGGATCACCTCCACGGAGCCACGACCGAGAAGTTTCCCGGTGGTCATGACATGGTGGCCGAGATGGACCGGGCCGCCGAGGCGATGCGAGCCAAGGGGCGCAACGTTTATGTTATTCCGGGCGGCGGTTCGAACCCGACCGGGGCTTTGGGATACGTGAATTGCGCGATGGAACTGGTGGGTCAGGCCAACGACGAAGCATTGGTCATCGACCGCATTGTTCACGCGACAGGTTCGTCAGGCACCCAGGCCGGGCTTGTCACCGGGTTGAGTGCCATGAATGCGCAGATCCCTGTGCTGGGCGTCGGAACCCGCGCACCGCAGCCCAAGCAAGAACAGATGGTCTATGATCTGGCATGCAAATCGGCCGAGAAGCTGGGATGCGCGGGAGTCGTCAAGCGCGAGGATGTGATGGCCAACACGAACTATGTCGGAGAGGGGTATGGCCTGCCCACAGAAAGCGGTATCGAAGCGATCCGCCTGTTTGCCGAGCTTGAAGGCCTCCTG
This sequence comes from Ruegeria sp. HKCCD9138, assembly GCF_057220975.1. NCBI lineage: Bacteria > Pseudomonadati > Pseudomonadota > Alphaproteobacteria > Rhodobacterales > Roseobacteraceae > Ruegeria > Ruegeria sp. HKCCD9138. The sequence goes on along the minus strand of NZ_JBWVAZ010000005.1, from coordinate 305,109 downwards.
CTGGATCCGGTCTATTCCGCCAAAGGCGCAGCCGGGTTGATCGATTTGGCGCGCAAGGGCACGTTTGCCGGAGAGCGAGTGGTCTTTTTGCACACCGGCGGTTCGGTTGGCCTGTTCGGATACGATTTTGCCTTCGATAACACTGATCGTTGGGTCGAAATCTGAGGGGTGTCGCCAGTGACGCGAGATCGACCATGACCCGGAAAGTGGTTGGAATTTTGGGCGGAATGGGGCCAGAGGCAACAATTCTTTTACAGCAAAGAGTTTTGCAGATCATCGATGCACAGGACGACTCGGATCACCTGCCGCTTCTGATCGATATGAACCCTCAGGTTCCGTCCCGGATTGCCCATCTGATCGAAGGGACCGGCCCGTCCCCTGCGCCCGTTCTCATCGACATGGCCCGGCGCCTGCAACAGGCGGGGGTCACGACGCTGGCGATGCCTTGCAACACGGCGCATCACTATTTGCCTCAGATCACGGACCAATTGACAGTACCGTTTCTGGACATGGTGGAGCTTTCCGTCGCGCGTGTATCGCAAAATCTGCCAGCGGGAAGCCGGGTGGGCTTTCTGGCCTCGCCAGCAATTCAGAAGGCGGAGGTGTTTGATCCGTCACTGAAAGGACATGACCTGGTGGCAATCTGGCCAGAGCGGCCAGACGAGCTGCTTTCCGCAATCAAGGACATCAAAGCCAGCGGACCGACCGACAAGGCTGTGGGCATTCTTTCCCGTGCCGCTTCTGATCTGGTTTCGGCTGGTGCCGCGCATTTGATTGTCGCGTGTTCCGAGTTCTCGCTGATTGCGACCACGCTGGAGGTGCCCGTACCCGTCACCGACACTGTTGATGTACTGGCCGAAGCTATCCGAGACCATTTTGTTGCATGATGGTTGGATGACGTAATCGAAACCTACAGGGGATGACGGCAGGCTAAACCACTTGAACGCGCTGCTCCTTCATCCCCATGGAAATCAGCATGGGGTCTTTGGCCTGGCGCGCCTGAAACGACGATTTGTCTTTCAGCGCATCCCAGTCGCACAGGATCAGGCTCTGTGCCACGGCTCCGCCCAATGTGGTGCCAGGGCCAGTTACGATGAACAGATCCGGGGCAAATTCGCGGGCGGCCTGAGCGATGGCATGCGAAAAGTCATAGGTTTCGGTCACCTGATGGCCCAGAGTGTAATCCCAAAGCGCGTCCAAATCGCAGGCACCGGGCCACCAGATCTGGCCGCGACCATCGATCATGGGCAGGTCCGGTTGCCGGAACAGGTCTGCTGCCAGCCGCGCACGACCCATGGCCGCAACAGGGGCCTGAAGGTGCGAATGGAACCCGGCATGATTGGCCAGTCGCATCGGGAACCGTTCCTGCACGACAGGGACAGCCTTTTCGAAAGCGGACAGTCCGGCTTCGTCCCCGGCCAGCACCAGCATCCCCCCGAGGTCTATCGACAGAGATAAGGTTGCGTGCGAGTTGTTTATGTCATCGACAAGAGCCAGCAGTTCGGACTTACGCTTCGGGTCCGGTCGCCAATCGGCATCGGAAAACGGGTAGATCAACTGCCCGCCGATCAGGCTTTGCTGCATCAGCGTGCCCATGGTGTTGACCACTTCGAACCCGGCTTCGGCCGACAAAGCCCCACCACAAGCCAAGGCCGAATACCATCCCATCGAGTTTCCGGTTACAGCCACGATTTCGATATGGCTTTGGTCGATGGCGCGGAAATCTCCAAGCGTGGCAGCGTAGATCAGGGCCGACGCATTGTCGCCGCGGGTATGTCTGGCGATGGAGTAGCGCGCCGCGCCATCCAGATCGCTCAGGCTGTCCTGCCCCTGCGCGCGACGCATTTCGTCGAAATGGGCCAAAAGGGCCTTGTCGGTGAAATGCCGCCCCAAGGTGCCAAGATCGGGTTTATTGTAGGTGCCCCGGCCCGGGCAGATGACGACGGCCGTTTGTTTGGCGGAACTCATGTGTCGGCCTCCAACAAGGATCGCGCGGCGGCTGCGATGCTGTCTTTCGACGGCATCGTCACGGAATAGGCCGGTCCCGTTGCGATAAAGCTGTCCTCGGCCGTGATGCGGGCCAGCGGTACGTCGACTGTTTCGTGGAAATGCGCCATCAGTGCTTCGGCGACGCCGCCATGGTGCCGGGTTTCATCCACGATCAGAATATGCCTGGCTCCGGCCACGGCCCGAGTCAGGGTGTCCTTGGGCAAAGGTGACAACCAGCGCATATCTACTATCCGCGTCTTGATCCCGTCGGCCTCCAGCGCTCGTCGCGCCTGATGGCTGAGATAGACGCCATTACCAAAGGTGACGATGGCAAGGTCATCGCCATCACCATCCACGCCAACCTCACCAAACCCGATCCGTTCGGAAGAGTCCGGATAAGTCATCATCCAGCCGTTGTCGCCAGCCTCGTGAAGATCGCGCATCGGATAAAGCGCGATGGGCTCAAGGAAAACCACCAACCGCTGTTCTTCGCGCGCCAGCCGAACGCATTCGCGCAGCATCCGCGCGGCGTCAGCGCCATTTGACGGGCACGCCAGGATCAGACCCGGAATGTCTCGCAGAACGGCGACCGAGTTGTCATTGTGGAAGTGACCGCCAAACCCTTTTTGATAACCCAGGCCTGCGATGCGCACGACCATCGGGTTGGTGTATTGCCCGTTCGAGAAGAAGGGCAGGGTGGCGGCCTCACCTCTCAATTGGTCCTCGGCATTGTGGAGATAGGCCAGGAACTGGATTTCCGGTATCGGTGTAAAACCGTTTTGCGCCATACCTATGGCCAGCCCCAGGATCGACTGTTCGTCAAGGAGCGTGTCGATCATCCGGTCCGGGCCAAAACGCGCCTGAAGCTTTTGCGTTACGCCATAGACCCCACCTTTTCGGCCGACATCCTCGCCCATCATGACGATCTCGCCATGTTCCAGCATCAGGTCTGTCAGAGCCCAGTTGATCAGTCGCGACATAATCTGGGGTTCTGACTGCGCCTTCAAGTCACTGCCAAAGGCTTCGGCTCGCTGCTCTGGCGTGGGGCCGTTGGTTGGCTTGCAGGCGCGCGCCGGGGGAATCAGGCTGGCCATGACGTCCTTGGCGGTTTGAAGACGCGGTCGGGTTACGGCTTGTTCCGCCACGCGCGCCACCCGGGCGCAGGTGTCGTTGTAGACAGTCAATGCTTCTTGCGGCGACATGGCCCCGGATTGTTCAAGCAGGCGAACGGAGTGCAGCAGGGGATCGTTTGCTTCTTCCGCTTCCACCTCGGCCCTGGGCATGTAAGTCGTTGGCATGTCCGCCCCGGCATGACCGTAAAGGCGTACCGTGCGGACATGCAGGAACGCGGGCTTTCTGCGGTTGCGCACATAAGCTGCAGCCTCTTGCGCGACGCGGAAGGTTTCGAAGATGTCCAGCCCGTCACAAGTGAAGTACTTTAGCCCCGGCCGGTTCGAAAACGTCGATGCAATCCACCCCTTTGGAGTCTTGGTGGATATTCCGATCCCGTTATCCTCGCAGCAAAACAACAGTGGCAGCGGGACGGATTGATAAGATGTCCACTGCGCGGTGTTGAACGCCCCCTGCGCGGTGGAATGGTTGGCCGAGGCATCGCCGAACGAACAATAGACGATGGCGTCTTCGGGCATGTCTGCATGTTCAGGTCGGTGTCGACGTGCTGCACAGACGGCATAGGCAGCACCGACTGCCTTCGGCAGGTGGCTGGCGATGGTCGACGTCTGCGGCGGAATGCACAGGGTCTTGGACCCCAGAACCTTGTGACGTCCGCCGCTGATCGGATCTTCGGAGGATGAGGCGAAGGACAACAGGATGTCCCAGGTCGGACTCTGCCCCGGCACCTGATCGGCGCGCGCTATCTGAAACGCGGCATCGCGATAGTGAAGGAACGCCGGGTCGGTCGGACGCAGTGCGGCTGCGATTGCCGCCATGCCTTCGTGCCCGGAGGATCCGATAGTGTAGAAACCTTGCCCTGCTTTCTGCATGGCGCGGCTCTGTCGGTCCAGTGCCCGGCTGAGGCATTGTGCACGATAGAGTGCGACAGCCTGCGGCCCGGTCAGCGGACCCGACGGGGAGGCGCCCGAGGGCAAGTCTCCTGCAGCGACCCGGCGCAGGAAATTGTCGTGAACGATGGTGGCGCGATCCATGTCAGCCTCTTTTATGCATCTGTCCGAAGCCTCGCCGGCGTTCGGGTCAATAACGGGGCATGAGCGGTTTTACGCACCATGCTTTTGTCTTTGTCCAACTGGTCGTCAAACGGGAACGGGTCGTCCCATGTGAGCGGGCCAAGGTCGGGAAAGGGTTCTGGCATCATGCAAGTTTCCTTTCGACGGCGGTCTTCAATCGATCCAGACCCGCCGCAATCGTATCCTCGGCATACGCAAAAGAAAGACGGAAATGCCCGGGCAGACCAAAGGCACGGCCGGGAACCAGTGCAACGCCGGCCTCTTCCAGCACCCAGTTGCAGAACTCTGCATCGGTGCGGAACGGCCCACCCTGCGCTGTCAGCAAACCGGTGGCGGAAGGGAAAGTATAGAAAGTTCCATCCGGTGCCGCGCAGTGCAGACCGGGAACGGCATTCAGCCTTGCAACGACAAGGTTGCGGCGGGCGGCAAACAGGGCCCGGCGGTCATCCAGCAGATTTGGGTCACAGGTGATTGCGGCGAGAGAGGCCCATTGCGAGATCGAGCAGGCCCCTGAAGTGACCTGCCCTTGCACAGCAATCATGGCCTTTATCAGGGCAACCGGCCCGATGCCCCAGCCGATGCGCCATCCCGTCATGGACCATGCCTTGGCAACGCCGTTGACAATCAACATACGATCAGCCAGTTCCGGCGCAGCCTCGGCAACCGAGATGAAGGGCACATAGCTGAGATGGCGATAGATTTCATCCGCCAGCACCCAGACATGTGGATGGCGCGCCAGTACAGCGGCCAAAGCCGTAATCTCGGCCTTTGTGTAGATCGCACCCGAGGGGTTTGACGGCGTGTTCAGCATCAGCCAACGGGTCCGTGGGGTGATTGCGGCGTCCAGTTGTTCAGGGAGCAGTTTGAAACCCTGTTCCATCGGGCAGGACAAGACGATCGGTACTCCGCCCGCCATGCGCACGATGTCCGAATAACTGGTCCAATAGGGCGCTGGCATGACGACTTCGTCTCCTGGATTCAGGCTTGCCAGCATGGCGTTTGCGATCACCTGTTTTGCACCGGTCGAGACAATTGCCTGTGCCGCGTCGGCCCCGGCCTGCTTGGCGATTTCGGTCCGTAATGCAGGCACTCCGGCAGTCGGCGGGTATTTTGTCTTGCCCTCTTTCGCGGCGCGATGCGCGGCCTCGACCACATATGGCGGGGTCGGCAAGTCTGGTTCACCGGTCGACAAAGCGACAATATCGCGCCCTTCGCTGCGCAGTCGTGAGGCGGCTTCCGAAATCTGCACGATTTCGGATAATTCGATCCCGTCCAGACGGGCGGCGCGTTGGAACGACATGAACACTCCTCAGGTAGCTGGTTTCCGGTTTTATCGACAAAGTAACTTGAGAAAAAGGTGCGAATGAGTATCGTATTAGTGATAAAAACTCATAAATGACCATGTCGAAATTCAACGCCCTGCCGTCCCTTGCATTAATGCGTAGCTTCGAAGCCGCCGCGCGGTTCGAAAGCTATACCATGGCGGCTGAGGAACTCGGCGTAACCCAAAGCGCCATCAGCCGTCAGGTCCGCGAACTGGAAACGGCCTTGGGCGTGGCATTGTTTCGCCGCGTGGGCCGCGCTGTACGCCTGTCAAAGGCAGGACTTGCACTGCGCGACGAACTTGCCGGCGATCTTGAACGCCTCAATGTAACGATCAGTCGGGCAATTGCTGCAGGCGACGGTGCATCCCTGCTGAGTGCGGCTGTGCTTCCCACCTTCGCGACACGATGGCTGGTGCCACGCCTGCCGAAGTTCAAAGCGCTGCACCCCGGAATCGAGTTGGAATTGCAATCCTATACAACGCCATTCAGCCTTGAAGAGCACCGCATCGACCTGGCCATTCACTTTGGCCTCGACGACTGGCCGGGCGCAAAGTTGCGCAGATTATTCCCGGAAAACCTGATCGTGACGGCCTCGCCGACATTGCTCGGCGGGGATGGGTTGCAATCGTCTGCGTCGATCTTTGACCTGCCGCTTTTGCATCTGACGTCCCGGCCAGATCTCTGGTCGACCTATCACGCACAATTGGGGGTTGATAGCCGCGCAGTCTTTCCCGGTCTGCGCTTCGATCAATTCTCAATGTTGATCGCCGGTGCGGTAACCGGGTTGGGTGCCGCAATTCTGCCGTCCTACTTGATCGAGGCGGAACTTGCTTCTGGTGCGCTTTTGGAAGTGGGTCAATTGAACAACACGTCAAACAGCGCTTACTACATCGTTTCTCCGGCGGGACAAAGAAATGAAGCGGTGCAGTTGTTCTCTGATTGGATCAGCAAGCAGGCGCGAGCGGGAACCTGATTGGGTATGCTCAGAAACCAATTTGAAAGCCAGTTGATGTCGGCTGCAGCGATGAAAACAGCCGACAAATGGGCCCTGGCCCAACTGGCACAGTGTTACACGTTAACTTGCCTTTGATGAGCTCAATGGAACGGGGGGCGCTCCCAATTCTGAGACACTTACACTTGTTTGTCGCGTTTCACGGCCAGTTGTGGGCTAGAATTCCAGCCATGAAACCCGCAAAAACATCCGAGCCGCCCTGACCCCAATGGCCGTCATTGGGAAGCCAAAGCTGCTTGAGCTGGTCTTTAGGAATGCCGGCAAAAGCATCGCCGCCGTCAACGAATTCAGCGCCAATAAGTTCGGCAAACTCGCGCGCGTTCTCTCTCCGGCACATGTCAGTATTGACCGCCCCGTCGATCAACCCCTCACGGCTCCAGATATAGACAACAAGGATGGGCAGATCGCGGTCCTGCGCATAGGCCTTGATGGAATCGAAAATTGCAATCCGGTCTGGGTCGTTTTCCCCCACGCAGCCTTTTCGCTCTGCCCAGCCCTCGCCATCCCGTGCCCTGCGAAACTGCTGAACGGTTGGCCTGAGCAGTGACTTGACCCGGTCGAAAATCACCAGGCCCCAGCCGGGTTCGGACAATTGTTTGCCGCGAAGCACCTCATCGAACTCTTCCGAGGACACGATCCATGATTGCTCAGGACCCGTGCCATTCAGTGTCTCCATTGCCGCTGCCAGGTCTTTGGGGCGGTCGTCCAGTTTCCATCCTGGTACATGCGATGCAGCGCGGCGTTTCTGATTTCTGAAGTCCGCATACCGGAACGAGCGCGCAAGGTCCCAGGTCCAAACCGCAAAGATCAAGCCATCAATCTCATATGGATCATGCTGCAGCATTCCGTCGATAATGCTCGCCCAGTTTCCAAGCCCCCAACCATCACCTGAAAGGTTCAGTAAGACGACATCCTCGTCCTGCGCCCTCAGAAGGTCTTCGGTTCTGTCGGGCCAATTGTGAGATAGAAAATTTCCAGCCGTGAATGAATCGCCGAGAACCGCATAGACGCGCTGTTCGGGCGTTGTTCGTTGGGCATCGAAATCGTCCCGGTCAGGAAACCCCTGAGCGTTACCTTCGAACGTACCCACATAGTTCAGAACACCGTCATTGATCCGGATAAACCGCGAAGGTGTCTCTGTCAGCTTGTATCCCATGACCGGATCAAATTGGACGGTCCTGCCCGCGTCCTCTGCTACCCAGACCGTTTGCCCGTTTGAGAGGAAAACATATGTCGAGACAGCAATTTCAATGATCCCGTAGAGCCCCACCACAACAAGCACATTGATCAAGAAAATTCTCAACGCTGCCATCATTTGTTTTGTCCCTACGTCCCGAATGCATACCGCGGTAAGACCTGTCGTTGCAGTCAATGCGGCGCTCGGGAATGCTATTTACCGACAATGCTACATTAGCCTATGGGCGATTGCCGACAAATTGGTTTCTGCATAAGTTGCGCGGATGCAATGCTTGGGAAGGCGATGGAAACGCCATCGATCCCCAGTTCAAATCGTCACGGGCGCCGTGTGGCCTTTTGTTTCCTTGCCGTTCGTGCCCCGCAATCCAGGTGCATCGTGACCAGGAGGAGTTGTTCGACAGTTCAGAATTGGGCTGGCAGACCGGTTATACAGGCAGCTCAATCTAACCAGCGTCGCGCCAGGAAACAAAATACCAAGCGGAAACAAAACTGTCCGTAAACTCGGGTGCCATTATTTCTGTAATTTGATCTGGCAACAAAAATAGGGTTAAAGTTGTTCAAGATGGTTTGAGTATCCAATTTCTGAAAGAGTTTTTGGCTGCAATGGTTGGTCTTGAATACCTGGCCTAAAAACATCGACGTGAACAAGTCTGGTAGAAAGGGCAAGTTCATGGCCTGGAGTTGCATGTAGTTGCCTCGTCTGAGCGGGTTTTCTCGGCTGACCAGAGTTATTGCTCGTCAATTTTCAGAGTCCATTTCTAGTCGAATTCGGGAGATCGTTGTTTTGTCTGATCACGAAGCCAAAGTGGACGTCGAAATAGGTTCCGAACGCAGCTTCGGTCTGGTTTTTGCCGTTGTTTTCGCCATTATCGCACTGTGGCCATTGACGGGCGACGGGGGTGTGCGGATTTGGGCTGCCGCAATTTCTTTGGTATTCCTATGTATGGCGTTTGTTGCGCCGTCGAAATTGAAGTGGCTTAATTTGTTATGGTTCAAGTTCGGATTACTGCTGGGTGCGATCATTGCGCCGATTGTAATGGCCCTCGTTTTTCTAACGACTTTCGTCACGATTGGGGGTCTCTTGCGGCTTTTTGGCAAAGATCTTCTGGGTCAGAAACTCGACCCGGACGCAGAATCCTACTGGATCAAACGCACGGACCTTCCAGGCAGTATGAACAACCAGTTCTAGTTTTAGGGAAATCTAAAAATGTCTTTTGTATCTGAACTTTGGGCTTTCTTGAGAATACGCAAAAAGTTCTGGCTTTTTCCGGTGATGCTTGTGTTGGCTCTGTTTGGAGTTTTGATAGTCCTGAGCCAGGGATCTGCAGTCGCACCTTTCATATACACATTGTTCTAATCACATGACTTACGTACTTGGTGTATCTGCCCTGTACCACGACAGCGCAGCAGCTCTCATTGACGACGGTGAAATCATTGCCGCAGCGCAGGAAGAGCGTTTCAGCAGAAAAAAGCACGATCCAGGGTTCCCGCAAAACGCGGTGCAGTATGTACTTTCCGAAGCGGGAATTTCACTCGCTGACGTTGACAATGTGGTATTTTACGACAAACCGTTTCTCAAGTTTGAACGATTACTTGAAACCTACCTCGCCACAGCACCCAAAGGGTTCAACTCGTTTCGCAAGGCAATGCCGGTCTGGTTGCGCGAAAAATTGTTTCTCAAGGATCTCTTGGTGCGCGAGTTTCGTCGGTTGGAAAAGGACTTTTCCGGTGATCGGTTGATGTTTTCCGAACACCATTTCAGCCATGCGGCCAGTGCCTTTTACCCATCGCCTTTCGAACAGGCCGTAGTGCTGACTCTTGACGGTGTTGGCGAATGGGCGACGACCACCGTAGCGATGGGAAATGGAAACGACCTTGCAATCGACAAGGAGATACATTTCCCGCACTCGCTTGGGCTTCTCTATTCCGCCTTCACTTATTACACCGGCTTCAAGGTAAATTCCGGTGAATACAAGGTTATGGGCCTCGCGCCATATGGTGAGCCAAAATACAAAAACCTGATCCTGGATAACCTGATTGATGTGAAAGAAGACGGTTCCTACAAGCTCAATCAATCATATTTCAATTACACGCACGGTCTGACGATGACCAATCAGGCATTCGCGGACCTCTTCGGTCAGCCTGTACGGAAACCCGAAACCGACGACCTGACGCAGTTTCACATGGATATTGCAGCGTCGGTGCAGGCCGCCACCGAGGATGTCGTCTTGCGCATGACCCGAGCGCTGGCCAAGGAATACGATTGCCCAAACCTGTGCATGGCGGGGGGCGTGGCACTGAACTGTGTCGCCAACGGTAAAATCCTGCGCGATGGCGCATTCCAGGACATCTGGATTCAGCCCGCGGCCGGCGATGCGGGCGGTGCATTGGGGGCAGCCCTGGGGGCTTGGCACAGCGAAATGAAAATGCCGCGAACCGTTCGCCCCAAAGACGCGATGAAGGGGGCCTATCTAGGGCCGTCGTTCGACGACAAGAACATCGCTGCGCAGCTTCAAAAGGTTGGTGCAAGGTTCGAAATCCTCACCGACGATGAGGTGATTGCGAAAACGGCCGAAGCCCTGGCAGAGGAAAAAGCGGTCGGATGGTTTCAGGGGCGCATGGAATTCGGTCCGCGAGCATTGGGCGGACGTTCGATCCTTGGCGACGCGCGCTCACCCACAATGCAGAAAGTCTTGAATCTGAAGGTGAAATACCGCGAGAGTTTCCGTCCATTTGCGCCTTCTGTGTTGCGGGAACACGTGAGTGACTGGTTCGCCCTCGATTACGATAGCCCGTACATGTTGATTGTGGCCGACGTGAACGAGAATATCCGCCGGCAAATGTCTGATGAAGAGAGCCGCCTTTTTGGGATCGACAAATTGAACGTGAAACGCTCTGACATACCAGCGATTACCCATGTGGATTATTCGGCTCGCGTTCAGACTGTACATGAAGAAACGAACCCCAAATACCACGCGTTGATTGATGCGTTTCGAGAGCTGACGGGTTGTCCTGTGATCGTAAATACTTCGTTCAATGTTCGCGGCGAACCGATCGTTTGCTCGCCAGAGGATGCTTTTCGCTGTTTCATGGGAACAGGGATCGAAGTTTTGGTGGTCGGTAATGCCTTTCTCCGCAAGGAAGAACAAAATCCGGATCTGGCTGAAAACTATGAAGAAAAATATGAGTTGGACTAGAATGTGCTGGTGATTTTCAACACAGGAAATGAGTGCCCTAAGTTGACGTCGAAACTCTTTGTTTGTTGAGTTGGGAAAGTTTGAACTGGGCGGATTTGGGAAAGTGCAGCACTATGCCGGGGTGCTCAGTGGTGTTGTGGAAAGAAATGAAAGGTCAGCAAAACTCAATTGGACGGTCGATGCAAAGAAATGGGCGAAACTCTGGTTTAAAGTAATGAGGATCTTTTCAATCAATTCTGGCCATGACGGCTCTACCGCCGGTGTTGATGCAAGCCGGCAGAATTTACTGTTCGCCTATGAAGCTGAGAAAGACAGTTTTCCCCGAAATGCACCTGTAAATCCAGAGACACTCATCAATGCAGCATCGTGGTTTGACAAAATTCCGGATGTCTTGGCGTTAAGCGGATGGTCAAACACGGGCGTCGACCACACAAAGCGCTCGGGTGCCGGGTACTTTGGGGTCGGAAAAGGTTCCGAAGTCGTAGAGGTCAAAAGGTTCTTCGGAAAATCGATTGATTACTACTCTTCAACGCACGAGCGGTCGCACATCTGGGCCACCTATGCGATGTCTCCGCATGAACAAAGCGAACCCTGCTATGTGTTGGTTTGGGAAGGCTCCTTGGGAGATTTTTATCAAATCGGCAGTGATTTGAAGATTCGCCACCTTGGTCGAGTGATGACCAACCCCGGCCAAAAATTCTCGTTTCTCTATGCCCTTGCCGACCCGAGCTTCTCTTCCTCCAGTCGGGCGGCGAGAAAAGGCGACGCAGGCAGGTTGATGGCGGCCAGCGCGCTCGGCAATGTCGCGGAAACTGACGGAGAAGCCCAGGAACTGATCGATTACCTTTTGAGTAAACCTTTGGCAGTCGATCAGTTATCGAAAGATGATCTCAAAACGTCACCGTTCCACAACATTGGCGTTGAGACACAGAGGTTCCGAAACCTGGCCGCAAAATACTCTCAGGCAATATTCTCGGTGTTTTTTGACTTCGCCGAAGCCCATATGACGGAAGGCTTCCCGCTGCTAATATCGGGCGGGTGTGGGTTGAACTGCGACTGGAATACACGCTGGCGCGAAAGCGGGCTTTTTCGCGATGTATTTGTCCCTCCCTGCACGAACGACTCTGGCAGCGCCATTGGAACGGCGGTCGATGCGATGCGCCATTTCACCGGTAAGGCCAAGCTGGATTGGACCGTGTACTCAGGACAATCGTTTTGTGACGACCGTTGCAAAATGGAGGATGTAACGTCCAGTGAACTTAATTTGCGCGAGGTAGCGGACGCGTTAAATGACGGAATGATAATTGGTTGGGCCATTGGGAACTGTGAGCTCGGCCCCAGGGCACTTGGCAATCGCTCGATACTTGCCGCTCCGTTCAACACAAAAACCCGCGACAGGCTGAACAGGATCAAGGGCCGCGCTTTGAATGCGCCGATTGCGCCAGTATGCCTCGAAGAGGACGTGTCCAAACACTTCGATTGGTCAGGCCCATCGCCCTACATGCTTCATTTTTCGAAAGTGACCGACGCGAAATTGAAGGCGGTGACTCACTTGGACGGGTCCGCGCGAGTTCAGACTGTCACGCAAAGTCAAAATGCGATGCTTTACAATTTGCTGCGTGAATTCAAGGCGATATCTGGCTGCGGAGTTCTGTGTAACACGTCGTTGAACTTTCAAGGCGCAGGGTTCATCAACACAACCAGTGACCTCTACAACTATGCACGATCTGCTGGTCTGGATGGTGTTGTGGCAGGCCTGTCTTTCTACCGCTTCCGACGACCGATTTCTTGACCGGCCTTGTCCTGTCCAGAGTTCCGTTTATCCAAGGATTGATTTGAACGAGCCCTGATCATTGCAGATCGCGGCCCGGTTTTCTCAACGAACCTTGCCCTGTGGTGGGGTGAGGGAACCGGGAATACCAAATATCTATGCGGTCGAGCACTGCAAGCCAACCCGTCGTTTATCCACTTTGCGATGGCGCTTTCCCAAATTGAAACACAAGCGTCACCCCTGGCAAAACCGCCATCTTACGAGTGCCGAAGACTGTCTTCAAATATTGCGGATATCAAACCGTGAATTGATGGCCTGAGGATCTGAGGTTTCAAATCACCATGAATAGCTTCAAGGGGATCAATAATAATCCATCTACGTTAAGGCATAAGGATTTATGGCTGGGGTGGTAGGATTCGAACCTACGATACACGGTACCAAAAACCGCTGCCTTACCACTTGGCTACACCCCAACGGTGAGCGGCTGTCTACGACTGTTGCTTTCCGGGTTCAAGAGCTTTTTGGACAAAAAATCAGGGGAACTTGCAAATTATCTCGACCACATTGTTTTGACCGGTTTGCGCGATTCAGATCGGATGTCCCTGGCCTGCGGGTCGGGTGTGCGAACACTAAGTTTTGTGGGGTTTTGACGTTTCAGCCGCCGCCGCCGCACCATTAATCAGAGGATGCGGATATTTACTCGCGGATTTCCGACGGGTCGACACCCCAAAGATTGGTTTTCTGGGTCCAGCCACGGTAACCGCCGGCTGAGATTCGGCACCATTCCATCGTGCAGCTCCCCAATCGTGCAACCACGCCGGTTTCGAAATGCGCGTTGACTTGCGAGCTGGGGTCGGGAGTTGCGTAGACCGGCAGCAAGTCGGGCTCGACCAGAACCGTGCGCACACCCGAAAGCAGCGCATAGTGAACCCATCCTCCGGCGCCGTCGCGATCCTGAACCCGGCGCCAGTTGCCGTATTCGGCGGTGATTTGCAGCGGCATGCCGCGCCGCTTGAAGACCCAGTCGATTCGATGCGTCAGTGACGGTCCGCGACGGACGTTGCCTTCGGCAGCTTTCATCGAGACATATCGTGGCAGGGGCAGGTTCGTTACCGGCCCGCGCTTTTCCTGCGCATTCGCCGTCAAGGCTCCAAACGCGACCAGAAACGCGGAAATCAGCGCCAAACCGCGGCGTTTCACCGAAAAAGTAGCACTCACTGCCTGCCTGCTCTTATGCCTGTTTATCGTGTTTCGAAAAAAGGTTGCGTCAATGCACATGGGGTTCTTGTGCCCCGCCTGTTCCTGCGCCACGATGCCATGGCGCGCGACTGTTTGCAAAGCAGTAGGAGGGCTGAGGTGCCAAGAGAACGTCTGAGTGTTGTCGTTACGCGACGGTTGCCAGAAGCCGTTGAAACCCGGTTGAGTGAGCTTTTCGATGTACGCCTGCGCGACGATGATACGCCAATGTCCCGCGACGAGCTTGTGGCTGCCGTCAAGGATGCCGATGTGCTGGTGCCCACCATAACCGACACGATCGACGGTGGGATATTGGGTCAGGCCGGAGAGAAACTGCGCCTGATCGCCAATTATGGGGCAGGCGTTGATAATATCGATGTCCAAACGGCCCGACAGCGCGGCATTTTGGTTTCGAACACGCCCGGAGTGCTGACGGATGACACGGCGGACATGACCATGGCGCTGATCCTGGCGGTTTCACGGCGTATCCCCGAAGGCTTGAGCCTCATGCAGAAGGGCGATTGGACGGGCTGGGCGCCGACAGCTTTGTTGGGCGGGCGCGTAGGTGGTCGCCGACTTGGAATTCTGGGTATGGGCCGGATCGGTCAGGCGGTTGCGCGACGCGCCAGTGCATTTGGGATGCAAGTGCATTATCACAATCGCCGCAGGCTGCGGCCCGAAGTAGAAGAAGAACTGGAGGCAACCTATTGGGAAAGCCTGGACCAGATGGTTGCGCGTATGGATGTCATCTCGGTCAATTGCCCTTCAACCCCATCGACGTTTCACCTGATGAATGCGCGGCGATTGAAGTTGATGAAGCCTTCGGCCGTGATCGTGAACACCTCGCGTGGGGAGGTCATAGACGAAAACGCTCTGACGCGCATGATCCGCGCTGGTGAGATCGCGGGCGCCGGTCTGGATGTGTATGAACACGGAACCGACGTGAATCCGCGGTTGCGGCAGATGCCCAACGTTGTTTTGCTGCCCCACATGGGGTCGGCCACGCTGGAAGGCCGGATCGAGATGGGTGAGAAAGTCATCATCAACATCAAGACTTTCGAAGACGGTCATCGCCCACCCGATCAGGTCGTGCCGGCGATGCTGTAAAGCCCTCGACGGTTTCTGGCTTTCGGTCAGATGGCAATATTTCGTGACCATGGCCGGCGTTTCACAAGACGCTTGTAAGCGCACGTGTGGATGTCAGAATTGTGTTATTTCAGAAGCAGGAGGAGCACATGCGTGCCAATTGGATTTCAGGAGTTTTGCTGAGCAGCGCCATGTTTGCCGTACCCGGGTTGGCGCAGGAGACAGCCGATGCCGTGTCACCGGAAGGCGCGACGGAAGGGCAGTTTGAGGCGCTGACGGATCAGGTCATCGCCGCGTTGGAGGCCAAGGCCGCAGGTAAACCGGTAGAGGCCGAGAACTGGATGGTAGCTGCGGCCAACCCTCTGGCGGTCGAAGCCGGTGCCCGCATATTGGCGGCAGGCGGTACGGCAGCGGATGCAATGGTGGCCGTTCAGGTCGTGCTGGGACTGGTTGAGCCGCAATCCTCGGGCCTGGGCGGCGGAGCGTTTCTGGTTTGGTTTGACGCGGCAAGTGGCACTCTGACCACCTTGGATGGGCGTGAAACTGCGCCACTGGCCGCAACGCCGACGCTGTTTCAGGATGAAAACGGTGAGCCACTGAAATTTTTCGATGCCGTGGTCGGCGGGCTGTCCGTGGGCACGCCGGGGACTCCGGCACTGCTGGAAGAGGCGCACAGACGTTGGGGCCGCAGCCCGTGGCCATCGCTGTTCGAAGACGGAATCCGACTGGCTGATGATGGGTTCCTTGTTTCACCGCGCCTTGCCGGGCTTGTTGAAAATGACGCTGAGCGGCTGTCGCGCTTTCCGGCGACCGCCGCTTACTTCTTGCCGAATGGTCAGCCCCTTTCACAGGGGCAAAGGCTGACGAACCCGCAATATGCTGAAACGCTCAGAACGCTCGCTATGGAAGGTGCAGCGGGGTTTTATGGCGGGGACATCGCAGCCGGTATCGTCAATACGGTGCGCAATGCGCCCGGTAATCCCGGGGTTATGTCAGGAACCGATTTGGCGCTTTATCAAGTGATCGAGCGGGAACCGGTCTGCGCGGCTTATCGCGATTATGAAGTATGTGGCATGGGGCCGCCCTCGTCCGGGGCTCTGACAGTCGGGCAGATACTGGGAATGTTGCAGGGATACGACCTTGCCGCGATGGGACCGGACAACGTGGAAGCGTGGCGGCTGATCGGCGATGCCTCGCGTTTGGCATTTGCAGATCGTGGTCGGTACATGGCAGACAGCGACTTTGTTCCGGTGCCAACCAAAGGCCTGGTCGATCCGGATTATCTGTCCGAGCGTGGCGCATTGCTGTCGGAAGACGGTGCGCTGACAGAGGTTGTTCCTGGCAATCCCGAATTCGATCATGCTTTGAACTGGGCGGATGATGAATCGCTCGAACTGCCGTCGACCTCCCATATCTCCATCGTGGATGCTTATGGAAACGTGCTGTCGATGACGACCACCATCGAAAACGGCTTTGGTTCGCGGCTGATGACCAACGGGTTTCTGCTGAACAATGAACTGACGGATTTCTCGTTCAGAACACATTCCAACGGGGTGCCAATCGCGAACAGGCTTGAGCCCGGCAAGCGCCCGCGTTCGTCGATGAGCCCGACGATTGTGCTGCAGGATGGCGTTCCGGTCTTGGCCATCGGATCGCCCGGCGGCAGTCGCATTATTGGCTATGTGGCCAAGTCGATCATCGCCTGGGCGGATTGGGGTATGAATGTCCAACAGGCTCTGATGGTACCGCACCTGGTCAACCGTTTCGGCACATATGATCTGGAACTCGACACCGCCGCAGAAGGACATGGCGATGCATTGATCGCCATGGGGTTTGAAGTAAACCCGCGCGACCTGACTTCGGGCCTGCATGCGATCGAGATCGGAGACGTTCTGAAAGGCGGCGCCGATCCCCGGCGCGAGGGGATTGCGCTTGGCGACTAGGCCCTCAGGGATTGTGGGTATTGCCGCGACACGACGGGCCTTTTAGTCATGGATCGAATGGCCGCAATTGATGTCAAGCTGGGGGAGGAAAGCCATGGTGCAGGCGACAACTTTGCCGAGAAACGAGGCGGGAATAGAATCGGCCATCGGAATCCTCAAACAGCGATTTGGCGACCGACTGCAAACCGGTTCAGCGATACGCGAACAACATGGCCACACCACGACATGGATTGAAAATCAACACCCCGACGCGGTCATCTTTCCCCAGTCGACGGACGAAGTTTCCGAAATTGTCAGAACCTGCGCCGCCCACAAGGTGCCTGTCATACCCTTTGGAACCGGCACTTCGCTCGAGGGGCATGTGAATGCCCCCGCGGGCGGCATCTCGGTCGACCTGAGCCAGATGAACAAGGTGCTGGCCGTTCATCCGGGTGATCTGGATTGCGTCGTGCAACCCGGTGTCACGCGAGAGGACCTGAACACCCATCTGCGTGATCAGGGCCTGTTTTTTCCCATTGACCCTGGTGCCAACGCTTCGCTCGGGGGAATGGCGGCCACGCGGGCTTCTGGCACGAACGCGGTGCGTTACGGGACGATGAAAGACAATGTCCTGAGCCTGGAAGCCGTCATGCCGGATGGCCAGATCATTCGGACCGGGCATCGGGCCAAAAAGTCGTCGGCCGGTTATGATCTGACCCGACTTCTGGTCGGGGCCGAAGGTACGCTGGGTATTATCACGGAACTTACGCTGCGCCTGCAGGGCATCCCCGAGGCGATTACCTCGGCCCGCTGCTCCTTTCCGACGGTTGATGCGGCCTGTCAGGCGGTGATGATGACGATCCAATACGGCATCCCGGTGGCGCGGATCGAGCTTCTGGACGAGATGTCGGTAGTGGCAGCAAACGCCTATTCCGGGTTAAACCTGCCGGAAACGCCATTATTGCTGCTTGAATTTCATGGATCGGAAAGCGGAGCAGCCGAGCAGGCCGAAACCTTTGGCCAGATCGCCGAGGAGTTTGGTGGCGCCGATTTCGCCGCGACGTCGACCACCGAAGAGCGCAACAAGCTGTGGCAAGCTCGGCACGATATGTACTGGGCTTGCCTGCAATTACGTCCCGGTGCGCGCGGTATATCAACTGACGTATGTGTTCCGATCTCGCGCTTGGCCGAATGCGTGACAGAGACGCAGGAAAAAGCGGCAAAACTTGGCCTGTTGGCCCCTGTGGTGGGGCATGTCGGCGATGGCAACTTTCACACCTTGTTGCTGATCGACATGGAGAATTTGGATGAGGTCTCAAAAGCCGAGGAATTCGTTGGCTGGCTGAACGATCTGGCAATTTCGATGGACGGAACCTGCACCGGAGAGCATGGAATCGGTCAGGGCAAGCGGCCTTATCTGGTGAAAGAGCTTGGCGCAGCGACGGCGTTTATGTCAGCGATCAAAGTGGCGCTGGACCCTGATGACATTATGAATCCCGGCAAGATATTGCCCTGACTCTGTTCCAGAGTTCTGCGTGTTCCGGCCACAAGGAAGCCTCAATTTCATGTGATCAAACCTCTCAGAGCAGCAATTTGATTCCGAGGTTTTCAATGGATTTTTTGCGTTTCTTTGGATTCGCGTTGGTTGCAATAATGGTTGTCGCAGGCCTCGACTATTACCAGCAGGACAAAAAGCACGAAGGCACCCTGTCTGTTAACGGCTATGTCGACACCGTTAACGCCCGCTTCAGCCTGTATCAGAAGGAACAGGCCGCTGAAGAGGTCGAACGTGACCGGCAAAAACGGTGGCGTGCCGGCGGAAAGCCCTATCTTCCGGAATCCAGCGAACAATGGGTGCGTCGCGCGATTTCGGACCACGACTTTACTGTGGACGCACGTCTCGGCGAGGATCAGGCCAAGGCGAGTGAGGCCGCGCGTCCGTTGGCCGTGGAAGTAGCCGTGCAAGAGGCGAAAACGCGTGCCCGGAAGCTGGATCGCGTCGGCTGGGTCTATGAAAACGGAGACAACACCATCTGGGTGCAGGTTTCGTTGGTTAATCGGGCAAATACCAAAACGCTCGCGGGCAACATTGCGCAGTCGATTGCCGCGATGGATTTCTCGGACACGGATTATGTCCCGCTGGGCGTCATTGGTGGCACCGCGTTTTTTCAGGCGATTCAGGACGAATACTACGACGTGCCCAAATCCGCGCGCCGCGATTGGGCCATGGTCAAAAAGCAGGTGGCTGAGACCGGCATCAATGTCAGCTTCAATACTTTTGTGGGGACGATCGGTTTCGGCGAAGAAATTCGGGTTCTTGCGCGTTCCGATGCCCCGGTCAATGAAGTGTACAGTTTTCTCGAGGAGCTGGATTATGACGGCCTGAACGCGCTGCTCAGCCTGCCTGTGCCGGGCGTTGGGAATGATACGCAAGTGGACAAGGCGACCGAGGCCGAACTTGCCGTTGAAATGGCGAACTTGCGCAACGAGTTCGTCAAGCTGAGAGGCGAATTGGCACGTATGCGAATTCAAAACGTGGACGGCTTGTCTCTGGTGGCGAACACGCTGGCCGGTCAATACGGCCTGCCAAACGACGCATTCGATTTGACGGCGAACAAGATTTCCTCGTCAAACGACCTGATGCAAATTGGGTATCGCAAAGGATTGCTCAATCTGACGGCTGCGGAAACCGAACGGGCAAGCACCGAAGAAAAAGGCTTCTTAGGTCGCTTGTTTGCGAAAGCCAAAGGCGGCGATGCTTCCTCTGATGAAAGCGGGCAGGAGGCTTCGGGTGGTTTGCTTGGGGGGTTGACGTCCATGCTGCAAGGTTCGGATGCCGAACAATCCGCAGCAGTGACTGTGCGCAAAGGCGGCGGCAGCAAGGCTTGTTCGCTAGTGGGCAGTGCCAAACGCTGTTCTGTCGGCGGAAACTGATCTCACATTCAGTCAGAACGACGACCCGCAGGACCTGCGGGTCGTTTTTTTTATATCACTGGTCGGATGAATGTCGCGCCGGGGGCTTCAAATGCGCCATATGGTGTCAACTGATTTCAAGGGGAGACGCCCGGTTATGAAAACCCAAGTCAAAGCATTGGTCGTTGGCGGTGGCGCCGTTGGGACCTCGATTGCCTATCATCTGGCCAAGGCGGGCTGGGACGATGTGATGCTGATCGAACGGGACGAGCTGACATCAGGCTCGACCTGGCACGCGGCGGGCTTGCTGCCGCTGTTCAACATGTCCTATGCGACGACCCACATCCACAAATACTCGGTCGACTTCTACAAGACGCTTGAGGAAGAGACCGGCCTGAACGCGGGTTTCGCAGTGGTCGGCAACCTGCGCATGGCGCAGACGCAAGAGCGTATGGACGAATACATGCTCTATGCCTCCACCGCCGAAACCTGCGATGTTGCCTATGAGTGGTTGACCCCGGACCAGATCAAGGAACGCTGGCCGCTGATCGAGACCTCCGACCTGAAGGGCGCAATCTACCACACCGAGGACGGCTACATTAACCCTGCCGATGTGACCCAGGCGATGGCCAAGGGCGCCCGTCAGCGCGGCGTCGACATCGTCCGCAAGATGCAGGCCGACGCCTTCCACTGGAACGGCACCCACTGGGAAGTCACCTGCACCAAGATGGTCGAAAAGGGCGGTAACCTCGTCCCATCGGATGAGCAGGTGGTGATCACCGCCGAGCATGTCGTGACCGCATCCGGTAACCACGCGCAGCGGACTGCCAAGATGCTGGGCATCAAGATGCCTGCCATTCCGGTCGAGCACACCTTCATCGTCATGGACAAGGACCCCGAGCTGGTCAAATGGCGCGAAGCGGGCAACCCGGAACACCCCGTCGTACGCGATGCCGACAACGAATCCTATGCACGCGAGGAACGCGGCGGCTGGATTCTGGGTATCTATGAGCACGGCGCACCCGCGCAGTTCGAACATGGCGTGCCGGACAGCTTCCGCGCGGATCTGTTCCCGCTGGATCTGGACCGGATCGCGGATCAGTACATGGCGATGGCCGAACGCGTTCCTTCTTGCGCTGAATCCGGCCTGAAAGACGATTTCAACGGCCCGATCTGCTACACCCCCGACGGCAACCCGCTGGTTGGTCCGGCTCCGGGTCTGCGCAACATGTGGCTGGCTGAAGGGTTCTCGTTCGGCATCACCGCTGCAGGCGGTACCGGCTATTATCTGGCGCAGATGATGGTCGATGGCGAAGCCGAGATCGACATGGCCTCGCTGGACCCCAAGCGTTACAGCAGCAACTGGATGACTACCGAGTTCGCGGCCCGCAAGAACGAAGAGTGCTACGAGCACGTCTACATCCTGCACCACCCGGATGAAGAGCGTGAAGCCTGCCGGCCGCTGCGGACCGTTCCGGCTTATGAACGCCAGAAAGCGCGTGGCGCACAGTTCGGCTGGGTCAACGGTTGGGAACGCCCGAACTACTTCGGCCCGCTGGATGCATCGGATAGCTTTGACAAGGAAAGCCGCTCGTTCCGCCGCGGTGGCTGGTGGCAATATGCCGTCGAAGAAGCCAAAGCGATCCGCGAAGGCGTTGGCCTGATCGACGCATCGGCTTTCACCAAGCATGTCGTCAAAGGCCCCGGTGCCACACAATTCCTGGATTGGTTCACCTGCAACAAGCTGCCCAAGGTCGGTCGTATCAACCTGACCTACGCGCTAACCTCGCACGGCACCACCCGCACCGAATACACCATCGTCCGCAATGGCGAGAACAACTACTACATCGTCTCCGCCGGTGCCTGGAGCGAGTATGACGCCGACTACCTGCGCAAGGCGGCCGAGGACAAGATGGAGGAGTTCGGTTACATCGAGATCCAGGACGTAACCACTCAGTGGGGCGTCTTCGCCATCGCCGGACCCAAATCGCGTGACGTTCTGAAAGAAGTCATCAAAGACGCCGATCCGGAAACCGCGCTGTCCAACAAGCGCTTCCCCTGGCTGTCGGCCCGTCAGATCGAGCTGGGCATGTGCCCGGTCAACGCGATCCGTGTGGCCTATACCGGTGAGCTGGGCTGGGAACTGCACCACCCGATCGAGATGCAGAATTACCTGTTCGACCTGCTGGAAAAAGCCGGTGAGAAGCATGGAATGAAGCTGGTTGGTGCGCGCGCCCAGAACTGGCTGCGTCAGGAGAAATCCTATCGCGCGTTTGGTACCGAACTTGGCCGCGACGCGACCCCGCTGGAAGCCGACCTGCCGCGCTTTGTCGACCTGTCGAAAGACTTCTACGGTAAGGCCAAGCTGGAAGAGACCGGCGTGCGCGTCAAATGCTGCACCCTGCTGATCGACGGCCCGGACGATGCAGACCCGTGGGGCCGCGAGGCGCTGTACACACCGGAAGGTGAGCGAGTGGGTCGTCTGACCTCGGGCGGCTATTCGGTGGCGTTCGAGAAATCCATCGGCATGGGTTACGTAAAGCCCGAGTTGGCGGTCGAGGGGACTAAACTGCAGGTCAAAATCCAAGACAAACTGTGGGACGCGGTCGTCACCTGCGACAGCCCCTACGATCCGAAAAACGAAACTATCCGCAAGGACGGTTGATCAAGCAAGGGCCCCGGAGAAATCCGGGGCCTTTCAATTTGCGTTTGCCGAAAACAGTGCCAGTCACGAGAGATTGGAGTGGCCTAGTTGTACAGTTTCAATCGGTCGAGCAAGTCTTCGGTAGCGTTTACCAACGGGTGACAATTCAGCGAGACAACCTGAGTGAAACGCCCGCTGACATAGGTCTGGACGTAGTGGCCGGACCATGCGGCGCCGCAGGATCTCTTGATGTTGAGCTGATCGTTGCCTTTGTAGTTTACCGAATGCTTGCCAAGAGAAACCTCGCTGAAGGTCGAGCGGTATTCCGCCTTATGGGTAATCTTGGATATCCCCTTGAAGCTGCTTTCGGGAAACGGTTCCTCGATCAGGACATTCATTCGGTTCGGTTCGCCCAGATAGATCGTCAGACCGCTTGCCGGGTCAAGCGTGTAGTCAACAATCAAGGTGGTGCCGGGCGCATGACCCCGAGGAAACTCGACCTTCGGGTTCGATTGGTCCGTTTCCGACGGGACAAATCGGTTGTCCAGTACGTCGCAGTGGAATCGACCCCTGATCGGATCATCCTGAGACAGAGATTGCGTGGGCAGCAAGGATATCAGTATAGCTGGTATAGCTTTCATTGCGGCTACACTCCTTCAGATACCCTAGCAAAACTCTCTGAAAAAGTCACGAAAGAGGGCCGAAACCAGGCCTTTCTTAAGTAGGCTGACGCAAAAAAGGCGGCAACCTGTTGCCGCCATGGATTGATCCATATTACGAGAGCCTTCTTATCCGCTTAGCTCGTCAAAACACTCCAGCGCCTTGGCTGCATACATCATGGACGGTCCGCCACCCATCTGGATGGCCATGGCCAGAACGTCCGATACTTCGCCCCGGGTCGCACCAGCCTTGATCAGCGCTTCGGTGTGCAACGATATGCAGGGCTCACAACGGACAGCGATCGACATTCCCAAGGCGATGAACTCTTTGGTCTTGTAATCCAGTGTCCCGCCTTCCTTGACTGCTTTTCCCAGTGCTCCAAAAGCACGGGCCGTATCCGGGATGGCAGCATTGAGATTGCGTAGCCCTTTGCGCGTGTCCGATAGTTTTTCCTGCCAGGCCATTGTGTTTTCCTCAGTAAATATATGATAAACTGCATATGTATTATGAGGCGTAGCCGGACTTTGATCTTGATCAGATGTCCGGTTTTTTTGCGACGAATGCCAAATTATTGGCAGGCATATCGGTGAGTTCGACAAGGTCCAGGCCACAATCATGCAACAGGGCAAGGATTTGGGTGTCATCCTTATAGCCGATTTCGGGGTTTTGTTGGGTCAAAGCATCGTGGAACCGGCGGTCACCGTCGCTGGTCAGGCGACCTGAACGTTTGAAAGGACCATAAAGCACAAGGTGGCCCGATGGGCGCAGGGCCAGCGCCACCTCGGCAACCAGAGTTTTGGCGCTGGGCCAGGTGATCAGGTGCAAAAGATTGATGAGTACGATCAGATCCTGTTCGCCGAACGACTTGTGCCAACCGGGCTCGGTCGCATCCAGATGCACAGCGTCGGTGACGTTTGGCAAGTCAACGGTATAAGCGTTGATGCTGGCCCGGCGTTCGGGTTCGACCTCTGTGGGTTGCCAGGTCAAGCGCGGCCGGCGCCGGGCGAACGCCATAACATGCTGCCCGGTCCCGCTTGCCAGTTCCAGGGCACGACCCTGCACAGGCGCAATGCGTTCAATCAGCTCGCACAAAACGTCGACATTTCGATTGGCCGCCGGGGCGATAAGCTTGTCGCCGTCACTTTGGACCACGACGCTGGCCTTCGGCGGCGTCTCATTGGTCATATTCTCAACCTTTCCGGCCTTAAAGCCGCGACATGCGGCGGATCCAGATCGGGACTGCGCCCCACCGCCAGATCCGCCACCAGTTGCGAGGCAGCGGGAGCAGTCTGAAATCCGTAGCCCCCCTGACCGGCGGACCAGATAAATGTTGGATCAGAAGGGTCCGGGCCAAGGACCAGAGTGCCATCCGGTGCAAAACTGCGCAGCCCGGCCCAGTTGGTTTCAACTCGGGTCACAGGTACCGTGACCATTTCTTCATATCGTGCCAGTCCTTCGGCCAGAACCATGTCGTCCGCAAAGGCGTCATGAGGCGTAGTGGCGTCGGCTTCGGAAGGGGACACCAGCAGCTTTCCTGCATCAGGCTTGGCGTACCAACCCTCACCCGCGCCCAATATCATCGGCCAACCTGTCACATCATGCCCGTCGGGTGCCGGGATTCGCGCCATGGATCGGCGCCGGGGTGAAATCCCGATTGGGCTTATTCCCGCCATTTCGGCGATGTCATCCACCCAGGCACCGGCCGCGTTCACAAGGGTCCGGGCTTCGAAGGTTTGGCCTGCTTCCACAACCCAGTGCCCCGACTTGCGAATGCCGCACACCTTTTGCCGGGTCAGGACCGACCCTCCGTTTGCGCGAATGGTTCGGGCAAAGTCCTGCAACAGGCGGTCCGTGTCTATGTCGAACGCGGCTTCACTTACAGCGGCGAACCCGACCGTGACCGGATTCAGGATGGGCACGCGCGCTATTGCCTGATCGACCGAGATGCTTTGCATACCCAAACTGGCTAGGTCATTGCGAAACAATTCCGCCTGATCCCTTGCACCAACCAGCATCAGCCCACGCGGGGTCAGGTAACCGCCGTTTTCAGATTTCAGATACTCCGCACCGGCCCTGTTCAGGGCAACAACAGAGGGCGGACCATAACTTTCCTCGAACAGCGCCGCCGACCGGCCCGAGGCGTGATAGCCAAGGGCGTCTTCGGCTTCGAGCACGGTGACCGAACCGTAAGATGACAGGCGCGCGCCGGCGCTGAGGCCTGCAATTCCACCGCCGATTACAAGAAAATCGATCATTGCCATTCGATCAGGCGCGAGGATTCGGCCAAGCGTGTATCACTAATCATTGTTTCTCAGCCCTGTTCCGTGACACCGTTCAGTCGGCCCGCAGACTATAAGCAGGCTTGAAATTGTGCATCAACCCATCCAAACAATGAATAAACAGGTGACAGGAGGGCAGGGTGAACACTGCGGAAACACACCCGATGGCCACAGGACATATCCCGGCCTATGTGGTTCAGGCCGACGGCAGCGACTTTCTTTTTACATTCATGCTGGTTTTTACGGTTGTCGTTATCGTCTTGATCGGGGTTGCGTATTTCACATTGCACTCGATCCCGGAAAAAATTGCGCATGAGTCAAATCACCCGCAATTCCAGTTGGTTGGGATATTGGCGTTGCTTGCGTTGTTTACGCATAACGGGTTGTTCTGGGTGGCAGCCATTCTGGTGGCGGGTTTCCAGTTTCCTGACTTTGCAGCGCCTTTGCGAGCCATCGCCGACGCCATCCGCTCATTAGCGCCGCAAAGTGCGTCTGTGCCGACGGTTGATGAGCCACCCGCTGACCCGGGCCCCCAAACAGCCGCGCCGCAGGAGCACTAGAACATGCTGGAAACACTGATGTGCGCGCTTGTGACCGTGCTACCCGATTTTCTGTTCCGCCGTTTTGTACAGGGCAAGCGGATCGGTCACGAGATCACGTTGTTCACCATGTGGTACGAGTTGCGGTGGGGCCTGACAACCTGCGCGATTCTGGCGCTGACCGTGATTACGACTCTGTTCTACTTCCACCCGTCCAGCAGCGCTGCGGCATCCTATTTCCGCACGGTTACGATCCTGCCGCAACTGGGCGGGCGCGTGTCCGAGGTCTATGTCACCAACAACCAGCAGGTCACTGCTGGCCAGCCAATCTTTCGCATCGAGGACTTCACGCAGACCGCTCAGGTAGAAGCCGCCCATGCGCAAATCGCTCAGGTTCAGGCGTCGCTGAAGGTGGCGCAAACTGACCTGGCCGAGGCTGATGCCAGTATCGCAGGCGCGCGCGCGGCACTGGATCAGGCGCTGGAAGATCTGGAGCGGAATACCACACTGCGCGACGAAGGGTCCAGCGCGGTTCGTCTGGCGGAAATCGACCGCCTCGAAAACCTGGTGGCCGAACGGGAGGCTCAGGTTGTCGCGGCACAATCTCAGCGTGCCGCCGTGGTTCAGCAGATCGAAGAACTGATCCCCGCCCAACTCGCCAGCGCCAACGCACAGCTTGATGCCGCCCTGACCGAGTTGGACAAGACCGTGATCAGTGCAGGCGTGACGGGCCGTGTTGAGCAGTTCGGGCTGCAGGTCGGTGACTACGTCAGCCCGCTGCTGCGTCCCGCAGGCATTCTGGTGCCCTCATCGTCCGGTCATGACCGGTTTCAGGCGGCGTTCAACCAATTGTCAGCTCAGGTCATCAAGCCGGGGATGATTGGCGAACTTGGGTGCATGACGAAACCGTTTACGGTTATTCCGGTCGTAGTGGTTCAGGTACAGGATGTGATCCCGTCCGGGCAAATTCGCCCTTCGGACGAATTGCGCGACGTCCAGACCAACACCAATCCGGGTTCAATTCTGGTCTATCTTGAGCCTTTGTACAAAGGAATGGCAGATCGGATCCCACCGGGCAGCAACTGTCTGGCCAATGTCTATACCGACAATCACGCCAAGCTGGAGGACGAAAATCTGGGTTTCTGGGAAAAAGCGTTCCTGCATGTTGTTGACACGATTGGAGTTGTTCATGCCGCTGGATTGCGTTTGCGCCTGATCCTGATGCCCGTGAACACGCTGGTTCTGAGCGGGCATTGATGCAATCGCCGGTCAAGAGAACTGTCGCGCGCCAAGTAACCCGGTTTATCCGGGTGCTGGGCCGGGCTTGCTTCTTGCCTCCAGTGAAGCATATGAAAAGGCCAGAACGCAGGCTGCAAATGCTGCGACAAAGCCGAACACCATCGGAAACGAACCGGTAATCGCGTAGACCGAGCTCCCCAGCGCCATTCCAACTGTTCCTCCCAGCAACTGAAAAGTCATTGAAATACCGCTGGCCTGACCGTGAAGGTCCTTGGGAACAGCCGACATGACGGCGCGCCGTGGTGGCACAAACAGGAAGGGCACGAAACCACCCCAAAGCACGAAACCGGCGTAAAGTAAGGCGGTGGAGTGTTGCCATGTCCCGGTGGCAACCATCAGGATCGCCAGTACGCCCAGTGTTAATCCCGTTAGAGATGCGCCGCGCGTTCCAAAAAGATCAGCGATCTTTCCTGCCAGAGGAGCGATGAATATCTGCGGAACGGCAATCGGCAGAAGAGCAGCGCCTGCCGCCAATGGCGAATAGCCGAGCCTGACCTGAAAGAAGAGTGCGCCGAACACAAAGAGCACAATCTTGCCGAACTGAGCTGTGAAAAGGATCATGTTCGAGGCCGCGAAACTGGCGTTTTGAAACAGGGAAACCGCGATAAGCGGGTTGGATGACCTCGTCTCGGCCCGAATAAACAGGGCAAGCAGAACCAGCCCTGCCGCCAGCGCGCCCAAAACATCGGGCTGCAGCCATCCGCGATCAGGTCCTTCCATGATCCCGAACACAATTGCCGCCATGCCCGGCACCAGCAGAACAAGACCTTTCCAGTCAAACCCCTCTTCGGGTGCGTGCGACGGATCGCGCCAGAAGATCCATGCGATTGCCGCGACGCCCAAGACAATTGGCGGATTGACCCAAAAAATCCAACGCCATGACAGATACTCGGTCAACAACCCACCGACCAACGGACCCAGCGACAGGAATATGGTGCCGATCCCGCCGTAGAGACCTAGTGCCAGGCCGCGTTCGTCCTCGTCGAAAGACTGCACTAAGACCACAAGGGACAACGGAAAAATAAGCGCCGCCCCAAAGCCCTGAACGGCGCGTGCCAGCAGCAATTCAATTCCGTTCTGGGCAAAACCTCCTAAAGCGGAGGCCAGTCCAAAAACCATCAATCCGGCGCTCAAAAGCCATCGAATACCAAGAATGTCTCCGATGCGCCCAGCAGCCGCCGCAAAACAGGCCAGAACCAGCAGGTAGACATTCACGACCCAATGCGAATCCAGCTGAGACAAGCCAAGATCGTTTTGAATGGTAGGCAGTGCGACGCTGATAACGGTCTCATCTAACAGGATCACGCCAAGGATGGCGCCCATTGCGGCCAAAATCCACCAACGGCTGTGCCTTCGCGTCACTGAGTTTCTCCGCTTCTAGCGAACCGACCTCTTGCCTATCAGGTCCCACGGAAAACCAGGCGTCAAGCCATCGGGCACAAAAAAGGCCAGCGCAACGGCCGGCCCTTCTTGATTTCATGTGGCTGTGTTTACTGTGGAATTTCGCCTTCCAGCCCTTCGACGTAGAAGTTCATGCCGGCCAGCGTGCCGTCATCTGCGGTTTCACCTTCGCCCAGCCAGTCGCTGCCGTCCTGCTTTTTCAACGGGCCAGTGAATGGGTGATAGCTGCCATCCGCGATGGACGCTTTCAGTGCCAGTGCCTCTTCTTTGACGTCAGCAGGCACCGCGTCGGTGATTTCACCGATCTCGACCATACCTTCGGCAATTCCGTCCCAGGTATTCACGGTTTCCCACGTACCGTCCATCACCGCTTTGGTGCGTGCGATATAGTAGGGTGCCCAGTTATCGATGATCGACGAAACACGGGGCATCGGAGCATACTCGCTCATGTCCGAAGCCTGACCAAAGGTGATCACGTTCCCCGCTTCTTGCGCGGCCGCCTGCGGCGCAGTCGAGTCCGTATGCTGCAGGATCACGTCCGCGCCTTGCTCGATCAGAACTGTGGCAGCGTCCGCTTCCTTTGCGGGGTCGAACCAGGTGTAGGCCCAGACGATCTTGAAATCGACATCCGGGTTCACCTTCTTGGCGTGAATATAGGCCGAGTTGATCCCGCGGATCACTTCGGGGATCGGGTAGGAGCCGATGTATCCCACGATGTTCGACTTAGTCATCTTGCCCGCGATGTGGCCCTGAACGGCGCGGCCTTCATAGAAGCGTGCCGAATAGACCGAGACGTTCGGAGCAGTTTTATATCCGGTGGCATGCTCGAACTTCACGTTCGGGAATTTCTTGGCCACGTTGATCGTCGGGTCCATGTAACCGAACGAGGTGGTGAAGATCAGATCAGCGCCCTCCAGCGCCATCTGGGTCATCACACGCTCGGCATCCGGACCTTCGGGAACCGATTCCACGAAAACGGTTTCAACCTTGTCACCGAACTCTTCTTCGACCGCCAGACGGCCTTTGTTGTGTTCATAAGTCCAGCCGCCGTCGCCGACCGGGCCGACATAGACGAAGCCGACCTTGGTTTTGTCTTCGGCCATGACACCTGTTGCCAGACCCAGTGCCATTGCGGCACTTGTCAGTAGTGTAGTGAATTTCATGTGGTTACTCCCCAAGTTGGTTCAGTTGGCCCCGCTTAGTGCGAAGCATGGAAGGTTCGGCCCAGAGAGGCAGGTGCGCTGCTCTTGTCGGCCGAAAGGATCACAAGCACTAGGATCGTGATGATATAGGGCGACATTGCCAGATACTCGACAGGAATGGCAACGCCTGCTGCCTGCAGATTAAGCTGCAACACTGTGATTCCGCCGAACAAATACGCCCCCAGCAATGCGCGCCACGGTTTCCAGCTGGCGAAGACCACCAGCGCAAGTGCGATCCAGCCGACACCGGCAGTCATACCCTCGGTCCATTGAGGGACCCGGATCAGGCTGATGTAGGCACCGCCCAGTCCGGCACACGCGCCACCGAACAGGATCGCCAGAATACGGATCTTGATGACCTTGTAGCCCAAGGCATGTGCTGCATCGTGGTTTTCACCCACCGCACGCAGTATCAGACCGACGCGTGTGTATTTCAGGACAGCCCAGACAGCGGCGGTCAGAGCGATACCGACATACAGGATTGGATCATGCTGGAACAAAATGGGGCCGATGACCGGAATGTCGCTGATCAGCGGGATGTGGATCTCATCCATGTCGGGCGGCTTAACGCCAACATAGCTTTGCCCCATAAGCGCGCTGAAACCGAGGCCAAACAGAGTCAGGGCCAGACCGCTGGCCACCTGATTGGCCAATGCGAACTGGGTCAGCACGACGAAGAGAAGGGACAACAGGGCACCGCCAATCGCCGCGGCAACGAAACCCAGCCAGGGTGAGCCGGTTTCGACCGAGATGGCAAAACCGCTGATCGCACCTACGATCATCATGCCTTCGACCCCAAGGTTCAGAACGCCTGCTTTTTCGACCACAAGCTCTCCGATCGCAGCCAGCAACAGCGGGGTTGCGGCGACCATCAGTGAGGCGACCAGCAGGACGGGATTGATTTCGGAAAGGTCCATGGCTCAGGCTACCTCGCTACGGGCCGCACGGATGCGGTAGTTGGTCAAAAGATCGAAGGCGAGCAGGAAGAACAGAAGCATCCCCTGGAACACCTGAATGGCAGCGGCGGGCAGGCCCAGTTGAGACTGCGCAATTTCGCCACCGATGTATGTCAGGGCCATCAGACCGCCGGCCAGCAAAATCCCGATAGGGTGCAGACGACCGAGGAAGGCCACGATGATAGCGGTGAAGCCGTATCCGACGTTAAAGTCGATACTGACCACGCCCGATGGCCCTGAGACCTCGAACAATCCCGCCAGCCCGGCCAGCGCACCGGACAGACCCAGACAGAACAGGATCAACCGCGCCGGATTTACCCCTGCGAATTTGGCAGCCCGGGGCGCTTCGCCTGTCAGGCGGATATGAAAGCCCAGCATATGGCGGTTCAGCAGGATGTAGGCAAAGATCACCGCAATCAGTGCAGTAACGACACCCCAATGCATACCGGATCCGGCAATCAGTTCGGCATTATGCGCGCTGTCATAGGACTGCAGGTTGCGTGAGCCGGGAAAGCCGAACCCTTCGGGGTTTTTTAGCAAGCCAAGCGAAACGGACGCCAACATCTGTTCCGCCACGTAGACCAGCATCAGCGAGACGAGGATTTCGTTGGTGCCAAAGCGCACCTTCAGAAAGGCCGGGATCATCGCCCAGATCCAGCCGCCAAACGCGCCTGCGATCACCATGATCGGAAAGACATAGAAGGCATCCAACGGGTAGAAGGCCAAACCTGCGCCCGCGCCGAAAATGGCGCCCATGATGTATTGCCCCTCGGCGCCGATATTCCAGATACCCGCACGAAAGCCAAGTGAAAGGCCGATGGCGATCAACACCAGAGGTGCGCCTTTCACCAGCAATTGCGGGCGATAGTAAAACGCAAACTCTCCGAACAGTGGTTCCCAGAAAATGGTGCCAATAGCCTCAATCGGGTTCTTGCCCAGAATGGCGAACAACAGGCCGCCAAAGATCATCGTTGCCAGCACCGCCACCAAAGGGGTCGCATAGGACCACGCTTTGGACGGTTGCGGCCGTTTCTCCAATACAATCACCTGCTCATCCCCCCAAGTTCTTCATCTTTTTGCAAATACTCCCGCCGGAGGCGGTCAAACGGTTTAGACATGCGCCACCTCCATGCCATGCGCGCCGCCCATCATCAGGCCAATTTCGTCCACGGTCAGACCCGTCGTCGGGCGCGGCGCGCTTAGCCGACCTTCGTTCAGGGCGGCGAAGCTGTCCGAGATTTCCATCAGTTCATCCAGGTCCTGGCTGATGCAAATGACGGCCGTGCCCTTGGCCGCGAGATCCAGGATCGCCTGACGGATCGCAGCGGCCGCTGCGGCGTCAACGCCCCAGGTCGGCTGGTTCACCACCAGCACGTCGGGGTTTTGCAATACCTCGCGCCCAATCACGAACTTCTGAAGGTTCCCGCCCGACAATGACCGCGCGGCGTTTTCAGGACCCGGTGTGCGGACGTCAAAGGCCTTGATGATCTTTTCGGCAAAGCCTTGCGTTTCGCTCCACTTCAGGAACCCGTTGCTTTCCAGGTTTTCGCGAACCGAGCCGGTCAACAAGGCATTTTCGGTCAGACTCATGTCCGGCGCAGCGGCATGACCCAGCCGTTCTTCGGGCGCGGTCAAAACGCCAAGCTTGCGTCGCGCTGTCGGGCCCAGCTTGCCGATTGACTGGCCGTTGAACTTGATCGCATCGGCCGCCGTGAGGATTTCTCCGGACAATACGCCCAGCAGTTCGTCCTGTCCGTTGCCTGCTACGCCGCCAATGCCCAAAACCTCGCCCTTGCGCACGGTCATGTGCACGTTTTTCAGGGCGGTTCCAAATTCCGAGGGCGATGGTACCGAAAGCCCGCTGACATCCAGCGCGACCTCACCATAATCGCGCCCCGCGCGCTCGGGCGTTTGCAGGGTCGAACCGACCATCATCTCCGCCATATCCCGGGCCGAGGTTTCGCGCGGGACGCATTCGCCCACGTTCTTACCCAGACGCAGAATGGTCGCGTGGTCGCACAGCGTGCGGATTTCTTCCAGCTTGTGCGAGATATAGAGGATCGAGGTCCCTTCCGAGCGCAGTTTTTTCAGTGTTTCGAACAGGATGTCGACCTCTTGCGGCGTCAGAACCGATGTCGGTTCATCCATGATCAACAGCTTTGGGTCCTGCAGCAGACAGCGGATGATCTCGACCCGCTGACGTTCACCCGCTGACAGGTCGCCGACCGTTCGATAGGGGTCCAGCGGCAGCCCGTATGTCTCGGACACTTCCCGAATGCGCGAAGCCAGATCTCCCATCGGCGGCGGGTTTTCCATTCCCAATGCGATGTTCTCGGCCACGTTCAACGCGTCGAACAGCGAGAAATGCTGGAACACCATCGCAATCCCGTCGGCGCGCGCGGCACGGGGCTCCGGAGGCGCGAATACCTGACCGCGCAGCAACATGGTGCCACTGTCGGGTTTCACCAGGCCATAGATCATTTTAACCAGCGTGGATTTTCCCGCGCCGTTTTCGCCCAAAAGCGCATGTACCTCGCCTTCGCCGATGTCAAAGGACACCTGATCATTGGCCACAACGCCGGGGTAGGCTTTGGTCAGCCCTTGCAAACTCAATAATGGAGTGGTCACGCGCTCAGGTCCTTCTTCAAGTCATTCTGTCGGGCAGGGCGCAGGATTTGCGCTGCGACGCCGACGGCGATCATCTGTGGGTGTTTGCCCAGCTTTGGGTCACCAATCGGGCAAGTGATCCGGGCTATCCGCTCGGGCGGATGCCCAAGGGACGCCAGCCGCGATCGAAACCGCGCCCATTTGGTAGCCGAGCCGATCAGGCCCGCAAAGCGGAAATCATGCAAAAGCAGTCTGTTGCACAGCTCCAGATCCAGATTGTGCGAATAGGTCAGTACAAGGTGTTCAGCCCCGCGAGGCGCATAGCGCACAAGTTCGGCAGGTTTCGCCGCAGGCGTGACTGCAATACCGCTCGGTACTGAATCAGGAAATCGCTCCGGCCCGGTATCGACCCAGGTGATTGCCAGATCGGGCAACGGTGACAGAACGTC
Organism: Ruegeria sp. HKCCD9138; assembly: GCF_057220975.1. Taxonomy (NCBI): domain Bacteria; kingdom Pseudomonadati; phylum Pseudomonadota; class Alphaproteobacteria; order Rhodobacterales; family Roseobacteraceae; genus Ruegeria; species Ruegeria sp. HKCCD9138. The sequence goes on along the minus strand of NZ_JBWVAZ010000005.1, from coordinate 271,221 downwards.
GACCAGAGCCCGGCCAACATGGCCAGCCCCCCAGATCCACAAATCGCGCGCCGGTTTGTGCACCGGCTCGACCATCCAGCCGTCGATCAGTTGCGGTTCCGGATGTACACCCTGGCCACGGGCCTGCGTCTGCAGGCGCTTGACGGATAGCGGCATCTCGTTGCCGAAAACCGGGCGGGCGATCAGAGTGTCGTCCAGGTGGTCAACGGTGTCTATGTCATAGAGTTCGCTCAACAGCGTCACCGCTCCGCCGCAACACTGCCCCAGATCAGGGCCAAGAGCATGCTGCGTCAACCGCGATGGCACGGTCTGAGTCCTCGCTGCCTCGGCGGCTTGAAACTCCAGCGTTCCACCGCCGATGGTACCGGATTGCCCGTCCTCCCAGACAAGCATCGCGGCACCAACTTCGCGGGGTGACGATCCCTTGATCCCTGCGATGACCACCCGGACCACTTTCCTGTGGGTCTTGACCGCCTCCCTCAAAGCCTCCCGATCAAATCCCATCAGATGCCTCCCTTCATCCTTTGGACCCCACGCCAGACTTCCTCTGCCGTGGCCGGTGCATTCAGTGCGGGGTAACTCTCGCCGCAGGCTGCCACGGCGTTCGACAAGGCCAGCCAGGCTGAGATGCCCAGCATGAACGGCGGTTCTCCGACCGCTTTGGAGCGATAGATCGTGTCCTCGCGATTCTCGCCGTCCCAGAGCGCCACATTGAAGATGTCCGGGCGGTCGGAACAGGCCGGGATCTTGTAGGTCGAAGGGGCGTGCGTGCGCAGGCTGCCCTTGTCATCCCAGACGAGTTCTTCGGTTGTCAGCCAACCCGCGCCCTGAACATAACCGCCCTCGACCTGTCCGATGTCCAGCGCCGGGTTCAGCGATGCACCTGCGTCATGCAGAATATCTGCGCGCAGAATGCGGTTTTCACCGGTCAGCGTGTCCACGGCGACTTCGGTGATTGCTGCACCATAGGCGAAGTAGAAAAACGGACGACCACGGCCTTTGATCCGATCCCATTCGATCTTGGGAGTCTTGTAGAAACCGGTCGCTGACAGGCTGACACGGCCCTGATAGACCAGCGCGGCGGCCTCAGCGAAGGGATAGCTTTCTTCACCGACCGAGACCTTGCCATCGGAAAATGTGACGGTTGACGGATCGGCCTGATGCCGTTCGGCCAGATAATTCGCCATCCGGTCGCGTATCGTGTCGCACGCCGCCTTTACCGCCATGCCGTTCAGATCACTGCCCGAGGACGCCGCGGTCGCGGATGTGTTTGGCACCTTGGCCGTGTCGGTGGCCGTGATCTTCACCATTTCCAGTGGGATACCAAAGCGCGAAGCGGCGACCTGAGCCACCTTTTGGAACAGCCCCTGGCCCATTTCGGTGCCGCCGTGGTTCAGGTGGACCGAGCCGTCTTGATAGACATGCACCAGCGCGCCGGCCTGGTTCAGGTGAGTCAGCGTAAAGGAAATGCCGAACTTGACAGGAGAGAAAGCGATGCCTTTCTTGATCACGCTGTTCTCGGCGTTCCATTTCTCGATCGCTGCCTTGCGCGCGGTATAGTCGCTGGATTTCAGCAATGCCTCTGTCATCTCATGCAGCTCGAAATCAGTGACTTCCATGCCGTAGGGCGTTGTATTGCCGCCTTCGGGCACCGGCCGGACTGGTGGAGCAGTCTCTACCTGCTCGACAGCACCCAAGCTGGTCAGATCCTCGTGCGGGTCGACATGACCCAACGGGCGCTTCGCCAGATGCTCAGGTTCCATGGTCGGCGCATGTGCGGGGTCGTAAAAGTTCCGACGACGCAATTCGACCGGGTCGATCCCCAGCTCAAACGCGGCGTGATCCATCACGCGTTCGATCCCGACCATCCCCTGCGGGCCACCGAACCCACGGTACGCGGTGGCGGATTGGGTGTTGGTCTTCAATCGATGGCTTTCAATCCGCGCATTGGGCAGCAGATAGGCGTTGTCGGAATGCAGCATTGCGCGATCCGCGACCGGCAGGGACAGGTCCTGTGCCCAGCCGCAAATGGCATGATGCAGGAACGAAACGCCCTGAATATGGCCGTACTCATCGAAACCGGCCCTGTACGCAATCCGGAAGGCGTGGCGTTTGCCGGTGATGATCATGTCGTCATCCCGGTCATAGCGCATCTTGCAGGCCTTGCCGGTCGCCCGGGCCGCGATGGCACAGGCGACGGCCAGCGCGTTGCCCTGGCTTTCCTTGCCGCCAAAGCCGCCTCCCATCCGCCGGGTTTCCACCCGAACCGCATGCATGGGAACGCCCAGAGCGTCGGCTACTTTGTGCTGGATCTCGGTCGGGTGCTGGGTCGAACTGTGTACAAGCATATCCGCGCCCTCATTGGGCACGGCCAGCGCGGCCTGACCTTCAAGGTAGAAATGCTCCTGCCCGCCGAGGTCGAACGAGCCTTCGATAACGTGTGCCGCATTTTTAATAGCTGCGTCCGCGTCGCCCTTGGCGTAGATGCGCGGGCCTTCTTCGAAGCGGCTGTCGGCGGCCAGCGCGTCTTCGACCGTCAGGATCGGCTTCTCTTCGGCATAGTCAATCTTGCCGAGACGCGCCGCCTTGCGTGCTGCAAGATGGCTTGTCGCAATGACCAGAAAGACGGGTTGACCGATATAATGGATCGTGCCGTCAGATAGCAGCGGTTCGTCGTGGATCGAGGGGGAGACATCATTTGCGAATGGTAAATCTTCGGCAGACATCACCATGACAACACCTTCGGCGGCTTTCACCGCAGACAGGTCCATCGAAGTGATCGTGCCCTTGGCAATCGGGCTGAGCCCAAATGCCAGGTGCAGCGACCCCTTGGGTGTTGGAATGTCGTCGACATAGCGCGCGGTGCCAGAGACATGCAGTGGTGCCGCGTCGTGCGGAAGAGGTTTGGTCACGCTCATGCCGTCACCTCCAGCACGTTGATCACTTCACCCTGATCCTCGAAGAAGTAGCGTTCAAGCATCGCCTTGGCGGTCTCCAGTCGGTAGTCGGCCGAGGCGCGCATGTCCGTCATCGGCGTAAAGTCGTCGGCAAATGCCGGCAGAGCGGACTGAACGGTCTCGCGCGTCCATGGTTTTCCAACCAGTGCGGTCTCGACACTCGCGGCCCGTTTGGGAATACCGGCCATGCCGCCAAAGGCGATACGCGCTTCGGTAACCATGCCTTCCGAAACGGTGACGTTGAAACATCCGCAAACGGCCGAGATATCCTGATCGAACCGCTTGCTGAGCTTGTAAACCTTCAGCCGATCCGCTTGTAGGCGAAAGCTGACCGCCTCGACAAATTCGCCCGGCGCGCGGTCTTGCTTGCCATAGTCAATGAAGAACTCCTCCAACGGGATCGAGCGACGCTCATCACCCTTGCGCAGATGCAGGGTCGCATCCAGGGCAATCAGTGCAGGCGGGTTGTCCCCGATGGGCGAGCCATTGGCGATGTTGCCACCGACGGTAGCGGCATGGCGGACCTGAACGCTGGCATAGCGGCGGATCATCTCGGCGTAAGACGGATGCAAATCGGCCAGAGCTTCGCCCATGCGGTTCATGTCGACCATGGCGCCAAAGCGGATTTCCGTGTCGGTAAATTCGATTTCCTTCAGATCATCACAGCGGTTGAGGAAAATCACCGGGTCCAGATCACGCAACTGCTTAGTGACCCACAACCCGACATCCGTAGCACCGGCGACCAGAGTTGCGTTCGGGTGTTCAGCGTAGACAGCGGCCAACTCGTTGGAAGATCCGGGAAGCAAGCGCGATGTCGACTTTGTGGTGACGGGCTTGTCCTTGACCCAAACCGGAACCGGCTGTTCCTCGGCAGCCTTCGCGGCGCGAATAATCGGCGCGTAACCTGTGCAACGGCACAGGTTTCCGGCAAGCTGAGTATCGTGATCGGTCGCCCCGTTAGCGTGGCTGGCGACCATCGACATGACAAAGCCGGGTGTACAGAAACCGCACTGCGAACCGTGAAGGTCGACCATGGCCTGTTGGACCGGATGTGCCTCTCCGTTCGGACCGCTGGCGCCTTCCACTGTGCGCACGGCTTTGCCGTGCAACTGCGGCAGGAACAGGATGCAGGAGTTCAGCGCTTTGGCGCCATCCTCATCCGTCACCATGACAGTACAGGCACCACAATCGCCCTCGTTGCAGCCTTCCTTGGTGCCGGTCAGACCGCGATCCTCGCGCAGCCAATCCAGCAGAGTCGCTGTCGGATCGACATCCGCCAGCTCCACAGTCTCTCCGTTTAGAAGAAACGTGATATTCATGCGTGAAACCCGTCGCCTTACCTGGTTGCGCCCCTCGGTGCCCTCCTTCGATGCGACGTAGAAAGAGCGGCGGGCGGATAGCTTGCCGTCAGATGTTAGAAACAGCGCGTGTTGTCTGGCAAGAAAAACTGCCTATGTGATGCACCATTACGGCCGAACGGCGTGAAATCGTGTTGATTGCATAAGGGTCAGTCGCTTGAAACCAAAGCATTTTCTTCGTTGCCAAGACATTCGAGTCCGAAGCACCTTCTGAAAAAGCCGAATAATCCACACCGATTGTTTTGACCTTTCGAGGCTCAGGTTCCGGCTTTTTCATACCCGCTGGCTGGGGTAGCCTGCCGGTCATGAGCAGTACACCTCGATTCATTCACCTCCGCGTTCACACCGAATATTCCCTGTTGGAAGGCGCCGTGCGGCTGAAGAAGCTGCCGGGGCTTTGCGAGCAGATGCAGATGCCTGCCGTTGCGGTGACGGATTCAAATTCGATGTTCTCGGCACTGGAGTTTTCCGTGACGGCCAGCGGGGCCGGAGTGCAACCGATCATGGGTTGTCAGGTCGATCTGACCTATGTGCAGGCGCAACCGGGGGAAAAACCCAAGGCGCCCGCGCCGCTGGTGCTGCTGGCACAGTCCGAGACGGGGTACGAGAACCTGATGAAGCTCAGCACTTGTCTGTATGTGGACAAGGGCGGGCAGTTGCCGCAGGTGACGCTGGACGAGCTGGCCGAACGTTCGGACGGGCTGATTTGTCTGTCGGGTGGGCCGGACGGGCCGGTGGGTCGTCTGCTTCAACAGGGGCAGCGGCCAGCCGCTGAGGCTCTGGTGGATCGTCTGTCGAACATGTTCCCGAACCGCCTATATATTGAGTTGCAGCGCCATCCGGGTGAGGACGGCCAGCCCGAGGCCGAACGCCTGACCGAGCGTGGGCATGTCGAGATGGCCTATGCAAAGAACCTGCCGCTGGTCGCCACCAATGACGTGTATTTTCCAACCTCGGACATGTACGAGGCGCACGACGCGCTGATCTGTATTGCCGAGGGCGCCTATGTCGACCAGCAGGATGGCCGCCGTCGCTTGACCGCGCAGCATTATTTCAAATCGCAGCAGGAGATGGTGACCCTGTTCGCCGACCTGCCCGAAGCCATTGAGAACACGGTTGAGATCGCCAGACGCTGCGCCTTCATGGCCTATCGCCGTGATCCGATCCTGCCGAAATTCGCCGATGACGAGGTCGCCGAACTACGCCGCATCGCCAACGAAGGCTTGCAGAAACGTCTGGCCGTGATCCCCCATGCGGTGACGCCTGAAGAATATCAGGAACGGCTGGATTTCGAACTGGGCATCATCGAGGGGATGGGCTTTCCCGGCTATTTCCTGATCGTTGCGGACTTTATCCAATGGGCCAAGGATCACGACATCCCGGTCGGGCCGGGGCGGGGCTCGGGTGCGGGCTCGCTTGTGGCTTATGCGCTGACAATCACTGACCTTGATCCCTTGCGTTATAGCCTTCTTTTCGAGCGGTTCCTGAATCCCGAGCGGGTCTCGATGCCCGACTTCGATATCGACTTTTGCATGGACCGCCGAGAAGAGGTGATCCGCTACGTGCAGCAGAAATATGGTCGCGACAAGGTGGGGCAGATCATCACCTTCGGTGCGTTGCTGTCAAAAGCTGCGGTGCGCGATATCGGTCGGGTTTTGCAGATGCCCTACGGGCAGGTGGACCGCCTGTCCAAGATGATCCCGGTTGAGGGCGTCAAACCGGTCTCCATCGAGAAAGCGTTGAAAGACGAGCCACGTCTGCGGGAAGAGGCACGCAACGAAGAGGTTGTTGACCGTCTGCTCACCTATGGCCAGCAGGTCGAAGGGCTGCTCAGAAACGCTTCGACCCACGCAGCGGGGGTTGTGATCGGAGATCGGCCGCTGGACGCGCTGGTGCCTCTTTATCAGGACCCGCGATCCGACATGCCTGCGACCCAGTTCAATATGAAATGGGTGGAACAGGCCGGGCTGGTGAAGTTCGACTTTCTGGGCCTGAAAACGCTGACCGTGATCCAGAACGCGATGGACCTGATCTTCAAGTCTGACCGTCCCCTGCATGTGGCGGCGGACGGCACCGAGCTTTATGAACCCGCTGACGGGGCCGAGAACCAGATCAACGCCATCCCGCTGGATGATGAGGCGACGTACAAGCTCTATTCAGCGGCCAAGACGGTGGCGGTGTTCCAGGTGGAATCCACCGGTATGATGGATGCGCTCAAGCGCATGAAGCCGACGTGCATCGAGGATATCGTGGCCCTTGTGGCGCTCTACCGCCCCGGCCCGATGGAGAACATCCCGACCTATTGCGAGGTTAAAAACGGGCTGCGCAAGATCACATCTGTGCATCCGCTGATCGACCACATCCTTGAGGAAACGCAGGGCATTATCGTTTATCAGGAACAGGTGATGCAAATCGCGCAGGTGATGGCCGGGTATTCTCTCGGCGGCGCCGACCTGCTGCGGCGCGCGATGGGTAAGAAGATCAAAGAGGCGATGGATGCCGAGCGCCCGAAATTCGAAAAGGGCGCGGGCGAGAATGGCGTGGATGCAAAAAAGGCCAGCGAAGTCTTCGACCTGCTGGAGAAATTCGCCAACTACGGTTTCAACAAATCGCACGCGGCCGCCTATGCGGTGGTCAGTTACCAGACCGGCTGGCTGAAGGCGAACCACCCGGTTGAGTTCATGGCGGGCGTCATGAACTGCGATATCCATCTGACCGACAAGCTGGCCGTTTATTTCGAAGAGGTCCGCAAGGGACTGGAACTGCCTTATGTTCCGCCCTGTGTTAATCGCTCGTTGGCGACGTTCGACGTGGTGAATGGCGAACTGGTCTACGCGTTGGGCGCGCTCAAGAATGTCGGCGTCGAGGCGATGAATCTTGTCGTCGAAGGGCGTGCTGATAAGCCTTTTGTGAATCTGTTCGATTTCGCACGTCGGGTTGACCTGAAGAAGGTCGGCAAACGCCCGCTTGAGATGCTGGCGCGGGCCGGCGCATTCGACGAACTCGACAAGAACCGCCGCCGCGTGTTCGAGAGCCTTGACCCGCTGGTGCAGTACTCGGCAGCGATCCACGAACAGAAGAACTCGAACCAGGTGTCGCTGTTTGGTGAGGCTGGCGACGATCTGCCCGAGCCCCGCCTGTCGCTGTCGCCGGACTGGTTGCCGGCTGAACGGCTTAGCGAGGAATTCAAAGCCATCGGGTTCTACTTGTCTGGTCATCCGCTGGACGACTATATGCCCGCGCTGAAACGGCGCGACGTCATGACCCTGGAGCAGGTTATCAAACACGTGCAGCACAAGGGCATGATGCTGGTCAAAATGGCGGGCGTGGTGTCTGGGAGGCAGGAAAGGAAATCCGCCAAGGGTAATCGCTTTGCCTTTGCCCAGCTTTCCGACCCGACGGGCGCCTATGAGGTCACGCTATTCTCGGAAACCCTAGAAAAATCGCGTGAATTTCTGGAAACCGGCGCGCAGGTAGTGCTGACCGCCGAAGCGACGATGGAGGCGGATCAGTTGAAGCTTTTAGGCCGTTCGGTTGGACCGGTTGATGCCGTAGTGGCCGAGGCCGGGGCGACCGGGCTCAAGATATTTATCGATGAGCCGCAGGTGCTGCCAACTGTCGCCAAAGTGCTTGAGGACGCGGCTAGCGCAGCCAAAAACGCCTCGAAAGGACCGATACAGCTATGCCTGATGGACCCGGGTTTGCCGGGTGAAGTCGAAATGGATTTGGGACAGGAATTCCCGATCAATCCGCAGATCAAGGGTGCTATAAAATCCTTGGATGGTGTGATGTCGGTCGAGGAAATCTGACACACCGATTTGTTGCCACGTGGAAATCGCGCGGCTAGTCTGAGGTCATATCCTTTTGAATACTGTCATAGGAGGGATCCGATATGACATACTCTGGTATTGGTTTCAGGGCATTCACATTGGCCGTTGTTGCGTCGCTGGCGATGACATCGGCCGGGATGGCTGATGACAAGAAGAAAAAGAAAACCATCGAGGGAGCCTTGATTGGCGCCGGTGTCGGTGCGCTGATCGGCGACGGCAAAGGTGCTGCGATTGGTGGCGTAGCCGGAGCCATTATTGGGCATAACTGGAAGTGATGGCGATGCTGTTAAAAAAACTAAGAATGTCCGCTTGCGCCGCTATTCTGGCGGTTCCAAGTGCGGCAACGGCCGATGACGCCGCTGAACAGATGGTACAGGATGCATTGCCCGTGATGCACTATACTTGCGCCTCGATCGCCGAGGAGGCAGACGGCGACGAAGCTTTTGTTGTGACCGTTATTGAAAAGATGACGGCCTTATCTCTCTACAATCGCCAGATCAATATCGAAGATCACGCAACCACTGACGAGGAAAAGGCCCAGCTGCGCGAAGCGTTCATAGCCGCGCTGTCGGAAGGATGTGCTGCGGATAAGGATGCCCTGTTAGGCGGCGTGGTCGACAACGCGGTAAAAACCACTCTGGGGTTGTAAACCCTCAATAATGCGGCGGACGTTCGTCTCCGAATACAACCCCGCCGGATCCTTCTTGTGCCCGCTCAGCCTCGCGCTGCAACAACATTTCGACCCGGCGGGTTAGGCGGTCGATCTCGGCCTGTTGACTGGTGACCACCGTGTTCAGTTCGTCGACCGTGCGAGTCAGATGGGCGACCTGTTCTTCCAGATGCTGCATTTCGGGTTCCTGCGAGCGCTCCTGTTCCTATGCTGGTCATAGCGGCCTGCGACCGCCAAGGCCAGAGAAAGAACACCTGCGGCAGAGGCTTGGCTTGCCCCGATCCGGACCATGGGATAGACCGCGCGCGGAACGAGAAAATCCCAAGGACGCCCCAAATGGCCAAGCCCAAGAAACAGCCCCGCCCCAAGGCAGTCACGCCGAAAGGGTTCCGCGACTATTTCGGCTCGGAAGTCACGCAGCGCACCGAGATGCTGCGGACCATTGCTGGCGTCTATCATCGCTACGGGTTTGACGCCTTGGAAAGCAGCGCGGTCGAGACCGTCGAGGCACTGGGCAAGTTCCTGCCCGACGTGGACCGCCCGAATGAAGGTGTCTTTGCGTGGCAGGAAATCGACGAGAACGACAAGGGCGACTGGATGGCGCTGCGCTATGACCTGACCGCCCCGCTGGCACGAGTCTACGCGCAACACCGCAACGATTTGCCGACGCCCTATCGCCGCTATGCGATGGGACCGGTCTGGCGCAACGAAAAGCCTGGGCCGGGGCGGTATCGTCAGTTCTATCAGTGTGATGCGGATACGGTGGGTACGGCGTCGATGGCCGCTGATGCCGAGATCTGCGCGATGCTGTCGGATACGCTGGAGACGGTCGGTATTCCGCACGGCGACTATCTGGTGCGCGTCAACAACCGCAAGGTTCTGAATGGCGTGCTTGAGGCGATGGGGTTGGGTGAAGACGTCGCGGCCCGAGATAACGTTCTGCGCACCATCGACAAGTTCGACAAAGTGGGTGAGCAGGGCGTGCGCGAGTTGCTGACCAAGGGTCGGTTGGATGCGTCAGGTGCATTCATTGAGGGTGTCGGTCTCAGCGACGATCAAGCCGAGCCGGTGATCGCCTTCCTGACCTCCAAAGCCCCCGACACTGCCGGTACGCTGGCCAATCTGCGTGCCGCCGTGGGGGACAGCAAGATAGGTCTCGACGGTATCGCCGAACTCGAACAGATCGGCGCTCTGCTGGATGCGGGCGGCTACGGCGCGGACCGGATTGAAATTGATCCTTCGGTCGTGCGCGGCCTCGGCTACTACACCGGGCCGGTCTACGAGGCCGAGTTGACCTTCGAGATTTTCGACGAAAAAGGCCGCAAGCGTCAGTTCGGCTCGGTTGCGGGCGGTGGGCGTTATGACGATCTGGTCAAGCGGTTCACCGGGCAGGAAATGCCCGCGACTGGTATTTCCATTGGCGTTGACCGCCTGCTGGCGGCGCTGCGCGAAAAGGGTCGGATCGCTGCGCAGGCCACAGGCCCAGTGGTTGTCACTGTGATGGATCGCGACCGCATGGCGGATTATCAGGCGATGGTGGCCGAGCTGCGCAACGCGGGCATACGGGCCGAGGTCTATCTGGGCAATCCCAAGAATTTCGGCAATCAGCTGAAATATGCGGACAAGCGAAACTCTCCGATTGCAGTGATCGAAGGCGGTGATGAAAAGGCCAACGGCATCGTGCAGATCAAGGACCTGATCCTAGGCGCAAAAATTGCCGAAAGCGCCACGCTGGAGGAGTGGAAAGAGCGTCCCAGCCAATTCGAAGTGCCGCGCGGCGATCTGGTCGCCAAGGTGCGCGAAATTCTGGACAGTCAGGACTGACTAATGGCCAACCGTTCCCAGATACAGGCGCGCGCTGCAATGATGCGTGTCCGGTTCGAAGCCGCCGGCGCGCAGGTTGTGGACACGCCGCTGCTGCAACCCGCTGAATTGCTTCTGGACCTTTACGGCGAGGACATACGCGCCCGGGCTTATGTGACCTCTGACGCGGTGCGGGGCGAGCAGATGCTGCGCCCGGATTTCACATTGCCCGTTGTGCAGATGCATATGAGCGATGGAGCAGAGCCTGCGCGCTACACCTATTCGGGCGAAGTTTTCCGGCGGCAGGAACACGACCCGGATCGGGCCAACGAGTATATTCAGGTGGGTTACGAGGTTTTTGACCGCGATGACCCTGCTGGCGCCGATGCCGAGGTGTTTTCGCTGTTCGCCCTGCAACTGCGCGGTCTGCCTCTGCGGGCGGCGACAGGTGATATCGGTATTTTGACAGCGGCTGTCGAGGGTCTGCGTACGACGGATCGACGCAAGGCGGCATTGATGCGGCACCTTTGGCGACCGCGCCGGTTCCGAGTATTGCTGGATCGCTTTGCCGGCCGGAAGCCGGCACCGGAAGGACGCGACGCGTTGCTTGATGCGGCTGACCCGATGGCCTTCGAATTTCCGATGATTGGCAAACGTCGTGCCCAGGAAATAGAGGCGCGGATCGAAGCGCTGCGCGACGACCGCGAGACGCCACCGATTTCCGATAACGAGCTCGTGGGGCTGGAAACACTGCTGAATGTTCGGGAAACCATGCCCTTCGCACTGGAACAGCTGCGGGATGTGGCTGTCGACCTGCCGCAGATCACCCCGGCGCTGGACCGGCTTGAGGCGCGCATCGCGTCGCTTCAGGCGCGTGGTGTTGATGTGGAAAGGCTGGATTTCGAGGCCGCCTATGGCCGGACCTCGATGGAATATTACGACGGTTTCGTTTTTGGGTTTTATGCCGAAGGTCGGCCTGATCTGCCACCCATTGCCACAGGTGGGCGCTACGATGCGCTGACGCGTCAATTGGGCAACGGGGCTGAAATCCCCGCAGTGGGCGGCGTGTTGCGGCCTGACCTGATGCTTATGGTTGAGGAGGATGCGCAATGAGCCTGAAACTGGGCGTGCCATCCAAAGGCCGATTGATGGAGAAAACCATTTCGTGGTTCCAAAAACGCGGCATTACACTGTCGCGCAGTGGATCGGATCGGGAATATGCCGGTAAGGTCGAGGGCATCGAAGACGTCTCGCTGATCCTGCTGTCTGCAGGAGAAATCCCCCGCGAACTGGCCGCTGGCCGCATCCACCTTGGCGTGACCGGGATTGATCTGGTGCAGGAAAAACTGCCGCGCTGGGAGCAACAGGTCGAAGAAATATCGCAACTTGGGTTTGGCAAGGCCGATTTGATCATTGCCACTCCGGCCTGCTGGGTAGACGTGGATACGGTGGACGATCTGGACGCGGCGGCGGCGGCGTTTCGCAAGACCCATGGCCATCGGTTGCGGATTGCCACCAAATACCACCGGCTGGTGCGGGAATTCCTGACCGATGCCGGGGTTGCCGACTATACGCTGGTCGACAGTCAGGGCGCGACCGAAGGTACAGTGATGAACGAGACCGCCGAAGCGATCGCGGATATTACCTCAACCGGTGAAACCTTGCGGGCGAACCATTTGAAGATCTTGTCGGATGGGCTGATCCTGCAATCGCAGGCTACGCTGTGGCGCAGCCGCATGGCACGCTATTCTGCTGAGGAGAAAGCGGTTTTGTCCGAATTGCTGGATCGATTGGCCTGAACCTAGAGCACGCCGATTTCGGCAAGCGCGCGGTTCAGGTCTTCGGGCAGCGCGTCGTCCTGCGCGCGGTTTTTCGGTAGATCGGCGGGCGTATCTTCGGGTTTCAGGTAACGCCAACCCTGGAATGGTCGTTTCAGGGCATTTTGCGTTCGATAAACCTCGGGCTCCAGCACAATAGCGCAGCGGCGGATGCCGTCATCTCCACGCGCTTCGTCCAGTCGCAATACTCGCTGACGGCACTGAACCACGCCCTTGATCACCCAATAGATTGATCCGCCGTTCAATATTTCCGTTTCGCGCTTGGGCCACATGCGGGTGACGTGCCGTGGCAAGCCGTCCTCGAACCTCTGGCAATAGCTGTCCTGCCACGCGATCAGGCTGTCGACGCTTTCCGATCCGACCGACAGTTTTATGAGGTTTACGTAGTTATCCACAGCTTACCCACAGAGTCGTCCCTAAGCCCATCTTTATATTGTAGCTCGCCAGGCGCTGTCATCAAGGTGTTGTGGTGGGGGTGCGCTCTGCTGTAACGTAGAAACCTGTCGAGGAATCGGCGTATACGTGGCGAAGCTCAACGGATTGAGCGCCTCGCTTTCGAGTTAGTTTTTAGGTTTGACCACCGATAAACTACGGCGAGGAGGTTGCAGGTTCAAGTCCCGCCGCCACGTCCCATCATTTATTAACACTGGAGCACGAATGAGCCGTTTTGCCGCCCCCATCGCCGAGCAGATCTGGGACATGAAATACCGCTTCAAGAAAGCGGATGGCACGCCCATCGACCAGACAGTCGAGGACAGCTGGCGGCGTATCGCGCGTGATCTGGCACGGGTAGAGAAAGACCCGGTACATTGGGAAGAGAAGTTCTTTGAGGCGTTGGAAGACTTCAAATACCTGCCCGCCGGACGCATCACGGCTGGTGCTGGCACCGCACGGCAGGTGACCCTGTTCAATTGCTTTGTCATGGGCACCGTTCCGGACAGCATGGGCGGCATTTTCGACATGCTGAAAGAGGCCGCTCTGACCATGCAGCAGGGTGGGGGGATCGGATACGATTTCTCGACCATTCGCCCGCGCGGTGCCGATGTGCATGGTGTGGCGGCGGATGCCTCGGGGCCGCTTTCGTTCATGGATGTGTGGGATGCGATGTGCCGCACGATCATGTCCGCGGGATCTCGCCGCGGGGCGATGATGGCGACGATGCGCTGCGACCACCCCGATATTGAACAGTTCATCACCGCCAAGTCCGACCCGGCACGGTTGCGTATGTTCAACATGTCAGTGCTGGTGACCGATGAATTCATGGAAGCGGTCAAGGCAGATGGGTCGTGGGAGCTGGTCTTTGGCGACAAGGTTTATCACACCGTTCAGGCGCGTGATCTGTGGAACAAGATCATGCAGGCAACTTATGATTATGCCGAGCCGGGTGTGATCTTCATCGACCGGATCAATCAGGCCAATAACCTCAGCTATGTCGAAACAATCGCCGCAACGAACCCATGCGGAGAGCAACCATTGCCGCCTTATGGCGCGTGCCTGCTGGGTTCGATCAATCTGGCGCGGCTTGTTGCTGAACCGTTCGAAAAGAATGCCCATTTGGACGATGCTGCGATGCAAGAGCTCGTCGCCACCGCAGTCCGGATGATGGACAATGTCGTGGACGCATCGAAATTCCCGCTGCCCGAGCAAGCCGCCGAAGCACAGGCCAAGCGCCGTATTGGCCTGGGCGTGACCGGTCTTGCGGATGCTTTGCTCATGCTGGGCCTGCGCTATGGGTCCGGCGAGGCGGCGCGTCAGACCGAGCGCTGGTTGCACGCGATCGCCCGCGCCGCGTATCTGGCTTCGGTGGATTTGGCGAAGGAAAAAGGGTCTTTCCCCTTGTTCGATGCCGAGAAGTATCTGGCCAGCGGCACCATGCAGCAGATGGACGAGGACGTGCGAGATGCCATTCGAGAACATGGTATTCGCAACGCGCTGCTAACCTCGATTGCCCCGACCGGAACGATTTCACTCTACGCAGGCAACGTGTCCTCGGGGATCGAGCCGGTCTTTGCCTATGCCTACACCCGCAAGGTGCTGCAGAAAGACGGTTCTCGGACCGAGGAAGAGGTCGTGGACTACGCCGTGCAGATGTGGCGCGACAAGTTCGGTGATAAGGAGCTGCCTGACTTTTTCGTCAACGCTCAAACGCTCTCGCCGTCTGACCATGTCAAGATGCAGGCGGCGGCGCAGAAGTGGATCGACAGCTCAATCTCAAAGACGATCAACTGCCCGGAAGACATAAGCTTTGACGCGTTCAAGGATGTCTACATGCAAGCCTGGGATCAGGGCTGTAAGGGCTGCACGACCTATCGCCCGAACGATGTGACCGGATCGGTGCTGAGTGTATCGGAAAACGATGACAGGGCGCCGGGCGAAAGCGCCAATGCGCCGCATGAGGTCGATGGCGGCGACGTTATTTATATGTCTGAACCGCTGGACCGCCCTCAGTCATTGGAAGGTTCGACTTACAAGCTGAAATGGCCCGATAGCGAGCACGCGATCTATCTGACCATAAATGATATTTTCATCGGTGGGCGCCGACGCCCGTTCGAGGTGTTCATCAACTCGAAGAACATGGAACATTATGCGTGGACGCTTGCGCTGACCCGGATGATTTCTGCCGTGTTCCGGCGCGGGGGCGACGTGTCTTTTGTTGTGGAAGAGTTGAAAGCCGTGTTTGACCCGCGCGGTGGTGCCTGGGTGAAGGGCAAATACATTCCATCAATCCTTGCGGCGATCGGGGGCGTGATCGAACAGCACATGATCGCCATCGGGTTTCTGGAAGGCGAAGGCATGGGGCTGAAATCCGATCCGCAGGCGCAGGTGGTGAATATGGACGCGCCTCGCGGTAAGGCCTGCCCGTCCTGCGGGCAGTTCGACATGGTCATGATCGAGGGTTGCATGACGTGCCGAAGCTGCGGACACTCTAAATGCGGGTAGCATGGGGTATTTGCGCAACCTTGAATAGAATTTCGAATTGCAAAGTCTCAGATTGACTTGACTCAGAAGCAACATTCTCCGGAATGCTGTATTTCCGTCTCTTTTCTGCCGGAATCATCGTTGATACACACGAATTGTGAGCGGTTGGGGTGTTGAAGGTACAGGCGGGCAGATGAGAGCCGGGGATAACGGTCGAACAGCAATAACCTGGAAGCAAACAGAACTGGATGGGCTTGAGGCTGCGCCGCTTGCCCACTTGACTGTTGGAGCAGCGTGGTCGTGGCGAGGCCGGGGGTTGGCCCTTTCGGCGTCGGAAGCTGTTGCCCCCGAGCAGGCCATCTACGTCGGTGCCGTTTCACTACTGTCGGATCGGATAGAGGTCGCTGTAGCAGCGCGCGCTGGGCTGGAGTGTTCTGTGGTCGAAATTTCCAACGGTGCGCAACGGTTCATTGCAGACCTGTTGTGGATCGAAGGCGAAGACATGCCTGTACTGATCTTCGAAAACGGGTGCCCCGTGCGGGACCAGGAATTCTGGATCAGCCGTGTGTCAGATCTGTCGGAGCAGAGAGGCCGCCTGGAAGCGCCCGACGAAACCGTTGTCGCGTTTCCAGTTCAGCGTCCGATTGTCGAGCAGGATCTGAGCGAGGCGCAGCCTTTGGTTTTGACGGCGGCCGAGTAATCTATCCAGAGAACAAGTGTCGCGGGCATATTTTTTCAGGAAATGCCTCTGGGCCCAATTGGGCGTGTTGACTCTGCGGTTTTCACAGATATAAGCGCGGCTTCATTGGTGTTGGTGGCCCTCGCAAGGGGATGCCTGTCATGGGGGAAACCCCAAGAGGACAACGCCCTTCATAGTGGCCCGCTCGGGCCTCGACCAAAACGAAGGAGATCAGCCGTGACCAAACGCACGTCTGCCAAGTACAAAATCGACCGCCGGATGGGCGAAAACATCTGGGGTCGTCCGAAATCCCCGGTCAACCGTCGTGAATACGGCCCCGGCCAGCACGGCCAGCGCCGCAAAGGCAAACTGTCTGACTTCGGTCTGCAGCTGCGCGCCAAGCAGAAGCTGAAAGGCTATTATGGCGACCTGACCGAGAAGCAGTTCCGCCGCATCTACGCCGAAGCCGTGCGTGTGAACGGCGATACCGGTGAAAACCTGATCGGACTGCTGGAGCGTCGTCTGGACGCCGTCGTCTACCGCGCCAAGTTTGTTGCGACCGTTTTTGCTGCACGCCAGTTCGTGAACCACGGCCACGTCAAAGTGAACGGCAAGCGGGTGAACATCCCGTCCTACCGCGTCAAAGAAGGCGACGTGATCGAAGTGCGTGACAAGTCCAAGCAACTGGCTGTCGTTCTGGAGGCTGCTGCCCTGGCTGAGCGTGATGTGCCGGACTACATTGATGTCGATCACTCGAAAATGACCGCGACCTTCGTGCGTGCACCGGGTCTGAGCGATGTGCCATACCCGGTCATGATGGAACCGAACCTGGTCGTCGAATTCTACGCGAAGAACTGATCTTCGCCGACTTTTGAGATCCCAAAGGCCGCGCAATGCGCGGTCTTATTTTGTTGGAGGGGGGGGCTCTGCCCCCATCGCGGCGGGCCGCGATTCCCCCGGGATACTTTTGGCCAGATGAAGGGGGGATCAGATCGGCAGCGGGCGCCCTTCGGCAATTGCCTCCATCGCGAAATACGAGGTGACGCTGTCCAGCTCGACCTTCTCGATCAGGCGTTGATAGACCTTGTCATAGGACGCCATATCTTGCGTGACGACCTTGAGTTGATAGTCGTAGTCGCCACCAATCCTGTGGAAATCCACAACCTCGGGGATGGTCAGCACATGACCGCGAAAAGCCTCCAGCCACTCGGTCGAGTGGTGACGGGTGCGCAGCATGACAAAGACCACAAGGCTCAGCCCAAGTTTCTCCCGCGCAATACGCGCGGTGGATCCGAGCAGTACTCCTTCATCGTTTAGCGCCTTCAGGCGACGCCAGCAGGCGTTCTGAGACAGGCCTACTCTGTCGGCCAGTTCTCGTTGTGACAGAGTGGCGTCCTTTTGCAGCTCTTTCAGAATGCGTGTGTCAATTTGGTCTAAATTTTTCCTCATACATGATCATATGACACAATTATTGGGAAAAAATAGCAAAGAATGGTGAAGTATTTGTACTTCGCATCAATCATATTGGTAAATGCAATATGGAGCCGATGACATGACCCTTTCCCGATTTCGCGCAGAGATCCAGGCCGCCGCTCACGACAATACTCTGCGTGATGGGCTAATCGGAGAGAATGTGATGATCCCGGGTCTGCATGGGGACGTGCCGCTGGTATACGCGGATTACGTCGCTTCGGGCCGCGCCCTGCGGCAGGTCGAAGACTTTGTGGCAAAACATGTGCTGCCATTTTATGCAAACAGTCACACCGAGGCCTCTTATTGCGGTTCCTACATGACGCGGCTGCGGCGTGAGGCGCGATCTGAAATCGCCCGCATTGTTGGTGCAAGGGAAGAGGACGCGGTGATTTTCGCCGGGTCGGGTGCCACTGCAGGGCTCAACCGGCTGGTCAGCCTGCTGGGAGTGCAAGAGGCTGACCGGCCGGTTGTTTTGATCGGGCCGTATGAGCATCATTCGAACATTCTGCCCTGGCGCGAAAGCAAGGCCCGGGTGGTCGAGATTCCTGAAGCGAAACAAGGCGGGTTGGATTTGAGCGCCCTGCAGGCTGCGCTGGTCGAGAACGCAGAGGCAGATTTGGTGATCGGGTCCTTTTCGGCGGCGTCGAACGTGACCGGTGTCATAACCGACCCAGATCCGGTGACGCGACTGCTGAAGAAACACGGCGCGCTGGTTGTTTGGGACTATGCTGGCGGCGGGCCATATTTGCCGATGGATATGGGCCCGGATGATGCGCGCAAGGACGCTGTTGTGGTGTCGCCTCATAAATTTCCCGGCGGGCCGGGTGCGTCCGGGGTGTTGATCGTCAACGGCAATGCGGTCCAGCGAACTTGCCCCAGCTGGCCAGGCGGCGGAACTGTCAGCTTTGTCTCGCCCTGGCGGCATGATTACAGTGCCGATCTGGCCACGCGGGAAGAGGCCGGAACGCCCAATGTGATCGGCGATATTCGTGCCGCGCTGGCCTTTATCGTCAAGGATGCCGTCGGAGCCGACGAAATTGCCAGACGAGAGGCCATGTACAACCAAATGGCGTTGGACGGTTGGGCGGAAAATCCGCATCTGACCTTGCTGGGGACCAACAATCCGCATCGATTGCCGATCTTTTCCTTCCTGGTGCGTGACAATGCTGGGCAGCCGGTGCATCAGCAACTGTTTACGCGGATGCTCAGCGACATTTACGGAATTCAGGCCCGGGGTGGGTGTGCATGCGCAGGACCATATGCGCATCGTCTGCTGGGGATCGATCGTACGACTTCGGAAGTGTTGCATGCCGCCTTGTCGGCGGGGGAAGAGATGAAGAAGCCCGGTTGGGTTCGGCTGAACTTCTCATACCTTATGACCGAAGAAACGGTTCAGTTCGTCATCAACAGTGTCAACGATCTGTCACGCCGGACCGAGGAGTACGCGCCGTTTTACACAGCCGATCCGGCGACGGCGCGCTTCAAAGCCGCGTGAAAGAATTGCCGCTTTTCTCAACCCGTTGAGACAGGTATGAGGGGCCTCAGGTAAGGAGCCTCTCATGACCAAGATCACCCCGCAGCCCGGTATAATGGACATCGCTCTGTATCAGGGCGGCCAGTCGCATATCGCGGGTGTGGCGGATGTCATCAAGCTGAGTTCGAACGAAAACCCGTTTGGTCCCAGTCCCAAGGCCATTGAGGCGGTGCGCGAAAGTGCTTCTACGCTGCATCGGTACCCGAGCACCGATCACGCCAGCCTGCGAATGGCGATTGGCGATCGGCACAGGCTGGACCCTGATCGTATCATCTGCGGTGTGGGCAGCGACGAAGTGCTGCAATTCATCGCGCACGCCTATGCCGGGCCCGGAGACGAGGTGATCCACACCGAGCACGGGTTCTCGATGTACCCAATCATTGCCCGCATGGTCGGTGCGACACCGGTAATGGTCGCTGAGCGGGATCGGACGGTGGATGTGGATGCAATCCTGACTGCGGTGACGAACAAAACGAAAATCGTCTTTGTCACCAACCCGGGCAACCCGACTTCGACGATGATTTCCGAGGCAGAGCTGGCGCGCCTTGCCGAAGGTCTGCCCGAGACCTGCCTGATGGTACTCGATGGCGCCTATGCAGAGTTCGTTCCGGAATTCGACGGTGGCGCAGCTTTGGTCGACCGATATCCCAACGTTATTATGACGCGGACCTTTTCGAAGATATACGGGCTGGGCGGCATGCGGGTTGGCTGGGGTTACGCGCATCAGGCCATCATTGATGTCCTCAATCGGGTACGTCAGCCGTTCAACCTGTCGCTGACGGCGCTGGCTGCGGCCGAGGCGGCGGTCAGAGATGATGAGTATCTGACCTTCTGCCACTCTGAAAACGCGCGTCTGCGTGTCTGGCTCGCCGACGAGCTTGCAAAGATCGGTGTAGCCTCTGATCCGTCCTGCACCAATTTCATCCTAGCGCGATTTGCGGACAGGGCCGAGGCCGAGGCATGTGATGATTACCTCAAGACGCAGGGTTTGATCGTGCGCCGGGTTGCAGGTTACAACCTGCCCAACGCCCTGCGGATCACTGTGGGCGATGAAGAGGCATGTCGCCGCGTGGTTGCAGCCATCACTGCGTTCAAAGGAGATGCCGCATGAGCCAGATTTACGACCGTGTGGCGCTGATCGGGTTGGGCCTTATCGCTTCGTCCATGTTCTGGGCGATCAAGCGCGCCGGGCTCGCGGGCGAAGTGACGGGGTATGCCCGTTCCGAGGCAACCCGCGACACAGCTCGTCGTATCGGGCTGTGCGACCGTGTCTGCGACTCTGCGCAAGAGGCGGTTGAGGGTGCCGATCTGGTTGCTCTGTGCGTTCCGGTCGGTGCCATGGGCGCAGTGGCGGCCGACATTGCCCCGGCTCTGAAACCCGGCGCGACCATAACCGATGTGGGTTCGGTCAAGAGGGCTGTTATTCAGGCGGTTGGGCCGCACGTTCCAGATGGTGTGCATTTCATCCCGGCTCACCCTCTGGCTGGAACGGAACATTCCGGTCCGGAATCGGGGTTCGCCGAGTTGTTCGACAACCGCTGGTGTCTGCTGGTACCGGTCGAGGGTTCTGATCCGGACGCAATCGCCAGGCTTCGCGCGCTGTGGGAAGGGCTTGGGTCGAATGTCGATGAAATGGATGCCGAACACCATGATCTTGTGCTGGCCGTGACATCTCATGCGCCGCACCTGATCGCCTACACCATGGTGGGCGTTGCGGACGATCTGCGGCGGGTTACAGACACCGAGGTCATCAAATACTCGGCCGCCGGTTTTCGGGATTTCACCCGAATTGCAGCCTCGGACCCGACGATGTGGCGGGATGTCTTCCTGTGCAACAAGGACGCCACGCTGGAAATACTGGGCCGTTTCACCGAAGAGCTGTTTGCCCTGCAAAGGGCGATCCGCACCGGTGACGGTGATCACCTGTTCGACTATTTCACACGCACGCGTGCGATCCGACGTGGGATCATCGATGCAGGGCAGGACACGGATGCTCCGGATTTTGGGCGCGGAAAGGCAAGCTGATGCGATTGCGGTGGGGCGCTGTTTTGATTGGATGTGGGGCCGTGCTGGCCTCGACCTCTTACGCGTCCCCTCTCGAACGATCTCTTGTCCCGGTGAGCCGTCCTGTTGAGGCTACGCTCGCGCAAGCCGTAGTTGTCAGCGCAGAAACGGTCATTTCAATCCCGAATTTGCGCCCTGAACTTCGCCCCGCTTCGCCACAGGTGTTAGCGGTTGCCGCCCGACCGACTGATCTGCCGTTGCTCGGACCTGACACTTCGTTGATGCCTTACATGCGGCCAAAGTCGTTGGAGCAACAGGTGCTCTTCAAAAAACGGAAACTGCGCAAAGGTTCTGTGTGCGGAGACATCGCCATTCAGGGTAAACCAGTGGGCACGGTGCCGGGCAAGATCAAAGCGTGCGGGATCAAGGACGCGGTGCAGATCTCGTCCATTTCAGGTGTGGCACTCAGCCGTCCGTCGACCATGGATTGCGGTACTGCGATTGCCCTGAACAAGTGGGTCGACAAGACGGTGAAACCGACGTTCAAGCGGCGCGGTCCGGTGGTTGAGCTGCAGGTCGCCGCCCACTACGCCTGCCGTTCGCGTAACAACCGCAAGGGCGCCCGGATTTCTGAACATGGAAAGGGGCGGGCCATCGACATTTCGGGATTCAAGATGGCGGATGGAGAAGTGGTGACCGTCCTGAATGGCTGGCGAAAAAACCCTTCACAAAAGCAGCTGATCAAAGTGTGGCGCGGGGCCTGCGGACCGTTCGGTACCGTTCTGGGGCCGAATTCGGATCGTTACCATCGCGACCATTTCCACCTGGATACCGCGCGGTACCGCAACGGTCCCTATTGCCGTTAACGTAGGATCAGACGAGGCGCCGGACCCAGCGGAAGCGGTCCCAGTGCCACAAATCCATCGCGGAAATTCAGCTGCATATCCAGTGCGTTAGGGTTGCCGCCCAGCCCTGCCATGAAATTCAACGCACGCGTAACAGGATCAACTGCCTGGTCGGGCAGTGCGCCTGCGGCGTTGGCCATGGCAATCATATCCCTCCAGTTTTCGGCCTTGACGGCAATTTCTCCGGTGGGGATGCCCTGATCGTCGACTTCCAGTTCGCCAGTGGCAAAAAGGCGGAGTTCACCCCATTTGACCTCGGCCAGCCGCAGGTCGATTGCGACCGGTTGGGGCCTGCTTTCCTCCAGCGTGGTTCTGTCCCATGGCTTGTCAAACGTTGCCACCATGTCCAGCTCAAGCGTTTCGAACGCCTGAGGCAATGATGTGGCCGAGCGCATCAGGTCGCGCAGATCGTCACCCGGGGCAAAGCCATCGGCACGGGCGGCGATGACATAGGCTTCGGGATCAGAGGTCTGTTCCATGACCAGGGCAAGCGTGTCCCCACCAGCCCAGGGAATTTCGTCATTTGTGACGGACCATGCGTCGGCTGTCAGCGCCATCTTTTCCAATGTCAGCGCGACTCCGGGTTGCAATTGCAACTCGGCCTGAAGGTTTTGGGCCTGTATGGTCGCGGTCTGATCAAAATATGACAATCGCTGCGGGGTATCGGCAAATCGCAATACCTGACGACCGGGCCAGATGGCAGGGCTTTGGAATTCGATCCAATCCGCGCTCCAGGCGGTGCCATTGACTGGATCCGCTAGCGCCGGGTTGACAAGCCTTGTCGCGTGATGTGCCGGGTATCCGGCCGTTTTGACGCCGGAAAACTCGGCCTGCCAGCCAAGCTCCTGCTGCTTGTCGAACCAACCGGTGATTGCCGTTCGCAACCCATATCCGGCGATGAACCAGTATGCGCTCCATGCGATGGCTGCAAAAATGAGTACGCGTGTCAGACGGCGCATGGCAAATGGCCCTTTTTCCTGCCTTGGAATTGATGTTTATAGGCGCAAACAGGCAAGGACCAGTAGAATGACGATGTGGGTTTTCGGATATGGATCGCTGCTGTGGAATCCGGGATTCCCGGTCGCGCGCAGCGAGCGGGCCACGCTGCATGGTTATGCCCGTTCCTTTTGCATGAGCTCCATCCATCATCGGGGGACTGAAGAAAAACCCGGACTGGTGCTTGCTTTGGACGAACAATCCGGAGCTTATTGCACCGGGCTGGCTCTGGCCGTTGAAGAAGGCCACGAAGAGCGGACGCTGGAAGAACTACGCGAGCGGGAATTGATTTCTTCCGCCTATCTGGAACGGATACTGGACGTGCATCTGGATTGCGGGCAGGTGGTGAACGCCGTCACTTATGTGATCGACCCCCACCATGTTCAGTATTGCGGTGGCATGCCGCTGGAGGAGCAGGCCCAGATCATTGCGCATGCGGTTGGCGGTCGGGGCCCGAATACCGAGTACCTGTACAACACCGCTTCACATCTGGCCGAGATCGGATTGAATGACCCAGATCTTGAGTGGTTGTCGCAACGCGTACGCAAAATCAGCGCATAAACCCTTGGCGTCATCGGCAGGATTTCGCTAGGCTCTGGCCAGAGCAGAAAAACACCGGGAACCACGCGCATGGCGCAGGCACAGCAGGGCGCGAGACCACATTTCTCGCAACCGATCCGTCAGATCTTGATGATGCTGATCGCAATTGGGTTGTCGGGGGCGGGCGTGTTCCTGGCACTGCCTTATGTGCTGCCGGTCATTCAGGCGAACCTCTATCTGAACGGGTTCATTATTCTGGTCTTCGTCATAGGCGTGCTGGCCTGTTTCTTGCAGGTGACCCAGCTGATCGGCTCGGTCCGCTGGATCGAAGCCTTTGTCGGCGGTGTCGAGCGAGATGACACCAGCCCGCCGCAATTGTTGGCCCCGCTTGCCTCGTTGTTGCGGGCACGGGGCGCGCGATCGCAGATCAGTTCCAGTTCGACCCGATCCATTCTGGATTCCGTGGCCGAGCGGATCGAAGAAGAACGCGAGATCACGCGCTATATTACCAATGTTCTGATCTACCTTGGCCTTTTGGGGACGTTCTTCGGCCTCGCCACGACAGTGCCCGCAATTGTGGATACGATCCGCAGCCTGAACCCGCAGGCCGGCGAGGAAGGTCTGGCGGTCTTCAATCGCCTGATGACCGGTCTTGAATCCCAGTTGCAGGGCATGGGCGTCGCCTTTGGGTCCTCGTTGCTTGGTCTGGCCGGTTCGCTGATCGTTGGTTTGCTGGAACTGTTCGCGGGGCATGGCCAAAACAGATTCTACCGTGAGCTTGAGGAATGGCTGTCCAGCATCACCCGCGTCGGGTTCAGCGGATCAGACGAAGGCAGCGCCGAACTGGCGGTTCTGACGCCTGTACTGGATACAATGGCCGAGCAAATGGATGCCTTGCAGAACATGTTCTCGGCGCAGGAGCGGGACCGCGTCGAAGTTTCCTCCAAACTGGGACAGCTTGTCGACGTGATCAGCGACATGAACCAGCGTCAAGCACAGACCGAGGGTGTTACGGGGGCGCTGGAGCGCGTTGCGCTGGGGCAGGACGCGTTGCTGGACCACATGCGCGAACATGGCGCAGGCGAGGGGATCGATGCTGAAAGCCGAATGCGATTGCGTTCGATGGATGTACAGTTGCTGCGCATCCTAGAAGAAATCTCGGCGGGCCGACAGGACAGCATGAACGAGCTGCGCAAGGATTTTGAACTGTTGGTCAAAGCGCTGACACTGCCCCGCGGTGCGGTTCGAACCCCGCCGGAAGGGGAATAACCGATGGCCCTGTCTCGTCGCACCGGTCAACGTTTCCAGGGCTCGGTCTGGCCTGGTTTCGTGGATGCGATGACGGGTCTGCTAATGGTTCTGACTTTCGTACTGACCATCTTCATGGTGGTGCAGTTTGTTTTGCGCGAAACGATCTCAGGGCAAGAGGACGAATTGACGGCGCTGTCCGATGAGATCGCCGCCCTGGCCGGGGCGCTGGGATTGGAAGAGCGCGAGAACAGCCGCCTGCAAGCGCGTCTTGGGGCGTTAAACACGACCTTGTCCACCGTAGAGGAAGATCTGGCACAGGCGCGGTCCCGTATTACCGACTTCGAGGCGCAAGTTGCCGCCCTGATAGCGGATCAGGAGCGCGCGCAGGGCAATATCGCGGCGCTGGAAAGCCAACGGGACGAGTTGCTGACCGAGCAGGAAGCGTTGAACTTGGCCTTGGCGCAAAGCCGGCAGGAAATTGATGCTCAGGCCGAAGCTGCTCGTTTGGCCGCAGCCCGGCGCGAAGCACTGGAGGCCCTGGTCGCTGACCTGGAAAGTAGCGACGCAGCGCAGACCGCACAAATTGCCGATCTGGAACAGCAGCTATCGGATGAAGAAACAGCCCGACTGGCCGAGGCCGCTGCGGCAGAAGCACTGCGCACCCGGCTTGAGAACGCAGATGCCGAACTGACCGCAATGACGCTTGCCCTGGAAGCGCAGCGTAAGGAGGCCGAAGAGACCTTGACCCTGCTGGCCGCAGCACAGGCTGCCAAAGCCGAGTTGGAACGGCAATTCGGTGACCTGAAGCCCGAGGAACTCAAAGCGCAGTTGCAGGCCGCTTTGGATGCGCAGAGCGAGGCGCAAGCCGAAGCAGAGACTCAGCGATCTTTGGCCGAAGAACGCGCGGCGCTTTTGGCCGTGGCCCGCGACACGCTTGCGTCCGAGAAAGAAACATCGACCGAGGCACAACGCCGAACGGCTTTGCTGAACCAACAAATGTCGGCCTTGCGCAGCCAGTTGGGGTCATTGCAGGCCTTGCTGGACGATTACGAAGAGCGAAACGAAGCAGCTGAGATCCAAATCCAGACGCTGGGTCAGGACCTGAACGCGGCACTGGCGCGCGCCGCATCCGAAGAACGTCGCCGTCGTTTGCTGGAAGAGGCCGAGCGCATTCGTCTGGAAGCCGAGGCCGAGGCTCTGGCCGGTCAAAACCTGGAACTGACCGCTCAGGCCGAAGACCTGCAACGCTACCGGTCCGAGTTCTTCGGGCGACTAAGGGATGTGCTGGGCGATCAGGAAGGTGTGCGTATTGAAGGAGATCGTTTTGTTTTCTCCTCCGAGGTGCTTTTCGACACCGGGTCGGCAGTTCTTTCGAACGAAGGGCGTCGGGAAGTTGCCAAGGTCGCGGATATCCTACGGAGCGTGGCTGCGGAAATCCCCGAGGGTCTCAATTGGGTGATCCGGGTCGATGGTCATACAGACAACGTGCCGCTGGCCGGCTCCGGACGCTATCGCGACAATTGGGAGCTTAGCCAGGGGCGGGCGCTGTCGGTTGTGCGATACATGGTTGACGCTTTGGGTATTCCGCCAGACCGGCTGGCCGCAAACGGGTTCGGCGAGTTCCAGCCTGTCAATCCTGAGGATACACCAGAGGCCCGGGCACAGAACCGCAGGATCGAGCTGAAACTGACCGAAAGGTAAATCTGCCTCGTACGGTGGTCAGCGCCGCCCGAAACGAAAGCTGTTATCTGGCGTTCCGACAAAGCACCGGGGCACGACGGGATAGTCCCCGGTCAGAAAGTAGGCATATGTACCCGA
This sequence comes from Ruegeria sp. HKCCD9138, assembly GCF_057220975.1. Taxonomy (NCBI): domain Bacteria; kingdom Pseudomonadati; phylum Pseudomonadota; class Alphaproteobacteria; order Rhodobacterales; family Roseobacteraceae; genus Ruegeria; species Ruegeria sp. HKCCD9138. Next base: position 244,646 of record NZ_JBWVAZ010000005.1, on the reverse strand, counting down.
GGGGTATTCGGGCGAGGTGGTAAAGGCCCCATTGCATTCGTCCAGATTTCCGTGTCCGGGAACATAGACGAAGTCTTCGTTGAAAGTTCCATCATGTTTGCCGTCTGGTGAACTGCCCCCAGGACGGTTGCCGCTTTTCAACCGGTATGATGACTCCATTTCCGTCACATGTCCGTTCAGCACACCGGTCATTGCGTAAATCGGAAACCCGTCAGCTGCGTATCCGACCAGCGGTGAGTGTCGGTCGGGTGCATAGTTCAGCAACTCAATCAACCCGGTCGGGACACCGTGGTAGTGGTACTTTCCATTGGGCTGAACATGCGCAAAATTCTCATCTAACCCAAGAACGATAGCACCACCCAGTGCATTATACGACCAGCCGGAGCGGGGATCGCCATGCCAAAACTCGGCGGCCAATGGATCAAACACAACACCGTTCAAGGATACACCAAAATTCCAGCCAAGATTTAAGGGGGTTATACTACCCTTGGCCTTCGGGCTGGACGGTATCTTTAAGTTCACCATCTGCTCTGATATCCGGTTTGGGTTCCCTCGGTTCGGAAATCGCCCGACAAGGTGATCCGGGATGCCATTGGCCGTAACGCGCAGAGTATTGCGGTACTCGTCGAATTCGGAACGACTGTTCCCCGGATTGACTGTAGCGGGTTGAAGGGTCAGCGGTTTCGTTTCTGTTTCATCATGGTATCGAAACCTGTGTTGCGCGGTCGCTATTGCGGCGATGGTTGAAATGGCGAATGCAACGCTCCAAACGGTGGCGACTTTGGTCATCGAAATCCCTTTCGTTTCAACTGTGACGTTGAAACGCGTGCCGTTCGGGATTCCGTCGAAAATGTTCTCAATGACTGAAAGCAATATTTTTCGGGCGATGGAAATCAAGTCGCCCGGTTGGAGAGCCAACCGGGCGATCAGTGATTTTTGCCTGCCAGGACTAGTCCGCTGTCAAAAGCGGTGGCTTGTCACCCGGAATACGCGGCTGATCTGGGCCTAGAATTTCCAGGTTCAGCTCGCCTTTCTTGACCGAAACGCGAACCACGCCGCCTTTGGCCAGTTTGCCGAACAGCAATTCCTCGGCCAGAGGTTTCTTGATGTGTTCCTGAATCACACGGCCAAGCGGACGTGCGCCCATTTTGTCGTCGTAGCCCTTGTCTGCCAGCCATTCGGCAGCTTTCGGGGTCAGATCAATGGTCACACCGCGATCCAGCAATTGCGCCTCAAGCTGCAGCACGAATTTCTCGACCACTTGCAAGATGACCTCTTTCGGCAGCGGCGCAAACGAGATTACGGCGTCCAGACGGTTGCGGAATTCCGGCGTGAACATCCGTTCGATCGCAGCGGTATCCTCGCCTTCGCGACGATCGCGTGCAAAACCGATTGCCGCTTTGGCCTGTTCATGCGCACCTGCGTTCGAGGTCATGATCAGCACCACGTTGCGGAAGTTCACAGTACGACCGTTATGATCGGTCAACTCACCGTGGTCCATCACCTGCAACAGGATGTTGAACACATCCGGATGTGCTTTTTCGATCTCATCCAGCAGCAGTACGCAATGCGGATGTTGGTCAACACCATCGGTCAACAGGCCGCCCTGATCGAACCCGACATAGCCCGGAGGCGCGCCGATCAGACGGGAAACGGCGTGTTTCTCCATGTACTCCGACATGTCGAAGCGCAGCAGCTCCACGCCCAGCGTATCTGCCAGCTGTTTCGCCACCTCGGTTTTACCCACACCGGTCGGGCCGGCGAACAGGTAGTTGCCGATGGGCTTTTCAGGTTCGCGCAGGCCGGCACGGGCCAGTTTGATCGCGCTGGACAGCGCCTCAATGGCTTCATCCTGACCAAACACAACCCGCTTGAGCGCAGCTTCGAGGTCTTTCAGAACCTCGGCATCGTCCTTGGTGACATTCTTCGGCGGAATACGCGCGATCTTGGCGACGACCGCCTCGATCTCCTTGACGCCGATGGTCTTGCGGCGCTTGCTTTCGGCGACCAAGTGCTGCGCGGCACCGGCCTCGTCGATGACGTCGATGGCTTTGTCCGGCAGTTTGCGGTCGTTAATGTAGCGCGCGGACAGCTCCACGGCCGTCTTGATCGCATCGGCGGTATATTTGATGTCGTGATGCTTTTCGAAATAGGGCTTCAGACCGCGCAGGATTTTCACGCTGTCTTCAACCGAAGGCTCGTTCACGTCGATCTTCTGGAACCGGCGTGACAATGCGCGGTCTTTTTCGAAATGCTGGCGGAACTCCTTGTACGTCGTCGAGCCCATGGTGCGCAGTTTGCCACCTTGCAAGGCCGGTTTCAGCAGGTTCGACGCATCCATCGCGCCGCCAGACGTCGCTCCGGCACCGATTACCGTGTGAATTTCGTCAATGAACAACACCGCATCCGGATGTTCTTCCAATTCGGTCACGACAGCCTTCAGGCGCTCTTCGAAATCACCGCGATAGCGGGTTCCGGCGAGCAGGGCGCCCATGTCCAGAGAGTAGATTGTCGTGTTCGCCAGAACCTCGGGTGCTTCACCAGCGACAATCTTGTGCGCCAGCCCCTCGGCGATAGCGGTCTTGCCAACACCGGGATCACCCACCAGCAGCGGGTTGTTCTTGCGGCGGCGGCACAGCACCTGGATGCAGCGTTCGACCTCATCACTGCGGCCGATCAGCGGATCGACGTCGCCCGCCCGAGATTTTGCGTTCAGATCAATGCAGTATTTTCCAAGTGCACTTTCTTTCTGCTCACCTTCGCTGGCCGCTGGCTGGGCCTCATCCTCGACCTGATCGGCACCCGACACCGGACGGTTCTCGCCATAAGCCGGATCTTTTGCCACCCCATGGGCGATGAAATTCACCGCGTCGTACCGCGTCATGTCCTGTTCCTGCAGGAAATACGCGGCATTGCTTTCGCGCTCGGCAAAAATTGCCACCAGAACATTGGCACCGGTGACTTCGGTCCGGCCCGAGCTTTGGACATGAATCGCAGCGCGCTGGATAACGCGCTGGAAGGCTGCGGTCGGCACAGCCTCGGACCCGTCGATATCCGTCACCAGATTTGACAGGTCTTCATCAATGAATTCGACCAGAGTGCTGCGCAATTCATCAAGATCCACGCTGCACGCCTTCATCACCCGAATGGCATCGGGTTCTTCCAGCAGCGCCAGTAACAGATGTTCCAGCGTTGCGAATTCATGCCGCCGTTCATTCGCAGCCGCCAAGGCCGCGTGAATGGCTTGTTCTAATGTGCTCGAGAATGAAGGCACGCGGGTGCTCCTCTGTCTTGGGTCGAAACGGGGGCAGGCGGCGGCCGGAACCCCATCCCAACCATGTCCTCATACTATTAGAGTTTGGTTGATCGTGGCCCGGCTTCAAGGGTTTTCTTGCTCTTGACAGTCACATTTCCCGTGACCGTGGCCATGAAGAGCGCGAAATAGGCATTAGAAGCGGTCTTTTCTAGCCCGTACCTCTGCAAAAACTGACGCAGGGTCAGCATTCTCCATGCCCAAATTTGCCTGAATCGCGGGGTCAGCGGCCCGCAAAAAAGGGTTTGTGGCCTTTTCCAGTGCCAGTGTCGACGGCACTGTGGGTTCGCCGGCGGCTCTGGCGCGGTCTATGTCGGCCATGCGCTTTTGCAGTGCGGCATTGTCGGGGTCCACGGTAATGGCGAATTTGGCGTTGGATTGTGTATATTCGTGGCCCGAGCACACGATTGTTTCGTCGGGCAGGGCGGCCAGTTTGCCAAGAGATGCCCACATCTGTGGCGCCGTGCCTTCGAAAAGGCGGCCACATCCCAATGCCATCAGGCTGTCCGCGGTGAACACCGCCCCGCTTTTCGGCATGTAAAAGGCAATGTGGCCGACGGTGTGGCCTGAGACATCCATGACCTGAACCGGCTCTCCTCCTACTTCGAAGCTGTCGCCATCGCTTACCTGTTGATCCAGCGGAGGCAGGCGGTAGGCGTCAGCGGCCGCGCCGATGACTTTGGCAGGGTGTTTTTCGAGAATCCCGGCCAGGCCGTCGACGTGGTCCCAGTGGTGATGGGTTAAAAGAACGTGGCTTAGGGTCCAGCCGCGTGCGTCCAACTCGGCCAGGATCGGTGCGGCCTCCGGCGCGTCAATCAGCGCGGTTTCACCGCTGTTGGCATCGTGCGCCAGAAAAGCATAGTTATCGCTAAGGCAGGGGATGGTGACGATCTCAAGAGGCATGGCCTTTTGCCCTTTCGTTGCTAGACTGCGCCCAGCTAAGCCGATTGGTCAGGTGTCCGCAATGCATCTTGATGTGCAGGATCTGAGGAATTTCTACTACCGCAGCACGTTGGGGCGTGCGGCGCAGGCTGCGATCCGCGGGCGGCTGGTCGACCTGTGGCCCGAGGCCAAGGGGCAAACGGTGGTTGGCTTCGGGTTTGCAGTTCCATTGCTGCGGCCCTACCTGGCCGATGCCAGGCGTGTAATCGGCCTGATGCCAGGGCCGCAAGGTGTCATGCCCTGGCCGGCAGGGATGCCTAATGTCTCGGTATTGACGGAAGAGACGCGCTGGCCGATTGAAACGGGTCACGTGGACAAACTGGTCGTGATGCATGGCCTCGAAACGTCGGGACGTCCAAGCGAACTTCTGGATGAATGCTGGCGTGTGCTTGGCCCCGGTGGGCGCGCGCTTTTCGTTGTTCCGAACCGAGCGGGTCTTTGGTCGCGATCTGACCGAACTCCATTTGGATTTGGCCGACCGTACTCGGCATCGCAACTGGAAAGTCAGCTCAAGGCGCATCACTTCATCCCCGAGAACCACTGCTCGGCCCTGTATTTGCCGCCGTCGTTTCGTCGGTTCTGGTTGAAATCGGGTAATCTGATCGAGAAAACCGGACAGCGCCTGCCGACCGTTATGGCAGGTGGAGTGCTGATGGTCGAAGCCACCAAGCACATCCGGCCGCCCAGTGGAAGCGTCACCAAAGACGCTGAACGCCGCCCGATCAAAGCGCTGGATGGCCTGTTGAAACCGGCCTAGCGTTACGGGTCGTATTTCGACCCGTCAAACCGCAAAATTGAGGGAAAAAGGTCACAGGAATCGCAAAAACCTACACTTTCGTAACATTTTTCCTGCCCCGAGGCCGGATAAAAGGGTCGCACCTTGTGTAAGTGTATGAAATATAACGTTTTGTGGATAAAGTCGTTCCCATGATAATATGTTGCTAGCTGGGTTCGGCTCTGCTACATCCCCGGTGATTTTGATCCCCGCCCTTTATGGACGGGGTTTCTTCACGCCCCCGGGGTAGCTGCCGCACGCGAATTCGGGGCCCAAAATATCGGAAGGGTGGACGTGTCCGAACCAGCTTCGATTTCCACAGGCATCGCCGAACGCTATGCCACCGCGATTTTTGAGATCGCCAAAGAGAATAATGACCTCGCAGGTCTGGAAACCGGCATCAATGATCTGGCAGCAGCCTTGGGCGAAAGCGCCGATTTGCGCGACCTGATCGCCTCGCCGCTGATTTCCCGCGCAGAACAAGAAGCCGCGATTACCGCTATTGCTGACAAGATGGGTCTGCATACGATCCTGCGCAATACGCTGGGTCTGATGGCAGAGAAACGCCGCCTGTTTGTTATCCCGCAGCTGGTGCAGGTTCTGCGCAACATGCTGGCGGATGAGCGTGGCGAAGTGACCGCCGATGTCGCCTCGGCCAAGGCACTGACCAAGACGCAAATGGATAAACTGTCCAAGACGCTGTCCGAGCGTGTGGGCAAGACCGTGACAATCAATGCGACCGTTGATGAAAGCCTCATCGGCGGTCTTGTCGTTAAAGTGGGCTCGAAAATGATCGACAGCTCGATCCGTTCGAAGCTCAACTCCCTACAGAATGCAATGAAAGAGGTCGGATAAATGGGAATCCAAGCTGCAGAGATTTCTGCAATCCTGAAGGACCAGATCAAGAATTTTGGTCAGGAAGCCGAAGTGGCCGAGATCGGCCGCGTGCTGAGCGTCGGTGACGGGATTGCCCGTGTATACGGCCTGGACAACGTGCAAGCGGGTGAGATGGTCGAATTCCCCGGTGGCATCATGGGCATGGCGCTGAACCTGGAAAGCGACAACGTCGGTGTCGTTATCTTCGGTTCCGACCGTGACATCAAAGAAGGTGACACCGTCAAGCGCACCAACTCGATCGTGGACGTTCCGATCGGTGACGAACTGCTGGGCCGCGTTGTTGACGGTCTGGGCAACCCGCTGGACGGCAAAGGTCCGATCAACGCAACCAAGCGTGGCGTTGCAGACGTTAAAGCACCGGGCATCATTCCGCGTAAATCGGTGCACGAGCCGATGGCAACCGGCCTGAAATCGGTTGACGCGATGATCCCGATCGGCCGTGGCCAGCGGGAACTGATCATTGGTGACCGTCAGACCGGTAAAACCGCCGTTGCTCTGGACACCATCCTGAACCAGAAAGTTTACAACGACGCAGCAGGCGACGACGAGTCGAAGAAACTGTACTGCGTATACGTTGCGGTTGGTCAAAAGCGTTCGACCGTTGCGCAGCTGGTGAAGAAACTGGAAGAGTCCGGCGCGATTGACTACTCGATCGTTGTTGCTGCGACAGCGTCCGATCCGGCGCCGATGCAGTTCCTGGCACCCTACGCCGCGACCGCGATGGCCGAATACTTCCGTGACAACGGCCGCCACGCTCTGATCATCTATGATGACCTGTCGAAACAGGCTGTTTCGTATCGTCAGATGTCGCTGCTGCTGCGCCGCCCGCCGGGCCGCGAAGCGTATCCGGGTGACGTTTTCTACCTCCACTCCCGTCTGCTGGAACGTTCGGCGAAGCTGAACGAAGACTTCGGTGCAGGTTCGCTGACCGCTCTGCCGGTTATCGAAACTCAGGGTGGTGACGTTTCGGCGTTTATTCCGACCAACGTGATCTCGATCACTGACGGTCAGATCTTCCTTGAAACCGAACTGTTCTATCAGGGCATCCGTCCTGCTGTGAACACCGGTCTGTCGGTTTCGCGTGTGGGCTCCTCGGCTCAGACCAACGCGATGAAATCGGTTGCCGGTCCGGTTAAACTGGAACTGGCTCAGTACCGCGAAATGGCTGCGTTTGCGCAGTTCGGTTCCGACCTCGACGCCGCGACCCAGCAGCTGCTGAACCGTGGTGCGCGCCTGACTGAGCTGATGAAACAGCCGCAGTATTCGCCGCTGACCAACGCTGAAATCGTCTGCGTCATCTTTGCCGGCACCAACGGCTACCTCGACAAGATCGACGTGTCTGACGTTGGCCGCTATGAGGCTGGCCTGCTGGCGCACCTGCGCGGAAAGCATGCTGACCTGCTTCAGTGGATCACAGACGAAGATCCGAAGATCAAAGGTGAAGCGTCCGACAAGATCAAGGCAGCGATCGACGAATACGCCGCGACCTTCGCTTGATAGGAGGTTCCGATGCCTAGTCTGAAGGACCTTAAAAACAGGATCGAGTCGGTCAAATCGACCCGCAAGATCACCAAGGCCATGCAGATGGTCGCGGCCGCAAAACTGCGCCGCGCCCAGGAATCTGCCGAAGCCTCGCGCCCCTATGCCGAGCAGTTCAATGCTGTGATGGCGGGTCTGGCAGCTTCGGTCGGGGGCAGCGACAGCGCCCCCAAGCTGCTCCGTGGTACGGGCAGTGATGATGTGCATCTGCTGGTTGTCTTGACAGCTGAACGCGGCCTGTGTGGCGGCTTCAACGCGAACATCGCCAAACTGGCCCGTGCCAAGGCTTATGAGCTGACGGCGAAAGGCAAGACGGTCAAGATCCTGACCGTCGGCAAGAAAGGCCGTGACGCACTCAAGCGTGACTACGGCGATCTGTTCGTTGGCCATATCGACCTGAGCGAGGTCAAGCGCGTCGGTTACACCAACGCGCAGGACATCGCGAAGGACATCCTGTCCCGTTTCGACGCGGGTGAATTCGACGTTGCCACGATCTTCTATGCGAAGTTCCAGAACGTCGTGACCCAGATTCCGACGGAACACCAGATCATCCCCGCCTCGTTCGAAGATGAAGCGATGGGTGACGACAGTGGTGCGGTCTTCGACTACGAGCCCAGCGAAGAGGCCATTCTGGCCGACCTGCTGCCCAAGGGGGTTGCGACCGCGATCTTCTCGGCTCTGCTCGAAAACGGAGCGTCTGAACAGGGTGCACGGATGTCCGCGATGGACAACGCGACACGTAACGCGGGTGAGATGATCGACAAGCTGACGATCCAGTTCAACCGTTCGCGTCAGGCCGTGATCACCAACGAGCTGATTGAAATTATTTCCGGCGCCGAAGCGCTGTAAGAAAACCGGAGACGAAACATGGCGAATGCAAAAGGCAAAGTCACACAGATCATCGGGGCCGTCGTTGACGTGCACTTCGAAGATCAGCTGCCTGAAATTCTGAACGCGCTGGAAACCACCAACAACGGCAAGCGCCTGGTGCTGGAAGTTGCCCAGCACCTGGGTGAAAACACCGTCCGCACCATCGCGATGGATGCGACTGAAGGTCTGGTCCGGGGTGAAGAAGTCACCGATACCGGTGGCCCGATCTCGGTTCCGGTTGGGAACGCCACGCTGGGCCGCATCCTGAACGTTGTCGGCGAGCCAATCGACGAAAAAGGTGACGTTGAGGCATCCGAAACCCGTGCCATCCACCAGCCCGCACCAGCGTTCGACGAACAGTCGACCGAGTCGGAAATTCTGGTAACCGGCATCAAGGTTGTTGACCTGCTGGCCCCTTACGCCAAAGGCGGTAAAATCGGCCTGTTCGGCGGCGCCGGCGTTGGCAAGACCGTTCTGATCATGGAACTGATCAACAACATCGCAAAAGTGCACTCGGGCTTCTCGGTGTTCGCGGGCGTTGGCGAACGGACCCGTGAAGGGAACGATCTTTATCACGAGATGATCGAATCGAACGTGATCAAGCCGGACAACCTGTCGGAATCGCAGGTGGCCCTGGTTTACGGTCAGATGAACGAACCTCCGGGTGCGCGTGCCCGCGTTGCTCTGACCGGTCTGACGCTGGCCGAACAGTTCCGCGACCAGTCCGGTACCGACGTTCTGTTCTTCGTCGACAACATCTTCCGCTTCACGCAGGCGGGTTCTGAGGTTTCGGCTCTGCTGGGTCGTATTCCTTCGGCGGTGGGCTATCAGCCGACACTGGCCACCGACATGGGTGCCCTGCAGGAGCGTATCACCTCGACCAAGGCCGGTTCGATCACCTCGGTGCAGGCCATTTATGTTCCTGCGGACGACCTGACCGACCCCGCGCCGGCAACCTCGTTTGCACACCTGGACGCGACCACCGTTCTGAACCGTGCGATTTCGGAAAAAGGTATCTACCCCGCGGTTGACCCGCTCGACTCGACCTCGCGCCTGCTTGACCCGGCCATCGTTGGTGAAGAGCACTACAAGGTTGCGACCGACGTTCAGCAGATACTCCAGCGCTACAAGTCGCTTCAGGACATCATCGCCATCCTCGGCATGGACGAACTGTCGGAAGAGGACAAGCTGACCGTGGCTCGCGCCCGTAAGATCGAACGCTTCCTGTCGCAGCCGTTCGACGTGGCCGAAGTCTTCACCGGTTCGCCCGGCGTTCAGGTCCCTCTGGATGTGACCATCGCGTCGTTCAAGGCCGTTGTGGCCGGCGAATACGATCACCTGCCCGAAGCGGCCTTCCTGATGGTTGGCGGCATCGAAGAAGTGATCGCCAAAGCGGAGAAGATGGCCGCAGAAGCCGCCTAAGGAGTATCCCTGATGGCAAACACGATGCAATTCGACCTCGTCAGCCCCGAGCGGAGCCTCGCTTCGCTCGCGGCTACCGCGGTCCAGATTCCCGGCGCGGACGGGGACATGACGGCAATGCCCGATCATGCCCCCACCATCACCACTCTGCGCCCGGGCATCCTGAAGGTCGAGGCACCCGAAGGGTCCAGCGAATACCTGGTCACCGGCGGATTTGCCCAGATCAACGGCGATGGCCTGTCGGTTCTGGCCGAAAAGGCCATCCCGGTTGCCGAAGTGACCCGGTCGCATCTGGACGACCTGATCGCCGAGGCGCGGGCTTCGCACGAGGCGGCAAAAGCAGGCGATGATCAGACCATCGTCGACGATGCCGCCAAACTGCTGGCTGACATGGAAGCCCTTGGAACGCATATGAGCCTGTAAGGGCTTGTTGCAATTAGATCATTCGGAACGGCCCTGCTTTGCGGGGCCGTTTTTTTGTCGTGATTTTGTCTGCGGTGACCGGTAAGTTGCGGAAATTGATAGATAAAGACCACAGCAATGAAGACATTTCGAACTCATCCCATTGGCGTCGACCAAGGCGAAGCCGTTCTGTTTTCCGAATTCGGTAATGGTGGAGATATGTGGACCGGTGCAGGCCCACGGGAACGCCGCTCTGCAATCCGATTCAGCGAGCCGTTTCGGTCGCCCCCGCTGATTCAGCTAGGTGTGTCTTTGTGGGACGTTGACACCACTTCGGCCTTGCGCGCCGAGGTTCAGGCCGAAAACATCACGCCCGAGGGTTTTGACGCGGTGTTTCGCACCTGGTCAGACACCCGCATTGCACGAATCCGCGTGACCTGGACCGCAATAGGGGAAGTCGCACATGAAGACGATTGGCAGATTTCATAGCCCCGATAGTTGACCGGGGCCAACTGTCGTAAGGCGCTACGCCTCGATCATATCCACGCGCGTTGCGTGGCGGCCGCCTTCGAACTCGGCAGACAGAAACGCATCCACGATATCCAGCGCCTGACCTTCGCCCACGACGCGTGCGCCAATAGACAGCATGTTTGCGTTATTGTGCTGGCGGATCATGCGGGCCGAGAATGCGTCCGAGCAGACGCCGCAGCGGATGCCGGGGACCTTGTTGGCCGCCATCATGATGCCCTGACCAGTGCCGCACAACACGATCCCCAGTTGACAATCGCCCGAAGTAACCGCCTCGGCCGCGGCCTTGCCGTGCAGGGGGTAGTGGGTGCTTTCGGACGTGGTGGGGCCGATATCGACTACTTCCCAGCCCTGGTCGGCAATGTGATTGGCAACGGCCTTGCGCAGCTCGATCGCTGCGTGGTCGCTGGACAGAACGATGCGTTTGTTGGCGGTCATGCTCATGCTTCCCTGCGGGCCTCAGTCCATGTGGTAAAGCGATTCATAGATCGGTGTTAGCGTCTTGTCCTCGAACAGGGACGACACGCTGGTTCCGTTCCAGATGTTCAGGATCGCCTGAGTAAAGATCGGAGCCGTCGGTACGATGCGGATGTTCGAAGCCTTGGCAACTTCGGGTCTGGGTTGGATCGTATCCGTCAAAACCAGAGATTTCATTACTGAGTTTGTCACACGCTCAACCGCAGGGCCGCTCATGACGCCGTGGGTGATGTATGAGTGGACCTCTTTCGCACCGTTATCGATCAGCACTTGCGCCGCCTTGCACAGCGTTCCGGCGGTATCGCACATGTCGTCAACAATCAGGCAAATCTTGTCTTTGACATCGCCAATCACTGTCATCTCGGCCACTTCACCGGCTTTCTCGCGGCGTTTGTCGACGATCGACAGCGGGGCGTTGATCCGCTTCGCCAATTCCCGTGCGCGCGCCACGCCGCCCACGTCCGGAGATACGACCATCAGGTCGTCCATCTGGTTCCTGAACTGCTTCTTCACGTCCAGGGCAAAGATTGGCGAGGCATAGAGGTTGTCCACCGGAATATCGAAAAAGCCCTGAATTTGAGCGGCGTGCAGATCCATGGTCAGAACCCGCTCGATCCCCGCGCCGGTCAGCATGTTCGCCACCAGCTTGGCACTGATTGGCGTGCGCGCCTTGGTACGGCGGTCCTGGCGGGCATATCCGAAATAAGGGATCACGGCAGTGATCCGTTGCGCTGACGACCGCCGCAATGCGTCAGCAATGATCAGCAGTTCCATCAGGTTGTCGTTGGCCGGGTTCGAGGTCGGCTGGACGATGAACATATCCTCGCCGCGCACATTCTCGAAGACCTCGACAAAGATCTCGCCATCGTTGAAGCGTTCGACGCGTGCATCGACCAACCCCTGGTCGACGCCGCGGTGCAGGCTCATGCGGCGCGCAATGGTTTCGGCAAGCGGAAGGTTAGCGTTCCCAGCGATAAGCTTGGGTTCGTGAAGTGTCGGCATCGGCTGAAGGTCCCCGGGCAGCAGTGGCAATGTGACAGATTCGTGATGTTGACACCGCTTAGCATGGCCTTACCGTCCCGCAAAGGTAACGCAGCGGAGAAAGTGAACATGACCCAGATTGACTACTTTTTTGCGACACTCTCGCCCTATTCCTACCTTGCGGGAACACGATTGGAAGAGATTGCCGCAAAACATGGTGCGACGATCAACTACAAGCCGCTGGATATCATCGCCCTGTTTAGCCGCACCGGGGGAGTGCCACCGAAAGACCGCCATATTTCGCGCATTGAATACCGCGCGCAGGAACTTTTGCGCCAGTCCAGAAATCTGGGCATGGATTTCAACCTGCAGCCGGCGCATTGGCCGACCAACATGGCGCCGTCTTCCTATGCCGTGATTGCGGCCATAAAGGATGGGTCGGGTGATGTAGGTCAACTGTGCCATTCTATCCTGCGCGCGTGCTGGGCCGAAGAAAAGGATATTGCCCAGGACGAGGTGATCCGGGATTGCCTGTCACGGGCTGGATTCGATCCCAACCTGGCAGACAGCGGCCTGCTGGTCGGCGCCGAGACTTATGCTGCAAATCTTGAAGAAGCCGTGGATCGCGGCGTATTTGGCGCGCCGTTCTACATCACGCCGGATGACCAGCGGTTCTGGGGTCAAGACCGTCTGGACGATCTTGACCGGCATTTGACCGAATTGAGAAAGGCGTAACGCGCGATCCCGTCAGAGAAGGGCCAGGAAGCGATCGATCTGGTCGGCGCTGACCGACCAGTCGCACACCAGTCGGCAGGCGAGCATCTCATCCTCGTCCTCGCCGTCCAGAGAATCTCCCCACAGGTGATAAACTGCCGCGGCTTCATGCAGGCGTTTGTGTTGGCTGCGAGGAAAACTGGCGAAAATGATATTGGCCTGAGGTTCGTGAAGGAACGAAGCACCTGCGGCACGCAACCCGTCTGCCAGACGCGCACAATTGTCATTCGCCTTACGGGCGGATTTCAACCACAGTTCATCCCGCAGATATGCCGCCATTTGCGCAGAGAGATATCTGTGTTTGGAAAACAGATGCGCTCCGCGCTTGCGGCGCAATTCGAACTCCCACGCTTTGCTTTCGTCGAAGAAAACAACGGCTTCGACACCCATCAGACCGTTTTTTGTGCCACCAAAGCTGACGGCGTCAACACCGGCTTTCCAGGTCATTTCGGCGGGTGAACAATTCAGTGCAACCAGAGCGTTGGTAAAGCGAGCCCCGTCCATATGCACTGGCAGGTCATAGTCTTTAGCAACCCCGCACAGCGCCTGTAGCTCTTCCAGAGAGTACACAGATCCCCGTTCCGTAACTTGCGTGATCGAGACCGGACCGCGCTGCGGGCCGTGGACGCCCCGGGTTTCTTCGCCTTCAATCGACTGACGCAAGGCATCGGGTGTCATCTTGTCGCCGCCCGGCACAAGGGTCAGTTTTGCACCCGTATAGAACTCCGGCGCGTTGCATTCGTCCTCATGGATATGGGCGACAGGCGAGCAGAAAATGGTCTCCCAGGGTTGGGACAGCGTGGCCAGAGCCAGTGAATTCGCCGCCGTGCCGGTGGCCACCAGATAGACGGCTGCACCAGGGGCTTCAAAAATCCCCCGAATCCTGTCACGCACCTCATTCATCAGCGTGTCCGCGCCATAAGCCATCTGGTACCCTTGGTTCGCCTCGGCGAGGGCGGCCAAAACCTCGGGGTGTACGGGTCCGGAATTGTCAGAGGCAAAGTGCATCAGCTCGGCTCCTCGATAATGTAGTCTTCCCACTCTTCAATGGGGGTTTCGAACTCGGAAACGGTGCGGTCTCTGACCGATACACCGGCGGAGTGAACCGTTTCCGGCGTACCAGACAACAAGGGGTGCCAGTCGTAAAGGGGCTTGCCCTCCCATAGCAGACGATAGGCGCAGGTCCCTGGCAGCCAATAGGCGTGATCGTCGATATTGTCAGGCCTCATGACGATGCACTCGGGAACAAACTGGTGCCGGATGTCGTATTGTGTGCAGCGGCAGGTTTCATCGTCCAGCAGGCGGCAGGCCACGCAGGTCAGGGCGACTTCGCCGGTGTCTTCGTCTTCCAGCTTGTTCAGGCAGCACTTTCCGCAACCGTCACACAGCGCCTCCCATTCGCGGGGGTTCATCTTTTGCAGCGGTTTGCGCTCCCAAAAGCGGGGGGCCAGTCCTGTGCGGTCAATCGGGTCGGTGGTCATGAGGCTGCCAGCAATTCACGGGCCTTGTCACAATCCGCTTCCATCTGGGCAACCAGGCCGTCAAGCCCGTCAAACTTCATCTCGGGGCGCAGGTAGTCCACCAGTCCGATCGACAAGGTCGTGCCGTACAGATCGCCGGAGAAATCAAAAAGGAAGGTCTCGATATTCGGAATTTCGCCGTTGAACATTGGTCGCGTCCCAATAGAAGCTGCGCCGTGATAGCTGCCCTGATGCGGACCATCCAGCACGTCCACCAACACCGCATATACTCCGAATCTAGGCGGATGCAGTCCTTCAATCGACATGTTGGCAGTTGGAAAGCCCAGCTCGCGCCCGCGCTGTTCGCCACCCACAACCTCGCCTTCTATACGGTGCCAGTGGCCCAGCATCGCCGCCGCGTCGCGAGGACGACCTTCGGACAATGCACTGCGGATCGCGGTTGAGGATACAACGTTTTCGGATCGCTCCATAAGCGGCGCAATCGTGACTCCAAAACCCATTTCTTCACCAAACCGCTTCATGTCCTGGGCCGTTCCGCTACGGCCCTTGCCAAAACAGAAATCCGCGCCGACCACCACATGAGACAAGCCAAGACCATCGCAGATTACGTTTTGAGCAAATTCCTCGGGTGACAAACCCGCCAGTGCGGAATTAAAGGGAAGTTCATACAGTTTCCGAACGCCCAGCTTCTGCAAGCGGTGTGCCCGCGTGTTGCCGCGCATCAGGCGAAACGGCGGCGAGTTCGGTGCGAAAAACTCACGTGGATGCGGTTCGAAGGTCAGTACACCAAGCGGAGCCTCAGGCGCCGCATTGCGGGCGATGTCGATCACGGATTGATGGCCGACATGAACGCCATCGAAATTGCCGATCGCAACGCTGGCGCCGCGGTCTTCTGGCTCAACAAACTGGAAATCCCGGATGATTTGCATGTGGTTTGCCTAGCGGGACTAGGGACTGGGTTCAAGCACCTGATTCAGATGCCGACGCCGATTGGATCCTGCCGTTTTGTGCAAGAGAGCGCATGGTGGCCAATTGCCTTTCAAAACGTCCTTCAGGTTTGCTGTCAGAGTGGGCACGTGATTGACGCCTTGCTACGGCTTTCAAAGTCAAAGGCGCCAATATAGGCGCCCTTGGTGTCAACAAGTGATGTTGGGTTAGTCGAACTTCCGCGACGGTGCCAGGACCATCGCCTCGCCCACAAGCACCTTCTTTCCTTCGACCGAACAGTGGCAATCCAGCTTTACGCGCCTCTTGGAAAAATCGATGTCGATGACTTTGACCTCGGCGTAAACCATGTCGCCAGGGCGTACCGGGGCCAGGAATTTCAGCGACTGCCCCATATAAACAGTGCCATGCCCGGGCAGTTGCTCTCCGATCACCGCTGAAATCAACCCGGCGGTCAGCATCCCGTGGGCTATGCGCCCTTCAAAGATTGTGTCGCGGGCATAGTCATCGTCCAGATGCACCGGATTGCGATCCGTCGAGACTTGGGCAAACATCTCGATATCTTCGTCGGTCACCACTTTGCGCAGGTGCCGGGTCATGCCCATTTCGATGTCTTCGATACAGATCGTTCCGCGCGGAAGATTGTCCAACATGTTGCCCTCACTCGAGATCGAAAGGGCAACAAAAGACCATCAGTAGCCGCCCTTGAGCAACTTTATTACTTTGCACTTGCAGAAAATCAAGTCTTTTTTGACTACCGCAACCGGCCGATCGAGTAGGTCGGATTGATATTTTCTTTTTCGTTGTGGTCTCTTAAGGCGTGTTCATCCGGATGGTGCGACGTTTTGGTCTCTGCTGCGGCCAAACCACCGGTGATGAACAGAGTATCGATACCTTCACCCATGCCGCCGGCAATATCGGTTTGCGGTCCGTCACCGATGGCCAGAATCTCCGAATCCGGGACGTCGATGCCAAGCGCAAGTAGCCGGCGCCTTGCCAGATCGTAGATCGGCGGATGCGGTTTTCCGAAATAAAGACTCTCACCGCCCATTTCGGTATAGAGCCGCGCCAAAGCACCGGCGCACCACTCACGTGTTTCCCCGCGGTCGACCACAATATCCGGATTGGCGCAAAGCAGTTTCATGCCTTTTTGCTTTGCGTATAGGAAATCGGGCCTGTTCACGGACGGATCCGCCATAGGGTCGAACGGACCGCAGCACACGATACCCTCGGCCTCGCTCAGAGGCACGCGTTCGATTTTCAGCGGATGGTCCAGCAGTTTCAGCGGTTCGAAGAATCCCGCATCGCGCTGCCATTCGCCCATGAAATAGACCTTCTCACCAACTGCGCCGCGGAACAGGGCTGACCGGGCCGAGTCGCCGCTGGAGGCGATGGTGTCGTATGCGTCGGATGGTACGTTGAACTGAACCAGTTGCTCGGCAACCCCTGCGCGCGGCTTGGGGGAATTGGTGACCAAGACCACTGCGCCTCCGTTCTGCCGATAGGCCTGCAATGCCGCCACGGCCTCGGGAAACGCGGTGATGCCGTTGTGGACGCATCCCCAGAGGTCGACGAAAAGCGCCCGGTAACGGTCGGAAATTTCGGCAAGCGAATGAATGATCTGGGTCATTGGGGCCTCTTTTGGCGGGCATTGGCAGTTCAAGCCTATGGCAGAGGTTGTTCCGTTTGACCAGAGGGGGGCTCTGCCCCCGCCGCCCTACGGGCGTCTCCCCCGGGATACTTTTGGCCAGATGAAGCAGGGGATCCGTGCTTCATCTGGCCTCAAATATCCCGGAGCGCGAGGCAGAGCCTCGCAAAAAGAAGGGCGCCCAAGTTGGGCGCCCTGAACGCTGGGATGTCAAACCTTGAGGTTCGGGATGATTTGCTTTTTCCGGCTCATGATACCAGGCAGAACAACGGCGTCACCGTCAACCGAAGCGCCAAAGCTTTTTTCCGCAACGGATTTCACCAGATCATTGGGCACCAGCAAGGTGGCTTCTTCGTTCAGAATATCGACAACGAAAAGAAGAACCTGATCGACGCCATCTTCCTTGGCAACGTCCGCCATCGAGTTCGCCAGGCTGGCCTTGCGATCCAATACAACGCCGGGTGCCGTTGTTTCCAGCACTGAGACGCGGAACTTGGTGCCGTCGACTTCGTACTCCTTGCTGTCCATTCGGATCAGTTCGGCGTCCGAGAATGACGAGACATCAGATTTGGCCGCGAACATGTCTGCCGCATAGGCCGAGATATCCAGCTCCAGCTCGGCCGCCAGCTTTTCCGCGACCATACGGTCATGCTCCGTAGTCGTTGGGGACCGGAATTCCAGCGTGTCCGACAGGATGCAGGTCAGGGCTGCACCTTTGATCGCATCGGGCATTTTGGCGGCATCGTCGCCCATCATGTCGACCATGATCGTGGCGGTGCAGGCCAGCGGGCGTACCGTGATGTCGATTGGGCCTTTGGTTTCCAGGCCGCCGACCAGCTTGTGGTGGTCGATTATGGCGCGGATGTCTGCATCGTTGATATTGGCGGGCAACTCGGCAGGATTGTTCGTATCTACGATAACCACCGGTGTATCCGCTGCCAGTTCTTCGATAATGCGCGGCTTGGGCAGATCCCAGTTTTCCAGCATGAAAGCGGCTTCGGTGTTGGGCTCGCCCAGCAGCACAGGTTCGGCCAGTACGCCTTTGACTTCGTTCAGATACCAAGACCAAAGGATTGGAGAGCCGGTGGAATCGGTGTCGGGGGACTTGTGGCCAAATACTAGGGTTGTCATGTCAACGTCCTGAGGAATGGAAATTGCGCGCCTTATAGGACTGCCAGACGGTCTTGTCACCCGGGTGCAGGCGCTCTGCGACTGTTGGTCTTAAGAAACGTTCGTACCGGTCAAAACGCGGCGCGGCTGAGGGAGTAACCGGCTTTTTGTAGCATGTTCAGAAGGCCGTGCTCGTCGCCCAAATGCCCTGCACCAACAGCAATGACGACGGATTGATCCTGAATATTCAGAATTGTCTTCATCCAGTTGGTATTTCGCTGCACCAAAAGCTGATCTTCGAAGCTTTCCCACTCTTCTTCGAATTCCTCGGGCGTCAGTCCTGATGCCGCGAGACCCTCCATTTTTGCGAGATGCAGAATCTGCGCATGCTGCTCTTCAATGTAGGCGTTGGCCATCGTGATGAATTGATCGTCCCCGGCATGCAGAGCCCCGGCCAGACGCGTCAGGGATTGGACCTGCTCTTCTATCGGATGGCTGTCGAACATCGCAATCAGATCGGCAATCCGCTCGAGCGAATGCTGCGGCGTACCCAGCGCTTCGGCGATTTCGCTCAGGCGTTTGTCCATGCCGCGATCGAATTCGGGTGTTTCCATGAGGCAAGGTGGAATGCCGAGCATCATGCTCAGGAACCAGGGGCGCATCTTGGCGGCCATCCAGCTGGGAATGCCGCGCTCAGCCAGAGTGACGGACAAGGCAGCCCAATCTTCTTCGGACATCAGGTCGACCAGTGTCGGGCCTGAAGTGATGAGAACGGGGCTGAAATCCTTGGCCAGATCTTGTTCGAACGCGTTCATGTCCGCGTCGGTTACTTCGAAGTAGATGGCATCCGCCTGACCGAGTACCGGTTTCAGCCGTTCGACGATCGCTCCCATCCGTTCATCGTTGGTGTGCAGTGTTCCGATCAGATGCAGAACTGTCCCGTCTTTTTGGGCTATCCAATGATTGCCTTCCGGGAAAAGGGTACTGCTGACTCGTTGTTCCAGTGTGGCTTTGTCTTCGGGACTCATGTCCAGCCTAAGATCACGCCCCTCGCAGGCTGCATGTGCAAAGGCGGGCAGAAGGAAAAATAGAATAAGGCTGAAAATGCGCATAAAGGTCATCCCGGACTTTAGTTCTTCGATTGTTTCATCACTTATTCACGGCACCAAAGCCTGCGCAAGACGGAGTGCCCGGAACATAGCATCTGGCAATCCACGAGAAACCGCATAGCATGCCTGTATGAACCGCGAGCAGGATCTCTATCCCCCGATCAAAGCGTTGTTGGAACGTCAAGGTTACACCGTCAAGGGTGAGGTTGGTGCAGCCGATATTGTCGCGATCCGCGACGGGCAGGAGCCGGTGATTGTTGAGTTGAAGTTGAGGTTCAGCCTTGCTCTGTTCCATCAGGCCATCGCGCGACTGAAGATCACCGATCAAGTCTATATTGGTGTCAGTAAACCAAAGGGGCGAACGGCTCGCCGCGCCTTGAAGGACAATCTTGCGCTGTGCCGTCGGCTGGGGCTGGGATTGATTACTGTTCGTACCGACGGCGCGGTTGAAGTGCAGTGTGATCCGGGTCCTTATGCGCCGCGCAAAAACAAGGCCAAGGCCACGCAGCTTCTTCGCGAATTCGACCGTCTGGAGGGTGATCCAAATGCAGGCGGCGCCACGCGGCACGGTATCGTTACGGCCTATCGACAGGATGCGCTGAAATGTGCGGCACACTTGGCCGAGTACGGCGCCACCAAGGGCTCGGAAGTAGCCAAAGCGACCGGTGTGGCCGAGGCCACGCGTCTGATGAGGGACAATCATTATGGCTGGTTCGACAAGGTTGAAAAAGGCGTCTACATGCTGTCGGATGCCGGTACCCAGGGCCTGAAACACTGGGCCTACAGTTGGGAACAGGCTGACTGAACTAAATGACAAAAAAAATCGCTCTCAGATTGTTGACTCAGGGTTTCTGACCTCCTAGCTATGCGTCGTTATCACTCGCAAGGGTCGAGTGCTAACGCCTCGCCATTCGGTGAGGGGAGGATAGATAAACTTTGAGCCCAAGGAGCTGCAAAGATGGCATTGAAACCGCTTCATGACCGTGTGCTGGTTCGCCGTGTGGAGAGCGAAGAAAAAACCGCAGGCGGCCTGATCATTCCTGACAGCGCAAAAGAAAAGCCCAGCGAAGGCGAAGTCGTCGCAACCGGCGAAGGCGCACGCAAGGACAGCGGCGAGTTGATCGCAATGGCTGTGAAGGCTGGCGACAAGATCCTGTTCGGCAAATGGTCGGGCACCGAGGTCCAGGTCAACGGCGAAGAGCTGCTGATGATGAAAGAAAGCGACATCATGGGGATCATCGAGTAAGCCCATGCGCTTTCTCTGATCTTCATTCTCAACATTTTTCTCAAGGAGAAACGACATGGCTGCAAAGGACGTCAAATTCGACACCGATGCCCGTAACCGCATGCTGGCAGGTGTGAACATCCTGGCAGATGCTGTAAAAGTAACCCTCGGCCCCAAAGGCCGTAACGTGGTTCTGGACAAGTCCTTCGGCGCGCCGCGCATCACCAAAGACGGTGTTTCGGTTGCCAAGGAAGTCGAACTGGAAGACAAGTTCGAAAACATGGGCGCGCAGATGGTGAAAGAAGTCGCCAGCCGCACCAATGACGAAGCCGGCGACGGCACCACCACTGCGACCGTTCTGGCTCAGGCCATCGTCAAGGAAGGTCTGAAGCAGGTTGCGGCGGGCCTGAACCCGATGGACCTGAAGCGCGGCATCGACCTGGCTACCGCCAAAGTCGTCGAGGGCATCAAAGCTGCTTCGCGGGAAGTCAAAGACTCGGCAGAAGTTGCTCAGGTCGGCACCATCTCGGCCAACGGCGAAGCCGAAATCGGCCAGCAGATTGCAGACGCGATGCAGAAAGTTGGCAACGAAGGCGTCATCACCGTCGAAGAAAACAAAGGTCTGGAAACCGAGACCGATGTTGTCGAAGGTATGCAGTTCGACCGTGGCTACCTGTCGCCTTATTTCGTCACCAACGCAGACAAGATGATTGCAGAACTCGACGACTGCATGATCCTGCTGCACGAAAAGAAACTGTCCTCGCTGCAGCCGATGGTTCCGCTGCTGGAGCAAGTGATCCAGTCGCAAAAGCCGCTGCTGATCATTGCAGAAGACGTTGAAGGCGAAGCGCTGGCGACCCTCGTGGTCAACAAACTGCGCGGTGGCCTGAAAATTGCTGCTGTCAAGGCACCGGGCTTCGGCGATCGCCGCAAAGCCATGCTGCAGGACATCGCAATCCTGACCGGCGGTCAGGTCATCAGCGAAGATCTGGGCATGAAGCTCGAGTCCGTCACCATGGACATGCTGGGCACCGCCAAGAAAATCGAAATCACCAAAGACGAAACCACCATCGTCGACGGTGCTGGCGAGAAAGCCGAGATCGAAGCACGTGTTGCTCAGATCCGCACTCAGATCGAAGAAACCTCGTCGGATTACGACCGTGAGAAGCTGCAAGAGCGCGTTGCCAAACTGGCAGGTGGTGTTGCCGTTATCCGCGTCGGCGGCATGACCGAAGTTGAAGTGAAAGAGCGTAAGGACCGTGTGGACGATGCTCTGAACGCAACGCGCGCTGCCGTTCAGGAAGGCGTTGTTGTGGGCGGCGGTGTTGCTCTGGTTCAGGCCGGCAAAGCGCTGAACGAGCTGAAAGGCGCAAATGCCGATCAGGACGCAGGCATCAACATCGTTCGCAAGGCCATCGAAGCGCCGCTGCGCCAGATTGCCGAAAACGCAGGCGTTGATGGTGCTGTTGTTGCTGGCAAAGTTCGCGAATCTTCGGACGCGTCTTTCGGCTTCAACGCGCAGACCGAAGAATATGGCGACATGTTCTCGTTCGGCGTGATCGACCCGGCCAAAGTTGTCCGGACCGCTCTGGAAGATGCGGCATCGGTTGCTGGTCTGCTGGTCACCACCGAAGCGATGGTTGCAGACAAGCCGCAGAAAGATGCGCCTGCTGCAGGTGGTATGCCCGACATGGGCGGCATGGGCGGCATGATGTAAGCTGCTTAAGCCATAGTGCTTATGGACGGGGTCGCCTTCGGGCGGCCCCGTTTCGTTATGATTAGCCGCTGCGCGGCTAAGCCTCCGGCGGGAGTATTTACAAAAAGATGAAGGGCAGGGGCGTCTGTGCGAAAGTGAGTGTCAAAACCTCGGCCGACGCGCTATGCCATTGATATGCGACTGTTCTTGCTGACTGCCCTGACCATGTGCGCCTTTGCGGCGAATTCGGTCCTGAATCGTCTTGCCATTGACAGTGGTGCCAGCGACCCGGCTGGTTTTGCCGTCGTCCGCGTATTGGCCGGAGCGCTTGTATTGGTCGTTTTGGTTTCGCTGCGACACGGACCTCTGCCACTGTTTGACCTTCGGCGGATTGTGGGTGCAGGTTCTTTGTCGCTTTACATGATTGGGTTTTCCGTTGCGTACCTGACGCTGGATGCCGGTGTAGGAGCTTTGATTCTGTTTGGTGTTGTACAGATCACAATGTTCGCTGCCGGCGGTGTACTGGGGACGACGCCAACCACGAGACAATTATTGGGCGCAGTTATCGCGCTGAGCGGCCTTACTTATGTTCTTTGGCCTTCAGGTGAGGTTCAGGTTGATCTTCCCGGCGCTGCGTTGATGACAGCGGCCGGAATCGGCTGGGCGGCTTATTCGCTGGCAGGACGGTCCGAGCCGGATGCCCTATCGGGTACGGCGGCAAATTTCCTGGCGGCGCTGCCGGTGACGGGATTGGTGCTGCTGGCAACTGGCGGAACGTGGCAGATGACCGCCTTGGGCTATCTACTGGCCGCGCTGTCTGGCGGTGTAACCTCTGGATTGGGCTATGCATTGTGGTATCGCGTATTGCCGCAGCTTGCCCCGGCCATCGCGGCCGTTGTCCAACTCAGCGTCCCGGTGATTGCCATCGCTGGTGGGGTCGTTCTGTTGGGAGAGGTCGCGACAATAAAGCTATTGTTGGGCGCGGCTCTGGTTCTGGGCGGTATCGCGCTCGCGGTAGTGCGTGTCGGCCGCGGTTAGGGGTTCCCTCACTCCGCCCGAGCGCTTATCTGGCGGGCATGAGATTTCTTGTCGCCCTGCTGTTCGTTCTTGCACCGGTCGCAGCTTCCGCGAAATGCGTTGTGCTGTTGCACGGTCTCGCGCGGACTGAAGCATCATTTTCTGTAATGGAGCAGCTGTTTCGAGCGCACGGCTACACCGTGGTTCGACCCGGTTATCCGTCCACGGATCTTCCGATACCGGATCTGGCCGACCAAACCTTGCCCGATGCCTTTGCTGCCTGCGGCGACGATACGGTCAATGTGGTTGCGCATTCCATGGGCGGTATTCTGTTGCGCTATTGGCTGCAGGGCAACGCGCCAGAAAACCTGGGCCGCGTTGTCATGTTGGGGCCGCCAAATCAGGGCAGCCAACTTGTGGACGAGCTGGGCGATTGGGAGGTGTTCGGCGTGTTGCACGGCCCGGCCGGTTTGGCGCTTGGAACCGGGCCGGAAGGATTGCCGCGCCGATTGCCGCCCGTGGAGTTTGAATTGGGAGTCGTCGCGGGTGAAAACTCACTGAACCCGGTGTTTTCTTCGCTGATTGATGGCCCGGATGACGGAAAGGTCTCAGTCGAGACTACCAAGGTCCAAGGGATGGCGGACCATATCGTTTTGCCGGTGACTCACACGTTCATGATGAACAACCCGCGCGTCATGGCGCAAGTGCTCCATTTCATAGAGTTCGGCAGGTTCGATCCGCAAATCACTTGGCTTGATGGTGTCATGGACATAATAGACGAGATCTGCATCGGGCAGGATTGTTCGGAACCGGAATCGGAACCCACGCAATGACATCTCTTGAACTGACATTCACGGGTGCGGATGTCCTGCAGCCCGAGGGCAGCGTCGTGCAGGCAGAGCTCAGCATAGGCCAAGGGCTGGTACAATCGGGCACAGTTGGACGGCGCGTCGACCTGACGGGCTATATCGTTCTGCCCGGAATAATTGATCTGCACGGTGACGGGTTTGAACGCCATATTGCACCGCGGCGCGGGGCGATGAAGCAAATGGCCGAGGGTATACTCTCGGCCGAGGCCGAACTGGCCGCGAATGGTATTACCACCGCCGTACTGGCGCAATTTCACAGCTGGGAAGGTGGGGTTCGCGGCCCAGAGTTCGCGGCGCAGGTCTTTGAGGCCATTGCGACAGTCAAAGATAGCGTGGTGACCGATCTGATCCCGCAACTGCGGTTCGAAACACACATGCTGGACGACTATGATGATCTACCAAGGCGTGTTGCCGCTTGGCAGGTGCCCTACGTGGTGTTCAACGACCACCTGCCGCATGACCGTCTGGCCGAGGGTCGCAAACCACCGCGCTTGACCGGCCAGGCGCTGAAAGCGGGGCGCAATCCTGAGGTTCATTTTGACCTGCTGATGAACATGCACGAACGAAAGGATGAAGTGCCTGCGGCGCTTGATACACTGTGCGAGGAGCTGCGCAAGCAGGGTGTTCGGATGGGCAGCCATGACGACGCCACAGCCGAAACAAGGGCATGGTGGCGAAAGAGAGGCGTTTCGATCGCGGAATTCCCTGAGACGCTGTTGGCCGCCGAGGCCGCGCGCGCAGCCGGGGACCATATCATCCTCGGATCGCCCAATGTGGTGCGCGGCGGATCTCATAAAGGCAATGCCAGCGCGCTGGATCTGATTGCGATGGGGCTGTGCGACGCGCTGGCCTCGGACTACCACTATCCCAGCCCGCGCCGCGCCGCGCTATTGGTGGCCAGAACTGGTTTGCTCGATCTCGCAGGCGCATGGGCCCTAGTTTCCTCTGGTCCCGCAAATGTGTTGGGGTTGAGCGACCGAGGCACCCTCGCACCCGGAAAACGTGCGGATCTGGTGATACTGCATGCCGATACGCACAGGGTCGCGGCAACAATTGCCGCTGGGCGCATGAGCTATATGTCCGGCGATATCGCAACCCGCTTCATCAATTGAGACAAGCGGGCAATACCGGATCGGTCAGCGAACGATCCGGTTGAAATGGCCCATCTTTCGACCTGGCTTGACATCGGCCTTCCCGTACAGGTGCAGGGCGACATCGCGTTCTCGTGCCAGTTCGGGCACGCGGTCCATATCGTGACCGATGAGGTTCTCCATCACCACGTCCGTATGGCGCTGACCGTCCCCCAAGGGCCAGCCGGCCACGGCGCGGATGTGTTGTTCGAACTGATCAACCGCGCATCCGTTCTGTGTCCAGTGTCCCGAATTGTGCACCCGCGGAGCGATCTCGTTCACGATCAGACCTTTGGGTGTTACGAACAGCTCCACTCCCATCACGCCAACATAGTCGAGCGCGTTGAGGATGCTGGCTGCCAACAAAACGGCGTCCGTGCGCTGGGCCGGCGACAGACGGGCAGGGACCGTTGTCGTGTGAAGGATACCGTCCCGATGCACGTTCTCGCCGGGATCGAAGCAGGCAACCTGCCCATCGAGCCCGCGGGCGGCGATGACGGACACTTCGTGGGAGAAATTCACGAAACCTTCCAGAATGGACGGTGCACCGGACATCTCCGCAAGGGCGGCTTCGGCATCCTCGGGTGATCCCAGCCGGGCCTGGCCTTTGCCATCATATCCCAAGCGGCGGGTCTTGAGGATGGCGGGGGCACCGATCCGTTCAATGGCTGCGTTAAGATCTTTCAGGTCCGAGATATCGGCAAAGGGCGCGGTGTTCAGACCCAGATCTTGCAGAAAGGTCTTTTCCGTCAATCGATCCTGACTGACCCGCAAAGCTTCTCGACCTGGTCTTATCGGGCGGTGAGCCTCCAGTACATCCAGCGCATCGGTCGGGATGTTCTCGAACTCGTAGGTGATTACATCCACGGCATCGGCAAAAGCTTTCAGCGCTTCGACATCGTCGTAGGCTGCCGTTGTGACACGATCGGCAACCTGACCGGCGGGCGGGTTCGCGCCGGGCTCATAGATATGGCTAACGAATCCCAGTCGTGCTGCGGCCACCGACAGCATTCGGCCCAGCTGGCCTCCGCCCAGAATTCCGATTACTGCGCCGGGGGCGAGCATTTTCGCCATTTTCAATTCTCCAACCGTTTGCCAATTGCGCTGAGCGCCGCGCACAAGGCATCATGCGCGCGCTGGTCATGCAGGGTTTCTGTCATCTGCAGGCTCAGAGTTCCCTCGGTCGCCAATGCATCGCGTTCTTCAGCCAACCGGCCGGCAGTACCTTTATCCATTGCGGCCAAAAAGCCGGATATCAATTGTGTGGTATAGAATTCTGCCCCATCCGCATCGCCGGTCACCTCGCCCAGCCATTCGGACCCGGTGGCCAACAAATCCAGAATACCCGGCACCATGGCACATATAGCGAAATGGGCATTAAACGCGGATTCGTCCGCGACCTTGATCACCGGGTTCTCGGGTTCGAGCAACTCGGCCAGAAGGTGATCATTGCCGTAGGCTGCCATCGGACAGCCGCCTTGCTCCAGAAATCCCAACGGTATGGTCTGCACACACTCCGCCGCCGGGGCGCATAGCGCACGTAACTGCGCCTCGTTCACGCCCGCCATGACCGAAACGATCCGGTGTTCGGCGCGAAAGCTCAGAGGTTCAAGGATTTCGGCCGCCAAGTGCGGGCGCAGACACAGAAAGACGATCTCGGATTGATCCAGAACGCCTTGTGGGCCTGAAACTGTTGCGTCTATTTCGGCTGCCAGCGCGGCGGATACCGAGGCGCTGCGTTCGGTTACGAATATCTCATGCCCTTTGCCCGCCAGGAATCGCGCGATAGGGGCTGCGATATGGCCGGTGCCGACAAAGCCGATCCGGCTCATCCCTGCGGCTCCTCGGGGATCGAGGCGGACAAGGTCGCGCGCCATGTGTCCAACCGCGTGGCCAGCGCATCATCCTGCAGCGCGAGTATGCCAGCCGCCATGAGACCGGCATTGGCACCGCCTGCCGACCCAATGGCCATGGTCGCCACTGGAAAACCCCTGGGCATCTGAACAATGGAGTAGAGCGAATCGACCCCGGACAGTGCCCGTGTCTGTACAGGTACGCCGATCACGGGAACCCGTGTCTTCGATGCCATCATGCCAGGTAAGTGCGCGGCACCGCCGGCTCCCGCAATTATGACCTGCAGTCCTCGTTCAACGGCGGTCCTTCCGTAGTCCCAAAGGCGGTCGGGTGTCCGATGGGCCGAAACGATACGCTTTTCATAGGCAACGCCCAACTCGTCCAGAATGTCTGCGGCTTCTTTCATTGTCGGCCAGTCCGACTGGCTGCCCATGATGATCCCGACTTTGATCTCGCCCATCCGCTCATGCCCCTGCGATCCAGAAAGAGCGCGCACTATAGCCAAATCCGGTTTTGTGGCAATGCGGTATGGGGGTTTTAAGCAATGATATCGGGGGTCAGGCGGTCCTCGATCAGACGAATGATGTCTTTCAGCCGCAGTTTCTGCTTTTTCAACCGTTTGATGGTTAGCTGGTCGGCCGTACCCTTGGCCTCCAATGCCTCGATCGCTTCGTCCAGATCCCGGTGCTGGCGGCGGAAGACCTCCAGCTCAACCCGCAGAACTTCATCGGTTTTCATGGACAGATCGGTGGGCGCGTTCATTGGCGACTCGGCTTGGTTGTGGTGCTTTTCACACAAGATAGTGTGTCAGGGTTTATCCGGCCAGACCTTGTGGACATCCCCATATCTTCCCATATTCTATAGTACGCGGTTGCCGGAACGGGGCCGCCCAATACGTCGCTTTGACAATGAAGGACGAAAAAACGTGTCGAAACTAACTCTTGGCTCATACCCGCATCTTTTGGGGTTCGAGCAGTTGGAACGCCTTCTGGAACGGTCCGCAAAGGCCGGAAACGAAGGGTACCCGCCTTATAACATCGAACAGACCTCGGATTATTCCTATCGCATTACTCTGGCCGTGGCCGGTTTTGCGGAAGAAGACCTGTCGATAACCATCGAAGACCGCCAATTGGTGATACGGGGCCGTCAGCGCGACGACAGCGAGGGGCGCATCTACCTGCATCGCGGCATCGCAGCGCGTCAATTCCAGCGCATGTTCGTGCTGGCCGACGGCGTCGAAGTGGGCGAGGCGATTATGGAAAACGGTCTGTTGCACGTGGACCTGACCCGCGCCGTGCCCGAAACCGTGGTGCAAACGATCAACATAAAAAAGGGGTAAGAGCTATGAATACACCGGTTGAGATCAACACCGAAGGCGATCGTATCGTCTATGTCAAAACGGTTGATGTTGCTGATCTGCCTCGGGATCTTCGTGATCAGGCGGGCGATTTGGACCAGCTTTATGCCGTTCACGATTCGGACGGGCAGCAATTGGCGCTTGTGGCGGACCGCAAGCTGGCCTTTGTCCTGGCCCGCCAGCATGACCTGTCCCCGGTGGCCGTTCACTGAACGGCCCCTTATCCATCTGAATTGACGTGGCATTGGCCGCGACTGAGGCAAAAGGCGCGAACTGCCGTGGCGCAGTACCGGAGGGCGTAGATGGGCTGGTTCGATTTCGATTGGGTGGATGCCTTCAGTGACAGCGCCTTTGGCGGCAACGGATGTGCCGTAGTTCATGGCGGGGCAGGGCTGTCGGATGAGGTCTGTCTGGCTTATGTCCGCGAAACCTCGCTGGTTGAGTGCACATTCACGGGCCCTTCAGAAGTGGCCGATATCCATGTCCGCTATTTTCTGGCCAGTCGGGAAATTCCGTTTGCCGGGCATCCGACCATTGCGACCGTTGCTGCCATGCGGTCGCGTGGCCTGTTTTCCGGAAATGCCCTGACATTGGAAACCGGGGCCGGCATCGTTTCGATTCGGTTGGACGGCGACAGTATCGAAATGACTCAGGTCGCCCCGCAATTTGGTCTGCATGTTGCTGCCGGTCTGGTCGCGGCCGCCGTCAACTTGCCTGAAGATGCAATCATCTCGCCGCCTCAGATGGTCTCAACGGGGTTGCCATACTGCATTACTGTTCTGCGCGACCATGAAGCCTTGCGCGCCGCGAAGCTGGATGATCGTGCCCTGTGCAAAGTGGCTGAAGCCGGCGGGTATTCCGGGTCCGACATAGCGGAACCCTTTCTGGTCACACTAAAAGGCGCGACCGAAGACGGCGATACATTCTCGCGCCTGTTGATGGCGCCGCCCAGCCCGCCCGAAGATCCTTTTACCGGGTCAGCGACCGGAGCGATGGCGGCCTATCTTTGGAAATACGGATTGATGAACAAAGATACATTTGTTGCCGAGCAAGGCCACGACTTGGGTCGCCCAGGTCAGGCCACGGTCACGCGAGTTGGCAACATTGATGACATGTCCGGTATCAAAGTGGCGGGCAAGGGGTTTGTCCTGATGCGCGGGCAGGTCGATCTGCCGGATTAGGCGGATCAAATGAAAAGGCCCCCGGTGTGCCGGAGGCCTTGAAACGTTCCGGCCAGATCAAGATCCGGCAATCAAGCCCATGCTTTCGAGTTTGAGCAGCACCTGGTGGGCGCAATTGTCGACATCGACATTCTCGGTCTCGACACGCAGCTCAGGGCTTTCTGGCACGTCATAGGGGTCGGAAATACCCGTGAACTCTTTGATCTTGCCCTCACGGGCCAGCTTGTACAGACCTTTGCGGTCACGGCGCTCGCATTCTTCGATACTGGTCGACACGTGGACCTCGCAGAATGCACCGAACGCCTCGATCTCTTCGCGAACCGCGCGCCGTGTCGAAGCATAAGGAGCGATCGGAGCGCAGATCGCGATACCGCCGTTCTTGGTGATTTCGGAGGCGACATAACCGATGCGGCGGATGTTGAGATCGCGGTGTTCCTTCGAGAAGCCCAGTTCGGACGACAGGTTCTTCCGCACGATATCGCCATCCAACAGGGTCACAGGGCGGTCGCCGGTTTCCATCAGCTTGACCATCAGCGCGTTGGCGATCGTTGACTTTCCGGAGCCCGAGAATCCGGTGAAGAACACGGTGAAGCCCTGCTGCGAGCGCGGCGGGAAGCGGTTTCGCAGTTCCTGCACAACTTCGGGGAATGAGAACCATTCGGGGATTTCCAGCCCCTCGCGCAGACGGCGGCGCAGTTCGGTGCCCGAGATGTTCAGGATGGTGACATTGTCCTTATCCTTAATCTCGTCATTAGGCTCGTACTGGGCGCGTTCCTGCACATAGACCATGTGTTTGAAATCGACCATCTCGATTCCGATCTCGTCCTGATACTTGCGGAACAGGTCCTGCGCGTCATAGGGGCCGTAGAAATCTTCACCTGCCGAGTTCTTGCCCGGACCTGCATGGTCGCGGCCCACGATGAAATGGGTGCAGCCGTGGTTGGCGCGGATCAGGCCGTGCCAGACCGCCTCGCGCGGGCCAGCCATGCGCATGGCCAGATTGAGCAGCGACATCGAGGTGGTCGAAGCAGGGTACTTGTCCAGCACCGCCTCGTAGCAGCGCACGCGGGTGAAGTGGTCGACATCGCCGGGTTTGGTCAGGCCGACAACCGGATGGATCAGCAAGTTGGCCTGCGCTTCCTTGGCGGCGCGGAAGGTCAGTTCCTGGTGCGCCCGGTGCAGCGGGTTACGGGTCTGGAACGCGACGATGCGGCGCCAGCCCACCTTGCGGAAATAGGCGCGCAGCTCGTTCGGAGTGTCGCGGCGGGCCTTGAAGTCATAGTGCACGGGCGGTTGGATGCCCGTGATCGGTCCGCCCAAATAGACCTTGCCGGCCACGTTGTGTAGGTAGTTCACCGCCGGGTGAGCGATGTCATCCGCGCCAAAGACTTTTTCTGCCTCATTGGCCTTGTCGGGCGTCCAGCGGTCGGTCACAGTCATCGTGCCGAGAATGACGCCTTCCTGATCGCGCAGGGCAATGTCCTGACCCAGTTCGATTTTCTCTGCGAAGTCTTCGCTGACGTCCAGGGTGATCGGCATCGGCCAAAGCGTGCCATCAGCCAGGCGCATATTCTCGACCACATTGTTGTAATCGGCTTCGCTCAGGAACCCTTTGAGCGGGTTGAACCCACCGTTCATCAGCAGTTCCAGATCGCAAATCTGGCGCGGGCTCAGATCCCAACTGGTCAGGTCTGCCGCTTCAACCTTCAGTTTCTGGGCCGATTCATAGGAAACATACAGTTCGGGGATCGGGGCCAGATTGCTTAACATCGTCATCAGAAAACTCTTGTCGCAGTGGTGTTTTGCCCGTGATTCTCAGGCGTTTGCGAGGCATTTGCCCCGACAGCCCGATGAAGTCCACCGGCGTCAATGGAACAAAGGACGATATGCGCTGATTTTTTCCTGATTGGAAGGAATTTCCAGCCGGGCCCCGAAATTGCGACTTTGGTTCTGCGTATCGGCAACAATTCAATCAGGCAGAGTATGTGTGTTCTCGTTCTCGGGCCGATTGATCGAGATCTGACGCACGCGCCACAGGCAGGGCGGGAACAGGATGCGTAACACCCCGCAGCTGAAACAGACGGATCTGATTCGAGTCGACGTCGATGCCCGCTGCCTTCAGCAGAGTCTCGGAAACCAGCAACTCGACGCCTTGTTCTTTGGTTGCGCTTTCCAGGCGGCTGGCAACGTTTACAGCGTCTCCGATTATGGTGCGAGAGGCGTGCCCTGCCGCGCCAATCTCGCCCAGAACGAGGTCGCCCAGATGTAACCCCATACCAACGCGGATTCGCGGGCTGCCTTCGGCCTCCAACTTCTGATTGAAACCGTCCAGCGCATGGCTGATGTGGATCGCTGCATTCAGACCGGCGCGGGCAGAACGGGCTGCATCTGGTTTTTCGAACACGGCCAGCAGGCCATCGCCCATATACTTGTCCACGACGCCGCCCTCCTCGGTGATCGAGGGTACAATCGCGTCGAAAAATCGGTTCAGGAGGAAAACGATGTCATAAGGCAATTGGCCTGTAGTGCGCGCCGTAAACCCGCGCATGTCCAAAAACAGAACGGCCAACTGCCTTTCCTGCCCCTGACTTGCGTGCCCGCGATTGCGACCGCCATCAGGTCGGAAAACGCGAAACACAGTGATCGGTTCGGTCGGACGTATCTGACAGGCCAACCGTGTGTGCCCGCTTGCGCCTACTGCTGCCAGGCTGCGGGCCTCAACATCGCTGGGTTGCGGCAGGTCATCGGCGCCGTCCTCGACAATGACCCGACAGGTGGTACACCGCCCCTTACCGCCACACAGTGCCGTGTGTGGGATGCCGTTCGCCTGTGAAATCTCCAGCAACGTCAGGCCTTTCTCCGCGACAACCTCAGGGCCGCGGGCATAGGTGACGCGAACTGAATGTCTGCGCCGCCACAGCTTGCGCCCCAGGTAGATCAGACCCGTCGCGCCAAGCATCAATAGAAACACCGCCACCGCATTGTCTTTGATGCTGAACATGGTCTGGAACGCTTGGGGCGAGGGCCAGTTGTAATGCTCGATATACTGCTCACGCAGGAACTCATCCGAGAAGTCGGTCCAGATGCGCCTGCCTTCTGTCAGAAGCCCGGCCAGTGCGAAGGACGGTATGAAAACAGCGATGCCAATCAGATAAGGGAGCGCATTGCGCCACCAACGGGTTAGGCGCAGCCACATGTGAAGCCCTATGCAGCCATGTATCCAGACAATCAGCAGCAGAAGACTTTGCATCCACACCGCCGAACTGGGCCACATCAGGATGATGATATAACCCATCTCGTCATTTACATCATATATCTCGTGTGCAACGCGCGTCTGAATGATGTGCGAGATCAGCTGCAACGGGATCAGGAAACCAAGCACGATCTGCAAGGCAGAGCTGAACGGCATCCGCAGGGTTCTGCGCTGGGCAATGGACACCAGCGCCAGACCAGCGTGCACGAACAGTGCAACATAGAGAAGCACGCTCATGACGTCGTGTCGCGTGACCGCTTTTCGCCCGTCCTGCATGCCGTGAAGGTAGTCGGTGTGAAATAGACCCAGACCGATATTAATGAAGTGAAAGAACGCAAATATGAACAGGATCAGCCCGCTGCCAATCCTGAGCCGGGTTGCCCACCCACCGCGCCAAAGAGCGTTGTCCAATGCGACCACTCGCAATCACCTCGTTTTCGCAAGTGTGGGCGGCGTCCGGGCGGTGGTCAAGTCACGGGTCGATCCCAATTGAGGCGATGTCATGCAAGGTCAAACCGCATAGCTGATTGATCCGGCTCAAGAATGGTCGGAATTGCACCAGTTTCAAACCGGAAGGAAACCGCCGCCCGAACCAGGTTATTCAGTCGTTGTTTACTCTTGCTCCGCCAGGAACCGTTCGGCATCAAGTGCAGCCATGCATCCCATGCCTGCGCTGGTCACAGCCTGACGGTAGACGTGGTCGGTCAGGTCTCCGGCGGCAAAGACGCCGGGAACCGAAGTTTCGGTCGTTCCGGGTTTGGTCACGACGTAGCCACCCATATGAGTCTCGAGCGAGTCCTTGACCAGTTCGTTGGCCGGCGCGTGACCGATGGCGACAAAGACGCCCTTGCACGGGATTTCGGTGATTTCGCCCGTCTTGACGTTCTTGACACGAACACCTTCGACACCAAGCGGCGCATCGGTCCCGATCACCTCGTCCAGCTCATGGAACCAGAGCGGCTCGATCTTTTCGTTTTTGAACAGGCGATCCTGCAATATTTTCTCTGCGCGCAGTTCATCACGGCGGTGGATCAGGGTGACCTTGCTGGCGAAATTGGTCAGAAAAAGGGCTTCTTCGACCGCGGTGTTGCCGCCGCCGATCACCACGATCTCCTGCCCGCGGTAAAAGAAACCGTCGCAAGTTGCACAGGCCGAAACGCCAAAGCCTTTGAATTTTTCTTCCGACGGCAGGCCCAGCCATTTCGCGCGGGCACCGGTCGCAAGTATGACCGCATCGGCGGTATATGTGGTGCCGTTGTCACCTTTGGCTTTGAACGGGCGCTGGTTCAGATCCAGATCGCTAATGATATCGCCCACCACCTCGCACCCCATGGCTTTGACGTGATCTTGCATCCGAACCATCAGGTCGGGGCCCTGAACCTCGGTATCGCCGGGCCAGTTTTCGACCTCGGTCGTGGTTGTCAACTGGCCGCCGGGTTCGATTCCCTGCACCAGGATGGGCTCCAGCATTGCCCGGCTCGCGTAAACGCCGGCGGTATATCCTGCGGGCCCTGATCCGATGATCAAAACCTTGGTGTGTCGTGTGTCGCCCATTGTACCCCCACTCAATCTGCCTCGGTGGACTATTTGTCCGGTGCGCTTCGATATAGCGACCACAGGGCGGGGCTTAAAGCCCCTTCCTTTTGCCAGCCGGATATGCGTTCCTTGCATGGTATTTCCGACTGAAATCCGTTGAGAACTAAGGATATTGCGTATCTGCGAAATATTATTGCGCATTTCCGGTCTGCTGTTATAACAACCGAAAAAATCAGGAGCTTTTTATGGTCACGACTCGGCTGGATGAAATCGACCGCAAGATTCTGGCGGAATTGCAGGCGGACGGTCGCATGACCAATGTGGAACTGGCCAAACGGGTGGGAATCTCGGCTCCGCCCTGCCTTCGACGGGTGCGTACGCTGGAAGAGTCCGGCTATATCCGGGGATACCACGCCGAAGTGAATGCCCGCGAACTGGGTTTCGAGGTGCAGGTCTTCGCCATGGTTGGGCTGGAAAGTCAGGCTGAATCCGAGCTGAGCGCATTTGAAGAGCGGTGCCGGGAATGGCCGCTGGTCCGCGAATGCCACATGTTGAATGGCGAAGTTGACTTCATCCTGAAATGCGTCGCACCGGATCTCAGCAGTTTTCAGCAGTTTCTGACCGGCGAACTACTGACCACGCCGAACGTGGCCAGTGTCAAGACATCTCTGGTTATCCGAGGCGCAAAAGACGAGCCAGGCGTACCATTTGACGTGCTGGAAGACCGGATGAACCGTACGGCCTGACACCTGTTGCAGCGTCACTTGCGCAACAGGGCCGCAAAAACGCGGCAACGGTTAGGGAAAAGCCCCACCATAAAATTATCTGCATGATGCCCCCACACTTGCAGTAATCGTTAATGTACTTACGCGGTAATCGCGTCGATCTCACCATCTCCGGCACGCGGGAAAAGCAGCGGGCCGAAATCATTCAGTGATTCTATATGAGAGAATAAATTGAGGTAAATAGAACGCAAGGATTGACTGATCATCCGAGCGGCGTTGATGCCGGGATGATACGTTTCGAATTGCAGGCCATCGACACGAATGACAGAATGGCGTGGAAGGCAGATGTGAAACAATTCGACCGGGGTAGGCGGCAATGTTTCGATCACGCTCATGCCGTCCTGGAATTCGTACACTGGTGTCAACATGGGCTGGCCACCGTTGAGATGACGCATGTGTGCAGGCGTTCCCAGCAACCGCGCTGCCGGACCGGTGATCACGCCTGACATTGGTTTCTGCATACCGAACGTGTCAGCCATGATCCGAGTCAGGGGTCGTGTACGCCCGCGAGAATCAACGCGCCCGGGAATCAGTGTGACGGAGCCTTTCCAAAGGACCGGTTGCGACGCCCCGTCCTGGGTCAGCACAGTATCCCCCGGCAACAGATCTTCGATGGCCGTCGGTCCCATTTCCGTCTCGACGAGCGAACCGCGTGTGAAGGCGCAGAACGCGTCTTCGAACATCGGCAGGGCCGGCGCGATGTGGCGTGTCTGGGAAACGTCGCCGTTTTCCAACAGCGTGCTGACTTCATAGCGCCGC
This sequence comes from Ruegeria sp. HKCCD9138, assembly GCF_057220975.1. Classification (NCBI taxonomy): domain Bacteria; kingdom Pseudomonadati; phylum Pseudomonadota; class Alphaproteobacteria; order Rhodobacterales; family Roseobacteraceae; genus Ruegeria; species Ruegeria sp. HKCCD9138. The sequence goes on along the minus strand of NZ_JBWVAZ010000005.1, from coordinate 208,771 downwards.
AGCTGCGCCTTTGGTTTGGATGCAGGTCTGGGTGCGTCCCGTAAAAGGGCCGATGTTTCGACCGCGTTTCTGGCTGCACGCGACAGCGAATTTGGAATAGTCATTTATATTCCGTCCCCTCTAAAACTCCGTTTTGGCGGGGTGAACCCCCGTGCATTCCCACCAAACCGTCTTGTTCTTTGTCTGAATCGAGGGGCTGAAGCAGCACGGTGCCATCGAGGCGAACAGCTGCGACAGAAAATTGTGATCTTCTGGTCAATATTCCGACCCCCCAGACAAACTCATTACTCGCAGGCGAAAATTACCTGCTCACACGCGCTCCGAAAGAAACCGCCGCAGAACCCATCTGCAGCAACACACACCAGGTCGAAGCAACCTCCGATGTGCGGCTTGCCCGTTGGAGCCGGCAGCATGGCCCCGTGGGGTTGGTGTGTCAGCGGCGTGCGGCCAGACGGCGCGCGACTCTGACAGAATGGCTTGAAACCCGCTTCCAGGGCATTTCAGGTTCCTGATCCCGGATGGCCGCAACAACGGCACTGAGAAAGCGCGATTTCGACTTCATATTGGGTCCTGCTCATTTGGGGTTTGAACCCCGGTTTCCGGTTATGACCTTAAAGTGACGCCCATTTGAGGCGCGGATAAGGCTGATCCGGGATGAATTCAGGACAAAATGAAGGTTATTGGTACTCCTTGGTTAACCAGATCAGGCAGGTCAGGGTGACGTACCGGGTAACTGCCTGAGGACTAGTGAAAACTTGAAACGATTCTGATTCAGATAAACACAATGAATGTGGCAGAATCTGGGCAGAGTTGCCTTAATTCGGGCCAGAATTACAACTTGATGGCGGAAATCAGACGCCCGTAATCAACTTCATTGGAATGGGTGGCACGACGATAGGAAAAGAACTTGTCCGGATCGGAATACGTGCAGTGCCGGGTCCATTCGGCTTGGCCGACGCCTGCTTCCCGCAGTCGATGCAAACCGAATGCGGGCAGGTCGAATTGCAACCGGTCGCCTTGACCATTTGCAAAGAATCGGGCGTTTTCCGGTGAATCCGACAGGAAGTCGTCCAAAAACTCCGGGCCGACCTCGTAGGCCCGCTGCGAAATTGTTGGCCCAATCACGGCCACAGTGTTTTGGCGGTTTGCGCCCAGCCCTTCCATCGCGTCAAGCGTCGCCTCAAGCACGCCGTCCAGTGCGCCGCGCCATCCGGCATGAGCAGCCCCGATCACTTTTGCGTCAGGATCGGCAAACAGCACCGGTTGGCAGTCGGCGGTCAGAATTGTCAGGGCCAGCCCCGGCGTCGCTGTTACTACCGCGTCGGCCTTGGGTTTTTCTCCGTTGATAGGTGCATCAATCGTCAGGACATTCGGTGAATGGACCTGATGCACTCCGACCAGAGCCTCCGGAGCGACGTCCATTGCGTTCGCGACGCGACGACGATTCAATGCAACGGCCTCGGTCAGGTCAGACGACCCGAGCCCGCAGTTCAACCCGGCAAAGATCCCCGAGGAAGCGCCTCCGCGGCGCGTGAAGAACCCATGGCGAACGGGGGACAGAAGATCCGAGGTGAGAATTTCCAGTGTCATCGCTCCAGTCCAGGTGGCGGCGTGGAATATGAAGGGTAGAGACCCAGCACCTTGAACAGGTTTCCCATTTCATCTGGATGCGTCAACCGTCGATGCGCGGCAATCAACGAGTCGAGCGCCGGTCCGCTTTGCGCTGCGGCCAGTGTCTCGGCCCGTGTCGCAATTCCCAGGCGCTCCAGAAACACGCCTTGTGTTGTCAATCGCGTGTGCCCGCAACCCGCCGCATGGACCGCAATGGCCAGCGGCTCAAAGTCAACATGCGCGGTCAGGTCTGCCTGACCGGGCGCGTCCAGTGGGTTTGCAGGCTCGTGCGCGCGCAACGCTTGAAACGTATCACCGAGAGAGCGCCAGTCGCCATAATCGATGATCAGCGCTGCACCACCTTCTGTCGCGATGCGACTGGCTATTACCGTGAGGATCGGAATCGCCGCGGCGCACAATTCGACCAGATCTCCGTCCTGCGTATCCTTCAGCCGATCCGCCAGAGCGACCTGAGCGGCTTGCGGGCCAAGCCCAAATGTCAGATTTCCTGCTTCAGCCCCGATCAGGCGTTCACGCCAGCCATTCTGGTCCCGAACAAATTGACGGATTGGAAGCGCGTCGAAAAATTCATTGGCGACCAGATACAGGGGCTGATCAGGTAACTCGGTAAGTGAGTCGATCCACCGGGGGGAATATCCCTCCAGTGTTTTGGCTTGGATCTCACGCAGCGCTGGCGAGACCTCGTGCAAGATGATCTGTGCGGCATCGTGAAACCCAGGCATTTTGCGGGTCGCACGCAGGACATCGGCCATAAGTGTCCCACGCCCGGGACCGAGTTCGACCAAAGCGATTTGCTCCGGGTGTCCCTGATCCAGCCATGACTGCGCAAGACTGAGCCCAATCAGTTCGCCGAACATCTGGCTGATCTCGGGTGCCGTGACGAAATCGCCTTGAGCACCCAATGGATCGCGGGTCGTGTAATACCCAAACTCTGGATGCAGCAGGCACTCGGTCATAAAGTCCGCTACGCTCATCGGGCCATCCTGTTGGATGCGGGCAAGCAGATGATCCTTGAGGCTCATGTTGCACGCTCCGCTCGCCATACAAACCAAAGGCCAAGGGCAATCATCGGAAGTGACAGCATCTGCCCCATGGTAAGACCATACCCGCCCACATGCCATGCCAGCCCCAACGGGTTGCCGGGGGAAACGAACTGTGCATCTGGTTGCCGGAAGAATTCGACGATGAACCGGGATGCGCCATAGCCGGCAAGAAAGACGCCCATGATCAGGCCCGGCTTGCAAAACGCTTGGCGCCGATAAGCCAACCAAATCAGCAATGCCCCAAGTAGCAGTCCTTCAAGCGCTGCTTCATAGAGTTGCGACGGATGCCGGGCGCACATGCCCGCAACGACACCGGGACAGTCCTGCGCCGCCATTCCGGGAAAGATCACCGCCCAGGGCAATTCGCTTGGGCGACCCCACAGCTCGGCGTTGACGAAATTCGCCAACCGTCCCAGCAACAAACCGGGCGGTACCGTGTAAGCCACCAAATCGCCAAGCGACAGGGCGGATATGCCATGACGACGCGCAAACAGAAATGAGGCGAGTACCACACCAAGCAATCCGCCATGAAAGGCCATCCCGCCCTGCCAGACTTTCAGAATCTCGAGAGGGTGCGAAAAGTAGTACGATGGTTGATAAAACAGCACAAAGCCCAAACGACCGCCCAGAATGACACCTAAGATGATCCACGTGACCAGGTCCTCGAGTTGCTCGGGTTTCATCGGCGGCAAGTCATTCCGCCATAGGGTAGGGCGCCGCAACGCCATCATCGCCATGCGCCAGGCAATCAGGATGCCCGCGATATAGGCCAAGGCGTACCATCTCAGCGCGAGCTCCATCCCGAACAATGAGATCGAGAACAGCTCGGGCGACAGATCGGGGAAATTCAGAACAGCCTGCATGTGCGTCTCATTGCCCGGGGTTGGCGTGGCAAGTCAACCTTGAGCCCGGGCCATTCTTTACCCATATAGAGACCAATCGCGATATCGGAGTAAAGCCATGCAAACCCGCAACAAGATTCTCGACGACGTTTCCCAGTTGATGACCAACGCCATGGGCGTGGCGCAGGGCGCGCGGGAAGAGGCCGAGAATGCCATGAAGTCGATGATCGACCGCTGGCTTGCTGATCGCGATTTCGTCACGCGCGAAGAATTCGATGCCGTTCGCGCGATGGCCCAGAAAGCACGTGAAGAAAACGCAGCGCTCGAGGAACGGATCGCCGCACTTGAGGCGAAACTGGACAAATAGCACCAGCTTCCCCCGCGTCACCCAGATTGTCAGGACAATTCCATCCACCGTACAATCCTGTGCCGGGTTGTGCGGTGCGCTGTAGTGTGACGCCTCGCAGAATTTAATCAAGACAAAGCTGCATCCCGCGCCAATATTTTGATCGCCGTTGCCGGCTGTCCACAACTTATTGCTCTTATCCCCAAGAAATAGGGTTGTCAGAACCCCGCTCGCATCGCACCATATTTAGTACAAGCCTATGGGGGAAGCCCGGCTTGTAGAGCAGGCAACTAGCGCTGGGGCACTGCCAGCCCCGAAATGCTAGAGATGAGTGAGGTGGCATTATGGCCCTTTCCGAGCAGTTTCTCGAAGAAGACCTTCATCCAATCGACATTGTTGAACATCTGGCTGAACACCACGACTGGGATTTTGACCGCATCGGGGATGATCAGATCGCCATGGCTGTTGAAGGCCAGTGGCGCACCTATTCGATCACGCTGGCGTGGTCCAACTATGATGAAACGCTGCGGATGGTTTGCTCGTTCGAAATGGAACCACCAACGGATCGTGATCCCGAGCTTTATGAATTGCTCAACAAGATGAACGATCAGTGCTGGGCTGGCGCGTTCACGTATTGGGCCAACCAGAAGCTGATGGTTTATCGGTATGGTCTTGTGCTTGCAGGTGGCCAGATGGCCAGCCCCGAGCAGATCGATACGATGATCAACGCCGCCGTACTGAGCGCCGAGCGCTACTACCCGGCGATCCAGCTGGTGACCTGGGGGAACCGCTCCCCCGAAGAAGCGATGCAAGTCGCCATTGCAGAGGCTTACGGCCGCGCGTAAAGCTTTGCCCCGAACCGACAAGTAAGGGGAGGGGCAATCATGGACATGTCACGTGTCGCTGAACAGGGGCTTGTGCTTCTGGGATGTGGGAAAATGGGATCCGCCATGCTCGCCGGGTGGCTTGAGCATGGCCTTCCGGCCGCATCCGTCTGGGTTATCGATCCCTATCCTTCTGATTGGCTCAAGGCGCAGGGTGTCAACATCAACACAGCGTTGCCCGAAGCCCCGGCAGTGGTGCTGGTGGCCGTCAAGCCGCAGATGATGGGCGAAGCCTTGCCCTCCATTCAGGCGTTGGGGAAAGGCAGATGCCTGTTCGTTTCGGTTGCAGCCGGCACATCTCTGGCGACATTTGAGGCGGTGCTGGGTGAAGGGACACCCATCGTCCGGGCGATGCCCAACACACCGGCGGCGATCCGGCAAGGCATTACGGCCCTGATCGGAAATTCGCATGTCTCGGAAACCGATCTGGAGCTGGCTGAAAATCTGCTTTCTGCAGTCGGGGAAACCGTTCGGCTGGAAGATGAGGTGCAGATGGACGCGGTGACCGGCCTCAGCGGTTCGGGTCCGGCTTACGTTTTTCACCTGATCGAAACCCTTGCCGCTGCTGGTCAGGCGCAGGGCTTGCCACATGAGCTGGCGATGAAACTGGCCAAGTCCACAGTGGCCGGAGCAGGGGCTTTGGCCATGGCCGCAGAAGAAGACCCGGCGCAGTTGCGTGTCAATGTGACTTCACCCAACGGTACCACGCAGGCAGCGCTTGAGGTTTTGATGCATGAAGAGGAGGGGTTTCCCGATCTTCTGCACCGCGCAGTCAAAGCTGCAACCGACCGATCGAAGGAGCTTTCGCGTGAGTGAGATTTCCTTTGACGATTTCCTGAAGGTCGACATCCGCGTAGGCGAAATCATCCGTGCCGAACCCTTTCCCGAAGCGCGCAAACCCGCGATCAAGATGTGGATCGACTTCGGCGATGAGGTCGGCGAGCGAAAAACGTCGGCTCAGATCACCGCGCATTACGACCCGTCGACGCTGATCGGCAAACAGGTGATGGCGGTGGTCAACTTTCCGCCGCGCCAGATCGGCAAGTTCATGTCCGAGGTGCTGGTCTTGGGTCTGCCGGATGAAAAAGGTGAGATCGTATTGATCGGGCCAGATGGTGAAGTGCCTGTCGGCGGAAGGATGCACTGATGAAAGTGTTGATCACACGCCCGATGCCCGAGGCCGTTGAGACCCGGGCGCGATCCGAATTCGACGTTGAAATGCGCAACAGCACCCTGCCAATGACACACGAAGAAATGGTGCAAGCCCTGACGGAATTTGACGTTGTGGTGCCTACCTTGGGCGATCAGTTTTCGGCACAGGTCTTTTCGGAAATGTCCGCGCAGCGCTGCAAACTGCTGGCAAATTTTGGGGTAGGCTACAACCATATCGACGTTGCGGCTGCCCGATCTGCGGGGATCGAGGTCACCAACACGCCCGGCGCGGTAACCGACGCCACGGCAGACATTGCAATGACCCTGCTGCTGGCAACCGCCCGACGCGCCGGCGAAGGGGAACGATTGGTGCGGGCAGGTGAATGGCAGGGGTGGCACCCAACGCAGATGTTGGGTCTTCACGTCACCGGAAAGCATGTCGGGATCGTTGGCATGGGCCGCATCGGTCAGGCCATTGCCCGGCGCTGCCATTTCGGCTTCGGGATGCAGGTGTCTTACACTGCGCGCAGCCCGAAGGACCTCAACTTCCCGGCGACTCACGCACCCGATCTTCTGGCTTTGGCATCAAACGTCGATTTCCTTGTGCTGGCTGTGCCGGGCGGAGCAGAAACCCGCCATCTGATCGGCACGCAGGTTTTGACGGCAATGAAGCCCACGGCGCTGTTGATCAACATCGCACGGGGCGAGGTCGTGGACGAAGCCGCCCTGATCTCGGCCCTGCAAGCGCGCCAGATCGCAGGTGCCGGGCTGGACGTGTATGAGTTCGAACCCGCCGTCCCGCAGGCATTGTGTGATATGGAGAATGTAACCCTGCTGCCACATCTCGGGACGGCCACCGAGGAAGTGCGCACCGATATGGGGCAAATGGCGTTGGACAACGTTGCCGCGTATATAGCGGCGCGCCCATTACTCAACCCGGTTTAGGCGCCCACCGCCTCACGCCAGTGCTTTCGGCAGAGCGAGACGTAAGTCTCGTTCCCGCCGATCTGCACCTGAGCCCCAGTGGTGATCGCCTGACCGTTTTCATCCTGACGAATCACCATTGTCGCTTTGCGGCCGCATTTACATATGGTCCGAACTTCCCGCATTTCATCTGCCAGTGCCAGCAATGCCGCCGAGCCCGGAAACAACTTGCCCTGAAAATCCACCCGCAAGCCATAGGCAAGTACCGGGATCTTCAGATCATCCACCGCCCGGGCCAGTTGCCAGACCTGATCTTCGGACAGAAACTGAGCCTCATCGACGAAGACACAGGCTACCGGACTCTGTTTTAACCGTCTCTCGATCATCAAAAATACATTATCTTCCGGGCGGAATGTGTCGGATTCTTCCGAAATGCCGATGCGCGAAGCGATGCGCCCCGTTCCGGCGCGCCCGTCTATGGCGGCGGTCAACAGATAAGTGTCCATGCCACGCTCGCGGTAATTGTGCGAGGCTTGCAGCAAAACGGTCGATTTGCCGGCATTCATGGTGGAATAGTTGAAATACAGCTTGGCCATGACGCGGGTCTAATTCGCGCAGCCCGCGGGGGCAAGTCGTCTATCTATTTGAAAAAGCAACGCCGCCGTTGCGGTCCTCGGGATCGAGCAGATGCTCTTGGGGATGGATATCCCGATATCACAACAGCGGCGCACCGGCCACCATGAGGCCTATAACGGCAGGGCTATAAATGGTGCCCTACTACCACTCTTTACCGGCACGAACGGCCGCCACTCACTCACAAAATCCCTGCATATCTGAGGGATAGTCAATTTATGGCATTTCAATTATGAATCGAATATGGGAAATTTCCCCACCCTTTCCCCCGCATGGACAGGCGGGGTGGGTGTGCAGGTAACAAAGGTAACAAAATGGCGGATATCGGGGCCTATCTGAAAAAGCATACCGAAGCTTTGGTCAAAGACGTCGGAATCGAAGCCGCGTGCGAGATCACCGGCAAATCCAAGGCTACATTGGGTCGATACTATTCCGACAATGCTGAGCATGCGGATCGGTTCATGCCGGTGGACGCAGTAGCGCGGTTGGAGAATGCCTCTTCGTTTCCGCACGTGACATCTGCACTTGCCGATCTTCGAAACATCACGCTGTCGTATGACGGCCGAAATTCCGACAATCCCCGGACCGGGGGCGTCAACTCGGACGTCATCGCGCTGAGCCAACGTTTTGCAATGCTGATGACCGAATATCAGGCCGCGATTGAAGACGGCATAATTACCGTGAACGAGGCCAAACGCTTGTTGAAAGAGACCAGCCTGCTGCAACAGGTGCTGATCGAGATGAAGCTGCACCTGGAAGAAGAGAGTGTGAGCTGAACCCAAACGCGTTCCCTAACGTGGTCAAGCGCGGTCGCGTCAACGGCGTGTCTGGGTATTTCGCAACGCAACACACATTCGAATAGGGTTCGTATTTGTTAAAGTTCCGCTTCGACGTTAGGGCCAATATCAGGATCAAGCTGCACGAACGGCCACGATACCCCGGCTTGTTCGCGAAGGTGGTCCTGACGGAAAAGCATGGACGCGCTCTACGCTGAAACCTGCCTTTCGCAATAACTCAATGATCTCGTCCTTGCGAAAGGTGCGATGTCGCCACTGAAACCAAATTATCGCATTGCACCAATGTGGTTTCGAAACAACAAGATACAACCGGCCACCGGGGCTTAACAGATCATGGATGGCCCGCAGCGCAGTCAATGGGTCATCGCAATGTTCGATCACATGGGCGGCCAAAACTACGTCTGAAGGTTTCAGAGCCGCCTCGTTCAGCACGCACTTTTCCAAATGGGGCTCTACACCACGCGCGCGCAATGCGGTCTGGCCGCGCTCGAGCATGGCACCGCTGGGGTCGAGCAAAGTCAACGCACCGGGTGCGCCGAAAGCCGCGACCCATGCTTCCGCAAATGAACCCGTGCCTGCGCCGACATCGACGACGCTGATCTCAGGCTTTGGGCAATGGGAGGACGCAGAAAGAAATCCGAGATACCCGTCATAATATCCCAACGCCCGCATTTTATCTCTCCACCGGGGTGCGGCGGATTCGTAGCGAGGTGTGGTGTTCGTCGTTGAATTCACCATCAAGAAGACTTGGCACACAAGTTTTCTTAAATCTAGGAGGCGGAGAAAGCTCTCGGCCTCTCCGCCCTACTGGAGAACGTTATTTGCGTCACCCATGCCGCCTCACTATCACCGACCCCACCGAATACCCCGCTCCAAACGAACAGATCAGGCCGATATCTCCATCCGTCAGATCATCGGAATACCTAGAAAAGGCTATAATCGAACCGGCCGAGGACGTATTTGCATAGTCCTGCAGGATGTTGGGCTGCTCTCCGTCTTCCGGTTCGCGTCCAAGGACCTTTTTGCCAATGAAGTCATTCATCGTCTTGTTAGCCTGATGCAGCCACAGGCGTTTCAGGGTCTCGCTGGCGACACCTTCGGCCTCCATGTGGTCAGCGATGTGGCGGCTGACCATGGGTAGAACTTCCTTGAACACTTTCCGACCGTTTTGCATGAATTGCATGTCGCGACGGTCGATCATACCATCCGGACGAGAGCGTCGGAGGAACCCGTTGTTGTTCCTGATATTGTTGGAGAACTCGGTGGCACATCGGGTCGAGAGGATCTCGAAATGCGGGCCATTGGCGTTTTCGATGCGCTCGATCAGCGTGGCTGTGGCGACATCACCAAAAATGAAATGGCAATCACGGTCCCGCCATTCCAGGTGGCCCGAGCAAATCTCGGGGTTCACCACCAGCGCCGCCCGGACCGAGCCCGAGCGCACCATATCCGCCGCCGCTTGAATACCGAACGTAGCCGACGAACAGGCGACATTCATATCGAAACCAAAGCCCTTGATTCCCAGCGCCTGTTGAATTTCTATCGCAATAGCGGGATAGGCGCGTTCGTGGTTGGACGCCGCGCAGATGACCAGATCAACGTCCGCAGCCGTTCGCCCGGCCTGTGCCAGCGCCGTTTTACAAGCATCCACCGCCATTTCGGTCATGATTCCGGGTTCATCATCGCTGCGCTGACGTAAAGAGGGGTGCATGATTTCGGGGTCCAGCACACCGGTCTTGTCCATCACGTAACGGTTTTCAATGCCCGAAGCCTTGAGGATGAATTCCTCCGAGGAATGCTGCATCGGTTCCATCTCTCCGGCGGCGATGGCTTCGGCGTTTTCGGCGTTTTGGCGATCGGCATAGGCGTTGAACGCCTCGACAAGCTCGGCATTCGTGATGATGTTCTGAGGCGTGAAAACTCCGGTACCGGTGATCGCGGGCGTATACATGGTGGGTCCTGAATGTTTTGATCTGCACAAAATGCAGCCGGTACAGCATTTGATCAAGGCATGTTGACCTAAGGGAATATGCGCGTTCGGGTCACATTCGGTGTCAATTCTTGCAGCATTGCGTGCTTTTCCGCCGACGCGCCGGGGCAGATCCAACGGATGGGCAACCCGTAACAAGAAAAGCCCCGACGCGTTGGCCGGGGTTTTGTAATCCTAAAGCAGGGCAGGAAGGGTCTTATCCCTGAAGCGACTTTACTTCCACATCCCCTTCGGCTTGCGCCTTAATGGCGAGCGCGGCGGCATGGCTTGCCGCAGCGGTCGTGTAATACGGGATTTTGTCGTAGAGCGCGATGGAGCGGATGGACTTGCTGTCCTCGACCGCCTGCGCGCCTTCGGTAGTGTTCATCAACAGTTGCACCTGACCGTCCTTCAGCATGTCGACCACGTCCGGGCGACCTTCATAGACCTTGTTGACCACCTCGCACGCGACGCCATGTTCCTCGAGCCAGCTTTGCGTGCCGCGGGTGGCGATCAGAGAAAAACCCTGCGCCGCCAAAACCTGCGCTGCCTCGAGCATGGCTGTGCCTTTATCGGCGTCCTTGATCGAGATGAAGGCGCGACCCGAGGACGGCAGCACCATTCCGGCCCCCATTTGCGCTTTGAGGAAAGCGCGAGGGAATTCGCGGTCCCAGCCCATCACCTCGCCGGTCGAGCGCATTTCCGGACCAAGGATCGTGTCGACGCCCGGGAAACGGGCGAAAGGCAGTACCGCCTCTTTCACCGAGAACCAAGGCATGTCCGGATCGGCCAGCGTCATCTGGTCGGCAATCTTGGTGTCTTTGCCTTCCTGATAGGGTGGGCGCATCGGGAAGTTCGACAGTTTTTCCCCCGCCATGACGCGCGCGGCTATGGATGCAATCGCACTGTCGGTGGCCTTGGCCACGAAGGGCACGGTACGGCTGGCACGCGGGTTGACCTCGATCAGGTAGATCTCGTCATCCTTGATCGCGAACTGCACGTTCATCAGGCCGACAACGTTCAGCGCCTTGGCCAGTTTGAATGCCTGATCCTTGATCTCGGCCAGAATTTCTTTCGACAAAGAGTAGGGCGGTAGCGAACAGGCAGAGTCGCCCGAGTGTACGCCAGCTTCTTCGATATGTTGCATGATGCCCGCAACGTGCACATCTGTGCCGTCGCACAGCGCATCCACGTCCAGCTCGACCGCACCGGCCAGATAGCTGTCCAGCAGAACCGGGCTGTCGCCGGAAACCACCACGGCCTCGTTGATGTAGCGTCTGAGCTGGTCCATGTCCCGCACGATTTCCATCGCACGGCCGCCCAGCACGTAGGACGGGCGGATCACCAGCGGGAAACCGATATCCTCGGCGATTTCCAATGCTTGCTCGTCGGTGGATGCGATGCCGTTTTTGGGTTGTTTCAGGCCCAACTCGTTAACCAGCGCCTGGAATCTTTCCCGATCCTCAGCCAGGTCGATAGCGTCAGGGGTCGTACCGAGGATCGGGATGCCTTCGGCCTCCAACGCGTTGGCCAGTTTCAGCGGGGTCTGGCCGCCGAACTGAACGATGACGCCGTGCAGCGTGCCGTTTTCCTGTTCCTTCGTCAGGATCTCCATGACGTGCTCAAAAGTCAGCGGCTCGAAATACAGACGATCCGAGGTGTCATAGTCGGTCGAGACCGTCTCGGGGTTGCAGTTGACCATGATGGTTTCATAGCCGGCCTCGGTCAGCGCAAAACAGGCGTGACAGCAGCAATAGTCGAACTCGATCCCCTGACCGATCCTGTTCGGGCCACCACCGAGGATGACGACCTTTTTGCGGTCGCTCGGGCGGGCCTCGCATTCGACCTCACCCATCATCGGGGCTTCGTAAGTCGAATACATATAAGGCGTCTGGGCCTCGAACTCGGCCGCGCAAGTGTCGATCCGTTTGAACACGGCGTTGACTCCGAGGTTGCGGCGGGCGCGGCGGATGTTGTCCTCGTCGCGGCCGGTCAAGTCACCCAAACGCGCGTCGGTGAAGCCCAGCATTTTTAGCTTGCGGATGCCTTCTTCGGTCACTGGCAGGCCGTCTTTCCGTATCTGATGCTCGGCATCGATGATCTCGCGAATACGGGCCAGGAACCAGGGGTCAAACTTGGTGACGCCGAAGATTTCGTCGTCAGTCAGGCCGTGGCGCATAGCCTGCGCAATGGTGCGCAGACGGTCAGGCGTCTGCTGGCTGATCGCCTTGATCACGGCGGCCTTGTCGTCCGCTTCTTCCCAGACGCTCACGTTCAGCCCGGGAATTTCGATTTCGTCAAACCCTGTCAGGCCCGATTCCATCGAGGCCAGAGCCTTCTGCATCGATTCGTGGATCGTGCGGCCAATGGACATGGCCTCACCCACCGACTTCATTGCGGTGGTCAGGTAGGGTTCGGAACCCGGGAATTTTTCGAACGCGAATTTCGGGATCTTGGTGACGACATAGTCGATGGTCGGCTCGAACGAGGCAGGCGTGACCTTGGTGATGTCGTTGTCCAGCTCGTCCAGCGTGTAGCCCACCGCCAGCTTCGCGGCGATCTTGGCAATTGGGAAACCGGTCGCTTTTGAGGCCAGCGCCGAGGAGCGCGACACGCGCGGGTTCATCTCGATCACGACCATCCGGCCATCGTCCGGGTTAATCGCCCATTGAACGTTAGACCCGCCGGTTTCCACGCCGATCTCACGCAGAACGGCAATCGAACCGTTGCGCATGATCTGGTATTCCTTGTCGGTCAGCGTGAGCGCCGGGGCTACGGTGATCGAGTCGCCCGTATGCACGCCCATCGGGTCGACGTTTTCAATGGAGCAGACGATGATGGCGTTGTCGGCTGTGTCGCGCACCACCTCCATCTCGTATTCTTTCCAACCCAACAGGCTTTCGTCGACGAGGATTTGATTGACCGGCGAAGCATCCATGCCCGAGCGGCAAAAATGGATATAATCCTCACGGTTATAAGCCACACCACCGCCAGTGCCGCCCAAGGTGAAGGCCGGGCGGATGATGGCGGGCAGGCCGATATTCTCCAGTTCATCCAGCGCGATCTGCACGCCCGCATCCAGATCGGCCGAGCCGTCTTCCTTGCGGGGCGCGGTCACGATGGTCGCCTTCGGATTCTCAAGGCCCAGCCGGTCCATCGCTTCGCGGAACAGCTTGCGGTCTTCGGCCATCTCGATGGCGTCGCGCTTGGCGCCGATCATCTCGACACCGAACTCCTCCAGCACACCCATCTCTTCCAGCGCCAGTGATGTGTTCAGGCCGGTCTGCCCGCCCATCGTGGGCAGCAGGGCGTCGGGGCGCTCTTTCTCGATGATCTTGGCGACAACTTCGGGCGTGATCGGTTCGATATAGGTGGCATCCGCCAGACCCGGATCGGTCATGATCGTGGCGGGGTTCGAGTTTACCAGAATGACTCGGTACCCTTCCTCGCGCAGCGCCTTGCAGGCCTGAGCGCCCGAGTAGTCGAATTCACACGCCTGACCAATGACAATGGGGCCCGCCCCGATGATCATGATCGACTGAATGTCGGTTCTCTTCGGCATGGCCTTTTCCCTTCGATTGTCCGCGAGTCAGGGCACCGCCCAAGCGCCCAAATTGTCGTGCGTTATAGGGACAGCGCGAAAAGGTTCAAGGGGTATCGGAAACAGGGGCGAAATTGCCGCTTTCCCCCCTTTCCCTCGGCAGACTATTCTCTATATCGCGACGCACGGCAAAAGAGGATGCACTTGCGTATTCGTTTCGATCAGGGACCGGCCGGGCGAGGCACCCGGTTTGAGCACCCGTCTCATGTGATCCGCGCGGACAACGCGGAGGATGTGCCCCAGGCTCTGGCGGCGCTGGATGAGGCGCGCGCGGACGGCGCGTGGCTGGCCGGGTACGCGAGCTATGAGCTGGGATATGTTCTGGAACCGCGCCTGGCGGCCCGGTTACCCGAGGCGCGCAGATTGCCCCTGCTGTGTTTTGGGGTGTTCGATGCGCCCGACCGGGTTGGATTGCCCAAACCAACGGGCGAAATCACCGAATTCAGCCCACGTTGGGACGAGGCGCGGTATACGCCAGCCTTCCAATCGGTTCACAATGCTATTGGGGCGGGCGACATCTACCAGGCTAACCTGACCTTTCCGATCGACCTTAAAGTCTCTGGTGACAGCGCCGCGATTTATGCCTCGCTGGCGGCTGGGCAACCTGTGGGACACGGCGCACTGGTGCAGCAAGACGGGCTGCCGGATCTGCTGAGCCGCTCGCCCGAGCTGTTTTTCCGAACCGATGCAGAGGGACGTATCGAAACGCGTCCGATGAAGGGTACGCAGCCGCGCTGCGAAGAACCGGTCGAAGATGCCCGCCGCCGCGCGTTTCTTTCATCGGACGAAAAAAACCGGGCCGAAAACCTGATGATCGTCGACCTGCTACGCAACGATATCAGCCGCGTTGCATTGGCGGGGTCAGTCAAGGTGCCCGAACTGTTCAAGGTCGAAACCTATGCCACGGTCCACCAGATGGTTTCACTGGTTCAGGCGCAATTGCATTTGGGCGTGGGACTATCGGACATTCTGAACGCGCTGTTCCCGTGCGGTTCGATCACAGGCGCCCCCAAGATCCGAGCAATGGAAATCCTGTCGGATCTGGAGCCCTGGCCACGGGACATTTACTGCGGAACCATCGGCTGGGCTGCGCCGGATGGGCGATCTGAATTCAACGTGGCCATTCGCACCCTGATGGTCGAAGACGGCACCGCGACGCTGAACGTAGGCGGCGGTCTCGTCTGGGACAGCACCGCTCCGTCTGAATATGAGGAGGCGCTATGGAAAGCCCGCTTCGCCCACCAGCTGAGCCTGATTTCCGCCTGATCGAAACGCTGGCCTTCCGGCCGGGGCAGGGATTTATCCGACGAAACCGCCACCTGGACCGCATGGCCCGGACGGCTGCGACCTTCGGAATTCCCTTTGACATCAAGGCGGCAGTTAAAGCCCTGGAAGCTGTGGCCGGGGGTGTGCCATTGCGCTGCCGTCTGACTTTGGATGCACCGGGTGGTTTTGAAGTTACAACCGGAGAACTCGCGGCCAATCCAGCAGTATGGAAGCTGGCTGTTTCAGGAAAACGCCTTGCTGCTGCGGACATCTGGTTGCGCCACAAGACAACCCGCCGCGCAGTGTACGACACCGCACGAGCATCCTTACCCCAGGGTGTCGACGAGCTACTGTTTCTGAATGAACGCGAGGAACTGTGCGAAGGCACGATCACCAACCTGTTTCTTGATATGCCCGATGGTCAATGTTTGACACCGGCGCTGTCCAGCGGGCTGCTTCCCGGTGTCCTGCGCGAAGAATTATTGGATACTAAACAGGTTACCGAGGCCGTGCTGACCTTGACCGACTTGCAGAATGCGCGAACTATCCATCTCGGGAACTCCCTGAGAGGATTGATCCGGGCTGAGTTGGTGACAAGGTGAGCAAACAAAGTGACTGGGCAGAAGCCCCTGAAACCCATCTGCGGTTAAAGCTGGAATTCGGCCTGTTCTATGTTGCAGCACCAGTGCTGATCGCAGTGCTATTTCCGCCCGACTGGATGTTTCCTTCGCTGTTTGCCTTCACCGCATTGGGCATCATTTTGCTGCATTGCACACCGGGATTTTCCTGGGCCGAGCTACGCTATGGATGGCGCAGTTGGTCCTGGGTCGAAGTATTTTGCTTCTCAGTCGCGATGGTCGCTGTCTGTTCGGCAATCGTTTTGATCGCACGGCCCGACGCGGCATTTGGCCTTTTGCTGTATCGGCCCGAATTGCTGGCCTTTATCTGGGTCGGCTATCCGCTGGCCTCTGCCCTGCCGCAAGAGTTGTTGTTCCGGTCGCTCTTTTACCGCCGATATCATGCGATCCTGCCCAACGGACGCGTCGCCTATCTGTTGAATGCGACGCTGTTTTCACTGGCTCACCTGATGTATTGGAGCTGGATCGTCGCGGTCATGACTTTTGCGGGCGGGCTGCTGTTTTCCTGGGCCTATCGCAAGCGCGGATCGTTTTTCTTTGCCGTTCTGCTGCACGCCATTGCGGGCAATATCATCTTTGCCGTGGGATTGGGTGTCTATTTCTACTCGGGCAACGTGCAAAGACCGTTTTGACGGCGCAACCTGCCTTGACTTTCCGGACCTGACGCGGTGTATCGGCGCGACGAATTTTGCGCCCGAAGGGATATGATCCATGCACGCCTATCGCAGCCACACCTGCGCCGCTCTGACTGCCGCCAATGTTGGCGAAACCGTTCGCCTGTCCGGCTGGGTGCATCGTGTCCGAGATCACGGCGGTGTCCTGTTCATCGACCTGCGCGATCATTTTGGCGTCACGCAGGTTCTGTGCGACGGCGACAGCGCAGCTTTTGCCGAACTGGAAAAAGTGCGCTCCGAATGGTGCATCCGCATCGATGGCACCGTCAAGGCGCGTGACCCCGAACTGGTGAACGCGAAACTGCCCACCGGCGAGATCGAAGTATATGTGCGCGAGCTGGAGGTGCTGGGTGCCGCCGAGGAACTGCCGCTGATGGTGTTCGGCGATCAGGAGTACCCTGAAGAAACTCGCCTGCGCTATCGTTATCTGGACCTGCGACGCGAGGCGATGCAACGCAACATGACCCTGCGCTCGGACGTGGTGGCCTCGATGCGCCGCCGGATGTGGGATCAGGGGTTCCGCGAATACCAGACGCCGATCATTACTGCGTCCTCGCCCGAAGGCGCGCGCGACTTCCTGGTGCCGTCGCGTCTGCACCCGGGCAAGTTCTATGCACTGCCGCAGGCGCCGCAGCTGTTCAAACAGCTGATCATGGTCTCGGGTTTCGATAGGTACTTCCAGATCGCGCCGTGTTTCCGCGACGAAGACCCACGTGCCGACCGTTCGCCCACCGACTTCTACCAGCTCGACCTCGAGATGTCGTTTGTCGAGCAACAGGACGTGTTCGACACGATTCAACCCATTCTGACCGGCGTGTTCGAAGAGTTCGGCGGTGGTCGAAAGGTTGATCAGGAATGGCCGCAAATTTCCTACAAAGACTCGGCGCTTTGGTACGGCACCGACAAGCCCGACCTGCGCAATCCTATTAAAATGCAAGTGGTCTCCGACCACTTCCGCGATAGTGGCTTCGCGATTTTCGCGAAGCTGCTGGAGCAGGAAGGCACAGAAATCCGCGCCATCCCCGCGCCGACTGGTGGCAGCCGCAAGTTCTGCGACCGCATGAACGCCTTTGCGCAGAAAGAAGGTCTGCCCGGTATGGGCTATATCTTCTGGCGCGATCAGGGCGAAGGGATGGAGGCCGCAGGTCCACTGGCCAAGAACATAGGCCCCGAGCGGACCGAAGCGATCCGTCAGCAACTGGGTTTGGGCGTTGGCGACGCAGCGTTCTTCCTGGGTGGCAAGCCGAAGGCCTTTGAAAAAGTTGCCGGTAAAGCGCGCGACGTGATCGGTGAGGAACTGAACCTGACGGAAAAAGACCGTTTTGCCTTCGCCTGGATCGTGGATTTCCCGATCTATGAACAGGACGAGGAAACCGGCGCGATCGATTTCGAACACAACCCGTTCTCGATGCCGCAGGGCGGGATGGAAGCGCTGAACGGCAATCCTTTGGACGTACGTGGCTATCAGTACGATCTAGCCTGTAACGGTTATGAGCTGGTCTCGGGCGCGATCCGGAACCACAAACCTGAGATCATGCTGAAGGCCTTTGAACTGGCTGGCTATGGCGAGGATGAAGTGAAATCCCGCTTTGGCGCTCTGTTCAATGCGTTCCACTATGGCGCTCCACCGCACGGGGGCTGCGCTGCGGGTATCGACCGGATCGTTATGCTGCTGGCCGACGAGGCCAACATCCGCGAGGTCATGATGTTCCCGATGAATCAGCGCGCCGAAGACCTCATGATGGATGCGCCGTCCGATCCGACTTCGGATCAGTTGATGGAGCTCGGCCTCCGGATCATCCCGCAGGACTGACCTTTTCCGCCCGCCCCAGAGCGGGCGGTTTGCGTATGGCAGTGCTGGTTCTGAAACGCGTCGCTTACCGGTACATTCTGCACTGAAAACGCAGGCAATTGGCCACTTCCAGAACCGGGGAATCCAACAATCTACCCGAGCGGATTGCCCAGCCGTTGTCGGTTGGCGCGAATGTTGTGAGCTTTTCGTCTGGTTTGACGATGGGCCCAATAACACAACATCGAGGCGGTCACGAAATAGGCTGTCACCATTTCAGATCGCTTCCTGCCGTTCCAGTCGGATTTGAACCAGCCCGGCAACTCGTGCGGCCTGCGCTGTGACCGGAGCGCCGCACGCCCGCGAGGCCGCCAGTTGTTGAGCGGCTTCCGCCAACACAGTGTCATCGGCATCCCGAGCGACGCTGCTCAGAAACTGTGCAGCGTAATCCAGCGTTTGATGATCCGTTGGACCGGTCAGAACATCCGCGATATGAGCCATGTCGTCCTGATAGGCCAGCGGATCAGGGCTTATGGTGTCGTCCCTCACGGCGCTCAACGCGCTCGGGCGTCGGTCTTCGGGCAATAGTTCCAGTATTGTCCTCTGGAAATAGGCCAGAGAAGTCAGTGGTTTGGCCAGAAACCCATCCGCCCCTGCCTGAAGTGCCAGATCTTTTGCCGCATCATCTCCGGACAGGCCCAGAATAACGCCGATCCGAGGTGTGGCGTGGGTCAGATCCGCGATCAAATCCGCCCCAGAGCCGTCGGGCAATCCCATATCCACGATGATGACTGACGGACGATATATCCGCAGATGCCGCCGAGCCGATTTCAAACAGTCGGCCCGCCGAATACGCGCACCACTGTGCAGGCACATCAGGCGGATGGCGTCGCAGGCATAGCGGCTATCCTCGACCACCAGGATGGTCTGTCCCAGCAATGGCCGCAACGCGGTGGCAGAGGGGGCTTCGAAAGGTCCCGAATCGTCCATGGCAGAACTCCTTATCAGCAGATGCCTCACGCTAGGAACTTCTGGCTAATACCGGGTTAACGCGCGTTTTGGCGCACTTGCCCTTTGTCCGCACACCCCCCATAACCGCTGCAACGCAGAACAGAGGAGAGTTCCATGATCGGCCGCCTGAATCATGTCGCCATTGCAGTTCCCGACCTCGAGGCCGCGTCGGCGCAATACCGCACCGCGCTGGGCGCAAAGGTTGGCGCGCCACAGAACGAACCCGATCATGGTGTAACGGTTGTGTTCATCGAACTGCCCAATACAAAGATCGAACTGCTCTATCCGCTGGGTGATGACAGCCCGATCAAAGGGTTTCTGGAAAAGAACCCTTCGGGCGGGATCCATCACGTCTGCTATGAGGTCGAGGACATCATTGCCGCTCGTGACCATCTGAAGGAAACGGGTGCACGTGTTCTGGGCTCGGGCGAGCCCAAGATCGGGGCGCATGGCAAGCCCGTGCTGTTCCTGCATCCCAAGGATTTCAACGGCTGTCTAGTTGAATTGGAACAGGTCTGAGGCCACCCGATGACAATCACCGCAGCGCTGGTTCTTTTTGCCGTTATCTGGTTTTTGACCTTACTGGTTGTGCTGCCCGTGCGGATCAAGACGCAGGGAGACCTGGGTGAAATCGTACCGGGCACACATGCGGGCGCCCCCGAAATCCATCACATGAAGAAAAAGCTGTGGATTACCACCGGGATTTCGGTGGTGTTATGGGCAATCATCGCGGGAATTATCCTGTCGGGCGTGATCTCGGTTCGCGATTTCGACTGGCTCAACCAGTTGGAGCCTCGTGAGTAAGTGTTAGGGTTTTGTACCTGACAGCCCGTGATAGATATGCGTGAAGGTCGCCGCCCCGATGATCGGGATCACGAGGTTGACCAGAGGCACTGAGAGCGGAATGGCCATCAACGTGCCGGCCAGCCAGATTGTCATCGAATGCTTGGCCCGCAGTTTTCGTGCACCTTCTCGACCCACTCGCCGCATGGCGGCAAGGGTGAAGTATTCGCGTCCCAGCAGGAACCCGTTCATGCCCCAGAAGATGAATGGTGCAAGTGGTGTAAAGATCGCGTAGAGGATCAGCGCCAGCAAGTTGGCCGTGATCAGGACGCCAAGAAAGGCAATGGTATCCCTCAGAGCATCGCCAAACGGGATGCCGGGAACCTTGGGTAGATTTGGATAGTGTTTGTCCTCGACGGCCTGCGCGACTTCTTCCAGAAACATGGACGTGATGGCTGATGCAACCGGGACCATCAGGAACATTGGCAAGATCAGCACCAAAACGATGCCCGAGTAATTCAGCACATCATTCAGCCAAGGCACCGCGCCGACAAAGGGCAACGTGATCTCATTCCCAGACAATGTATTTATTAGCCAGATCGCGCCGGTGCAGGCCGCAATCAACAGCAGGATCGTAAGGCCGACGCCGCGCCACAGGACGCCTCGGAATCTCGGGTCTCCGATCTGACCCAAAGCTGAAAAGAAGGCGTTCAGAATGATCATTCAGAAACCCATTGCGTCAGGGCCTCGACATCTGGTCGAGGCCGTTCAGGCGGGGCGACACTTTCGGTGGCGATGTGGATGAAGCCGGCAACGCGTTCGTTTTCGTCCAGTCCCAGCGCCTGTCTGCAGAACTCTCTGTCATGCGCCTGCCATCCGGACAGCCAGTTCGCGCCCCATCCCGCCGCCAGCGCTGCGTTGAGCAGACCCAGGCAGACCGCCCCGGCAGAATAGGTTTGCTCGATTGAAGGCACTTTATCCGAAGGTTTCTGAACCTCGACGACGGCCACCGCCAATAGACCCATGTCGAACTGGCTTCGTGCCTTGGCAACGTCTTCGGGGCTTTTGCCCATGGCAGCACCGCGTGTTTCCGTCAATTCGGCCAAGCGGTGCATCGCGCCCTTTTCCAGAACGATAAATCGCCAGGGTTCCAGTTTGCCATGATCGGGATTGCGCGCGGCCGCGTTCAGCAAAGGCTTCAGTTCTTCCCGCGTCGGGGCCGGAGCCACCAACGTTTTGGCCGGGCGAGAGCGACGGTTCTGCAGAAATTCGAGCGCGGCGGGAGATTTCAGCGACATATGTTAACTTCCTTTACATGGCCCAGATGTATCTCGGTTGGGCAGGGCCCTGTTTCAAGTGCAAACTGATGGGAAGGGTGGAAGATTCTCAACCGGAAAAATGAAAAAAGCTTGCGTGCCGCCCTGTTCAGGCTGCCACCAGATCTGCGCGACACGTATCACTACCGTCACGGCAACGTGCAGTCCTTTGCCAAAGTCCTGATGCGGACTATCGGTCGCGCGCTGTTGCCCGGACTTGATAGACGCCTTCAGGCAGATCCAGTGCCGCCGCAAGGTCGCGCACCTGTTCCGGTGAAAGGGTAATTTTTTGAACTTTGTCTGTGCGCGGGTCCAACTGTTCCAGCGTGACACATTCGGCAAAGCTGTTGATGACGACATCCTCTTGCAAAGGCTTAGGGCCTTCATCCACCAGAGTAATCACTGTCGAGTCGAATTCATGCTCAATCGAAAACATGTTCGCAGAGTGCAGGGCTGTGACGCCTAATGCAACCCGCGTCGAACCAATTCGATAGTGGTCGAGCCGGATTTGCCGCGTTATGCTTGCCTGCCGGCAGGAGTGACTGAAAGGAAATTGAATGCGCCGCCTTGCCCTGATGCTGGTTCTGTCTCTGGCGGCGTGCGGATACCGTTCGCTTGTTGCCGTGCCGGCCGAAGATTGGCAGCCAAACACACCCGAATTGCAAGCCATGGCACGCAACTTCGCCGAGGTCAGTCAAAAGGTCGGGTCCGCAGCCCGAACCGAGTGCCTGCGCCACACACGTGACGTCAATTGCGACTTTGGGATTTTGGTCGATCTGAACCCGCGTTCACCCGCAAACGCCATGCAAACGCTGGACGCAGACGGGCGCCCGGTCATCATCTTCTCGCAATCCATGATCCGGTCGGCGCAGAACTCTGACGAGCTGGCCTTTGTCATGGGACACGAAGCGGCGCACCACGTTCTGGGCCATATCCGACGTCAGGCCGAAAACGCCAAGGAAAGTGCCCGAATCTTCGGAGATCTCGCCCGATCGCAAGGTGAAGACGACGCCGGCGTCGAACGGGCACAGGAACTGGGTGCCGAAGTCGGCGTGCAGAGCTATTCCAAGGAATTTGAGCTTGAGGCAGACCGGCTTGGAACAGTAATTACGTATTCGTCCGGGTATAATCCGCTGATTGGTATGAATTTCTTTCGAAAGATTCCCGACCCGGGAGACCGCTTTCTGGCTACTCACCCGCCCAATGCCAAACGGGTTCAGGTTGTGTTGCAATCCGCAGCGGAGCTGGGGTTGACGCAATGACGCGCATGACCTGTCTGGGTGTAGTCCTCAGCGATCGGGGGTCGAAATATGCAGTGACCGGCGCGCGCGTCTCTTGTCGGCAGGACGTGGATGCGGTTCTGGCAGAGCTGAAATCCGACAAGGCCTATGCTAAGGCCACGCATAACACTTGGGCCGCAATTTTGCCGACGGGTGCCCTGAAGGCCGATGATGGCGAAACCGGTGCGGCCATGGTGATCCTGCGGATGATGCAGCGCGCCATGCTCGAAGATCACGTCATTGTTGTAACCCGCTGGTATGGTGGCAAAAAACTGGGTGGCGACCGATTTCGCCGTGTACAAGATGCCACCCGTGCCTATCTGGATCACCTGGAATCCGGGCATTGACATGAGTCAAAGGCGCAGACTTTTCGATGCGGTACCGTTAACGCAGACGCGAAACGGAAAGGAAACCGCATGTCCCGCCGCGAAACGCTGCGACACCATGCCGGGCTGGTGGATCAGATGGCCACCAAGCTGGGCGTAGACTTGGAAGAAGCCGCCATAGGCGGCATTCTGCGGGTGGATGAAATCTCGGATGCTGTTCTTCAGTGCACCGAGTGCCCCAACCCCGGTCACTGCGAGACTTTTCTGGCGCAATTGCACGCCGATCCCGCAGCGCCGGAATACTGCCGTAACAGGGACCTGCTGGCTCGATTAGCGCCATAACAAAGAGAGGCCATCATGCCGCAACTCGGAGAGATCATGACCCACCTTCGTCTGGTTCTGCGGATGGGGAAGGTCACCGGAACCGATATCGTAGCGGCGCACCGTGAAGGCTATCTGAGCCAACAGGATTGGTCCGAGATGGTGCAACATTGTCGTGGGTGTGAATGGGCCAATGCCTGCCCGGACTGGTTGGACGAAAATGAAGCTGCACAAGTCGCGCCATGCACCTGTCCGAACCAATCGCGGTTTGCGGCGCTCAAAGCCGGAAGGACGCAGGTAAGCTAATGCCACAGAATTCGCTGGGGGATATCGAAAAGCACTTTTGGCTGACGCGTTCCGTGGCCCGGTGCATGGGCGTTTCACTGAGCGAGGCGATGGCCGAAGGAAAACTCTCGTCCCACGACTATGCCGAGATGGTAACCAAATGCCGCACCGCGGATTGCAGTGAAAACTGTCAGTTCTGGCTCGCGGCTCAACAGGCCCGCGCCCGAACGGCGCCTGATTTCTGCGCCAACGCGGACGTCCTTAACGACTTGACTTAATCACTGTCAGAGCCCTGTGTGACTGCCGTTGCAAGGTCGTGCCGTGCCGGTTTGTTTGCAGCCACAGGGAAAGGCTTTCTTGCGGTCCTTAGCTGTGTACTTCACGGGTCCGAAATCTGTTCTCTTGTGCGATCCATCGCAAAACGGCTGTTTGTGTGACCTCCCTCAAACGCACCAGAAACGGCTTTTGCCCTCGGGCACCTCGACGGGAAACAGGGACATCCGGGCGATGAACGGAGCGTCGGACATGCGGCTTCTTTGTCTGGAGTTGATGCCGGATTTAATGTTCAGGGCCAAACTTCAAAATGAATAGCCCGCATCGACGTAATTGTCGGCAAGCGTTGTTTTGCCTCTAATCACAAGGTTGTGATTAACCGAGTTGCCAGAGTGCAGTCTTGTCCCTATTCTGACCGTGGCCCCGAAAAGTTGGGCAATATCAGAAAAGTATTAGAGGATTGATGGACATGAAACTGAAATTCGCTGCTATCTGTGCCACGGCCGTTGTTTTGGCCGCCTGCTCGCAGCAGGAAGAACCGACCCCCGTTTACATTCAGCCCGACTATGACAAGTACGGTACGCCCAGCTGCTCGGCCGGGTATGAACTGGCCACGACCGAAGCTGGTCAGACCGTATGTAACCCGATCACACAATAACCTTTCCGCAGGCGGCCCAATTGCGGGCCGCCTGCAATCAGGCTTTGACAGACCGCCCGCTGGGCGGTTTTTTGTTGTCTCACGGGCGGCACGGTCGCCAAATCCGCTTTTTTGTTTTCGGGGGATTGCGTTGAAAAACTTCTTTGTTCGGCTGAGGGATCGAACCAGGTGGAGCTGGCAGGGATTGGTCGAAACGTTCCGCGATGAATATTCGTTCCGCGTTTGGGCCTGGGCAAACCTGATATCAGCTGGCTTCGCCTTTTGGCTGCCAATTGCTGGCAACATGCGAGCGCTGATCCTTGTGCTTGGGCTATTGGTTTTGGTGGCCGAGCTGTTCAATACCGCCATCGAGCGTGCTGTCGATCACACCTCGACGGATCACCATAAGCTGGCTGGTCAGGCCAAGGACGCGGCAAGCGCCGCAGTGGCCCTCACGGCGGTTGCTGCAGGAGTTTCCTGGGTTGCAGCGCTGGTCAGTCTTGCGTGAATATCCGACCGTAAGCCTCAGCGGCTTGTGGACAATTTTCCCCAGAGGTCGTACTCGCCAGCCTCGTCGACTTCGACCGTTACAATGTCTCCGGGAGATAACGCCTCAAACCCTTCGTCAATAAACAGGTTGCCGTCTATCTCAGGCGCGTCCGCCTTGGTCCGGCATGTCGCGGCCTCATCATCGACGTCGTCAACGATGACCTCCAGTGTTCTACCAACCTTCGCCGCCAGTTTTGCCTCGGAAATGGCTTGCGCCTTTTCCATGAAGCGGTTCCACCGGTCCTGCTTGATCTCGGTGGGGACGTGATCGGGTAAGTCGTTCGATCTGGCCCCATCCACGTTTTCATATTGAAAACACCCGACGCGATCTAACTTTGCCTCGTCCATCCAATCCAGCAGCGTCTGAAACTCGGCCTCAGTTTCGCCGGGGTAGCCAACAATAAAGGTCGATCGGAGTGTGATGTCCGGGCAAACCGACCGCCAGGCCGAAATTTCGTCCAGTGTTTTGGCCGCAGCCGCCGGGCGGGCCATGCGTTTCAGAACGTCTGGATGTGCGTGCTGGAAGGGGATGTCCAGATACGGCAGCACGTTGCAGCCCGCATCCGCCATCAGAGGTATTAGATCGCGTACATGCGGGTAGGGATAGACGTAATGCAAGCGTACCCAGGCATCAAACCGTCCCAGTTCGCGCGCGAGATCATTGATGTGGCTGCGGGCTTCTCTGTCTTTCCAGGGGTTCGAATCGTATTTGCGATCCAATCCATAGGCCGAGGTGTCCTGAGAAATCACCAGCAGCTCTCGCACGCCGTTGTCGACAAGTTTTTCGGCCTCGCGCAGCACCGCATGTGCCGGGCGGCTGGCCAGTTTCCCGCGCATATCGGGGATGATGCAGAATTTGCACTTGTGATTGCAGCCCTCTGAAATCTTCAAATAGCTGTAGTGTCGTGGCGTCAGTTTGACACCCGAGGCGGGCAGCAAGTCCACAAACGGATTTGGATCCGGGGGCACGGCAGAATGGACCGCATCCAGAACCTGCTCGTATTGATGCGGGCCTGTGACCGCCAGAATACGCGGGTGATGTTCGCGTATATAGTCAGGGTCGGCCCCAAGGCACCCCGTCACGATAACCTTGCCGTTTTCAACCAACGCCTCGCCGATGGCGTCCAGGGATTCCGCCTTTGCGCTGTCCAGAAAGCCGCATGTATTCACGATCACGGCATCAGCCCCTGCATAATCGGGCGAAATACCGTACCCTTCCGCGCGAAGGCGCGTCAGAATGCGTTCGCTGTCGACCAGGGCTTTGGGACAGCCAAGCGACACCATGCCCAGCGTCGGCTGGCCAGTGCGCGGAGCATCAGAGATCCGGGCGGCGGGCGCCAGGTCGGGGCGGAGGTTCGGCGGGTTCATACTCATGGCGCGGCATATAGTGGGGAACGCTTCCCCTTGCAAATGTTGTGCGCGCAGGGCTGACTTGCATCAGAGCAGATAAGCCGAAAAGGCAGGTGGCGGAAAATGAAGTGGCTGATACGTATCCTATTCATTCTGGTAGCGGTCTTCGGGCTGATGGTAGGGGCGCTACTTCTGATGCCAGGCGACAAGCTGGGCGATATTCTGGCCGAGCAGGTCAAGGCGCAGACTGGCCGTGACCTGACGCTGTCCGGTGACGTCAGCCTGTCATTCTGGCCGGTTCTGGGTATGGAAACCGGTCCAGTCACATTCGGTAACGCGCAATGGGCCGGACCCGACCCAATGCTGAGCGCGAACAGCCTTGCAGTCGGCGTCGATGCCTCGGCCTTGCTGGCTGGCGATCTAAAGATCAGGCGCGTCGTTGCAGACAAACCGGTTCTACGTCTTGAACTGAGCGACGGGCGCGGGAATTGGGAACTGAGCGCGCCAGCCACTCAGGCGCAGCCTTCGAACACTGGCAGTGTTCCAGAGTCCTCTGGAACGGTCACACTGGATCGGCTGGAACTTACTGATGCGCGCCTGATCTATGTCGAAAACGGCCAGACAAGACTGGATTTCGCGAATGTCGATCTGGCAGCGCGCTGGCCAGACGTTTCTGCCCCGATGGAGATGGAGGCGAGCATGCCTGTGCAGGGCGGCTCTGTTCGGGTAGATCTGAAAATACCTGATCTGCCGGCATTTTCGAGTGGAGCAGCAACTCCGCTGGAACTGAGCATGATGGCGCCGGGCGGCACATTCGGCTTTTCCGGGCGCGTCAATCTGGCTGGGGAAATGGATGGCAAGACATCGGTCAAAGCCACAAACACCCATAAGATGCTGGCGGCTTTTGGTCAGAGCGGGGTTTCCGTACCCATGGGATTGGGGCGGGTGGCGGACTTGACGGCCCAGATGACCTATACCAGCGATGGCCGGATTTCATTGCGGAACATGACCGCAGCGCTTGACAACAACAGGCTGACCGGAGAGGCGGATATCGTGATCTCCGACCCGCCACAGATCACGGCAAGGCTGAACGCCGGTGATCTGGACCTCACACAGTCTCTTGGAGACAGTGCCGGAGGTACAGGGTCCGGAAGCTCAGCCGCGTCTCAAGGATGGTCCAATACGCCGATCGACGCATCCGCGCTGGCATTGGCCAACGGGACTATCAGGCTGCAGGCCAATTCAATTGCCGCTCCGGATCTGACACTGGGCCCGAGCGATCTGACGCTGATCCTCGACCGGTCCCGCGCAGTTTTGAAGATGCATCCGGCAACGCTGTTTTCCGGGCAACTGAACGGGCAGGTTGTTGCAAATAACCGGAACGGCCTGTCGGTTGGCGGCAGCCTTAAGGCTGATGGCATCGACATTCAGCAGGCGCTGAGTGCCTTGGGTGGGATCGAGCGTCTGTCGGGGACCGGTTCGGGCGCACTGGAGTTTCTGGCGGTCGGGCAGACCGAGGATCAGATCATGAATTCGCTTAGCGGCAAGGGCAATATCAACGTCGGCAAAGGCGTCATCGCGGGGATAGATCTTGATCGCTTGATGGGGCGGGGTAAGGGGTCGGGCGGCACAACCGTGTTCAACAGCCTGA
The DNA here is from genome assembly GCF_057220975.1 of Ruegeria sp. HKCCD9138. Classification (NCBI taxonomy): domain Bacteria; kingdom Pseudomonadati; phylum Pseudomonadota; class Alphaproteobacteria; order Rhodobacterales; family Roseobacteraceae; genus Ruegeria; species Ruegeria sp. HKCCD9138. The sequence continues at coordinate 180,799 of NZ_JBWVAZ010000005.1, read as the reverse complement.
CCGCAAGCTTCACAATGGATGGCGGCAACCTGACCAACAACGACCTGCTGATGCAGCTGGACAATTTCCGCGCGGACGGAGCAGGGCGGGTCGGGCTAGGTGCGCACGATATCGACTATCTGTTCACTCCGGTCGCTCTGCGCGCCAATGCCGGGCAGGGGATTTCCGTTCCTGTGCGTATTCAGGGCCCATGGAGCAACCCTTCGATCAAGCCTGACCTCACCAAGGTTATCGAAGCTGCCGCTGAAGGTAAGATCAAGGGGTTGGAGGATGACGCCAAACAAAAGGTCTTGGACAAAGTTGGGAACGAACTGGACACCACCATAACCGACAGCGAACAGATCGAAGACGCGATCAAGAACAAGCTTGAAGACGAAGCCAGGAAAGGACTGTTGAAACTGCTGGGCGGCGATTGACCGGGGCGGCAACTATTCGGCGCCGCCCCTTGGTCCGAGTTCAGATGGTTTGATCGTATTCACCGACACCGGGTTCGGTGCGGATAACGGCGTCGATCTCACCGAAAATCGCGCGCATTTCGTCTTCGCTTTCGCTGCTTTCACAGACTACGACCAGGTTCGGCGTATTTGACGAGGCCCGCACAAGACCCCAGCTGCCATTGTCCAGGATAACGCGCGCTCCGTTAACCGTCACGACCTCCTTGATCGCGCGACCGGCAAAACTGTCACCCGCATCGGCCTTGGCGACCAGCTTGCCCACAAGTCGTTGCAGAATGTCGTACTTCTCGGTGTCGGCTGCGTAGGGGGACATGGTCGGGGTCGACCACGTCTTGGGCAGCGCCTTGCGCAGATCGGACATGCTGCGGTCCGGGTTGCGGTCCATCAACTTGCAGATCTCAACCGCCACCCGCATGCCGCAGTCGTAGCCGCGCCCGATCGGTTCGGCCAGAAAGTAATGCCCAGACTTCTCGAACCCGGCCAGCGCGTTGATTTCCTTGACCCGGCGCTTCATGTGGCTGTGGCCGGTTTTCCAGTAATCTGCTTTCACGCCAAGGGTCTGCAGTTCGGGGTCACTGGCGAACAAGCCGGTTGATTTCACATCCGCAACAAAGGTTGATCCGGGATGCAGCTTGGCCAGATCGCGGGCCATGATGACACCGACCTTGTCGGCAAAGATCTCTTCGCCCTCGTCATCGACTACGCCGCAGCGATCGCCGTCCCCGTCGAACCCCAGCGCCAGATCGGCGCCGCTGGACTTCACGGTGTCTGCCATGTCATGCAGCATTTCCATCGCTTCGGGGTTCGGGTTGTAGTTGGGGAATGTGTAATCCAGTTCATTGTGGCTGGGTACGACCTCGACGCCCATACGTTCGAAAATCTCGGGCGCAAAGGCGGATGCCGTGCCATTACCGGTGGCACAAACAACCTTGAGCGGGCGGGACATTTTGAAGTCACCCACCAAATCGTCGATATAGGCTTCCTTGACACCTTCCACGAACTCGTAAGAACCGCCCTCGCGGGCGACACCCTGACCGTTCAGGACGATGTCGCGCAATTCTGCCATCTCATCGGGGCCGTGGGTCAGAGGGCGGTCAAAGCCCATCTTGACCCCGGTCCAGCCGTTTGGGTTGTGGCTGGCGGTCACCATTGCCACGGCGGGCACGTCCAGATGGAACTGAGCGAAGTAAGCCATCGGGCTAAGCGCCGGACCTATGTCCTTGACCTGAATACCGGCCTGCATCAACCCAACGACCAAGGCGTTCTTGATCGACAGCGAATAGTCGCGGTAGTCGTTTCCGACCGCGATAACAGGAGCGATGCCGCGCTTGTGCATCTGAGTTCCCAGACCCAGACCAAGGGCCGTCATGCCCGGCAGGTTGATCTCGTCCGGGTATTTCCACCGCGCGTCATATTCGCGAAAGCCCGTAGGCTTGATCATCGGGTCGCGCAGAAAGCTCCAGGTGTTTGGAGTCACCTCGGGAAGGGGTTTGATCATAACAAGTCTCAATCGTTAAATCTGAATAGGATTTGCTTTGGCCAGCGCATCAAAGCGCATCAATGTGTCGACAAGTTTGGGCATCTGATCAAGGTAGATCATGTTCGGGCCATCACAGGGCGCATTATCCGGGTCCTGATGAGTTTCCATGAATACTGCGGCAGAGCCGACAGCAACTGCTGCGCGCGCCATGACCGGAGCAAATTCGCGTTGGCCGCCCGAAGATCCGCCTTGTCCGCCGGGTTGCTGCACCGAATGAGTGGCATCCATCACCACCGGGTACCCAGTTTGTGCCATTTGCGGCAGCGACCGCATGTCGGCAACCAGAGTGTTGTAGCCAAACGATGTTCCGCGTTCTGTCAACAGAATATTGTGATTTCCGGTGCTTTCGATTTTGGAGACGATGTTGGGCATCTCCCAAGGGGCAAGGAATTGACCTTTTTTAACGTTGATCACGGCGCCGGTTTTCCCAGCCGCCAACAGCATGTCGGTCTGGCGGCACAGGAACGCGGGGATTTGCAGGACGTCCACGGCTTCGGCCGCGATGGCGCATTGCGCTTCGGTATGGACGTCGGTCAGCACCGGGATGCCCATCGTTTTGCGGATATCGTCCAGCACCTTCAGGCCGGCATCAATCCCCATGCCGCGTGCGCCGGACAAGGACGTACGGTTTGCTTTGTCATAGGAGGCTTTGAAAACGTACTGCGCGCCAGTGGCCTCGCATACCTCTTTCATGGTGCCGGCAATCATCTGGGCGTGATCGGCTGTCTCAAGCTGGCAAGGGCCGGCGATGATGGTCAGCGGAAGGTCGTTGCCAACGGTCAGGTCGGCGATTTTTACATGTTTCATGAGTCTTACGAGGATACCTGTTCACGAAGGACCGACGCGGTAAGCGAGATCATGAGGTAGATACCAGCAAACAACAGGAAAGCCAAAATCGTATTTTCGAACTTGCGCGGATAGCTGGGTTCCTGACTGGGCACGGGGTTTACCGACACCGTGAGATAGCGCACCTTGCGGTTGGCCTCGGTCCGTGTGGTTTCCATGTGCTGCATAGCTGTTTGAAGCATCAGGTCACGCGCGGCCAGATCCGCCTGCGCCATCTGGATTCGTACACTTAACCGCGCCAGCGAGTTTTCGCCGGCGGAGGCGTCCAGCATCTCGGCGTTCAACTCTTCCAGAACCGCCTCAAGCCGCGCGATGTCGCGGCTGACGCCGTCAACTTTGGCCTGGTTCGGGCGAAGGTTGTCCAGAAGGGCTGCCAGTTCCAGTTTCTTGTCCTGCAATTCGAATTCGAACTGGTCAATGCGGGCACGCAGGCTGGCAATGACGTTCTGCGGGTCCAGAACCGCACCCTGCAATTGCAGCTCGATCAGGTCTTCCTGTGCCTGCCTGCGTGCTTCCTGTGCGGATTCGAAACTTTCCAACGCGTCGCGCATCTGATCTTCGCGCTTTTTCTCGGAAAGGGCATTCACCCGGTCCTCAGCATAGGAAATCAGGTTTTCAGAGAACAAAGTCGCCGTTGCCGCATCCGGTGCGGCCACTTCCATTCGGATCACGCCTTCGGTCGGATCATAGCCGATTGTTACCATTTTTTTGTACAGCTTGTACGCGTCTTCAAGGGTCGCATCTGGCGCGAGCCGCTGAACCGGGTCGATCCATTCCTGTTTGAATGCATCCGAGAATCCGGCGTCGCGATCCAGCGACAGCAGCGCCTCTTTCGATTCAAGGAAAGACTGGACCGAAATGGAATCCTGCGTCGTCGCAAACTGAGTCCCGGCCAACAGGCCGCCGATCGAGCCCGGGCCTCCATCCGCCTGAAGGATCAGGAATTCGGAATCGCTGGCATACATCGGGGTTGCCACACGATAGAAATAGTAACCCACGATCAGCGTTGGCAGAATCACGAACGCCGCCAGCCTTGCGAAGAGGCCGAAAAGCTTGCGCCGCCGCCGTCGGGCGATGTCTTTCTGGATCTGCCCGATTTCGTAATCCCGGCGCTGCGCCGGGCTGAGTTCAGGACCAGGCAGATTTTCAGGCTTTTTCACAACGGTTTGCGGCAGTTGCACTTTTATCGTGTCCTGCGCCTCGGGCGAAGGCTGGTCATTGGCCGCAAGATTCAAAAGGTTCATGCGCTGAAACGGGTCGATCCCATTCTCGCGCAGCAGGCGCACCGCGTCATAATCCGACGTCGCGGCCAATCCGTTTTTTTGCGCCAACCGCCGTGCCACCCGCAGTTGCCGACCGGTCAGCCCCTCGCGCTTGATCTCGTCCAGATTGGTGGACGGTTTCGTATTCTCATCCGCCTCTTGTGCCTGTCCCTGCGTGGCGCGCCGAATCCGTGAAATGGCGTCGGAACGGGCGTCCGCGGTTCCCTTGCCCTGCGGCTTGGGATCCGGATTGTATTTCTTAGCCTTGGGTTTGGTAGTCATATAACTGTTTTGCCTCTTCCAAGGTTTCAAACATATAAAGCTGCCCGTCCACAAGAACGGCGGCCTGTTCGGCGAACTTTTCCAGGACCGAGGGGTTGTGGGAAACAATCACCAAGGTTGTCGTTCGCAGCCTCTCGCGCAGGATGTCGCCAGCCTTTTTGTTGAAGTCCACATCCGTCGTCGCCGGCATCCCTTCGTCAATAAGGTACATGTCGAAGTCCAGCGCCAGCATCAGCGCAAAGGTGAACCGGGCCCGCATGCCGGATGAATAGGTGCCCAACGGTTGGTTGAAATATTCCCCGAGATTGCACAGCCAATTGCAATACGCCTCGACGTAGTCCGGATCCATACCATAGATTTTCGCGATGTATCGGGCGTTTTCCAGTGCTGACAGCCGTTTGGACACCCCACCGGTGAACCCCATGGGGAAAGAAACCCGGCAGTCGCGACGGATTACGCCTTCGTCGGGCTTTTCCAGCCCGGCCATCATATTGATGAGCGTGGTTTTCCCGGTCCCGTTCGGCGCGAGGATACCGATGGATTTGCCCAGTTCGACCCGAAACGACACCTGATCCAGGATCACCTTGCGGCGAGTCCCGGTCCAAAAGGATTTGCTGACGTTTTCGAATTCCAGCATCTGGGGCCTGCTCAGTCCTTCGGCGCGCGTCGGTTTAAATGCATGAGTGCTACCGATCCATGTTGGCCACATTATGTCGAATTATGAAACAAATGATCAATGCGTTCAGAGAGGTTATCACGCAATGTGTGATGTTGGAGGCATCAGACGGGTATTGGACGCTGCACTGAACTTGCATATCTATGCCGGGCCTCTTTGAAGAAAAAGCAGGAATTGATGACCTCACTGTCCCGGGAAATCGAAAATTGCCGACTTTGTGCGGGGCGGTTTGCGGAAACCGCAACTGCGCATCAGCCGCGCCCGGTTGTTTGGTTCCGTTCCGGCACCCGTATCCTGATCGCAGGTCAGGCACCCGGTGCTCGGGTGCACGAGTCGGGCCGTCCTTTTACCGATCCATCGGGGGATCGTCTGCGCGAGTGGCTCGGGCTGGACGAGGCGGCGTTCTATGATCGATCAAAGGTCTCAATCGTGCCAATGGCGTTTTGTTTTCCCGGCTACGATGATCGCAATGCGGATCTGCCGCCCCCTCCACTCTGCCGCCGCACTTGGCATGGCCGGGTGATGGCGGAACTGGGTGAGGTGCCGCTGACCGTTTTGGTTGGCGGGCATGCGCATAAGTACCACCTTGGCACAAAATCATCGGTGACCGAAACGGTGCGGAACTGGCGGGACCATGCGCCGCGGGTCTTTGCCTTGCCTCATCCGTCCTGGCGCAATACGGCTTGGTTGAAGAAAAACCCGTGGTTCGAGACCGAATTGGTGCCGGATCTGCGTGCCCGGGTGCAAGAGGTGCTGAATGACTGACGCCACGGCTCTGGACACCGCGCATTCTGCGATGGAGGCCGCCCCGCAAGATGACGCGGCGCGGTTACGGTTTTTCGAGCGCCTGGCCGACAGTGAACTGTTCCTGATGCTGGCTGAAGAAGCGCAGGACGAACACATCTCGCCGGAACTCTTCGATGTGGCCGATGGCCGTTTCGTGCTGGTCTTTGATCTGGAGGAGCGGTTGGCACAGTTCGCTGGTCGTCCGGTTCCCTACGTGGCGCTATCCGGGCGGGTCTTGTCATCAATGCTGGCCGGGCAGGGGGTCGGGCTGGGGCTGAATCTGGATGTTGCACCGTCCTCGATGCTAATTCCGGCCGAAGCGCTGGGGTGGTTGTCGGCCACTTTGCAACATGGCCCAGAAGAAGTTCGGCAACGTCTGGCAGAATTTCTGCCGCCAACTGGTCTGCCTGACACGCTGCTATCGGCGCTGGACACGAAGCTCGCGACCGCTGCCGGTCTGGCTGCAACTGCATTTCTTGTCGGAACGAAATCTGATGGCGGTGGTCGGGGTCACTTGCTTGGATTCGTAGCTGCGATTGACGCCGCAAAACCGGCGCTGGCGCGGGCTGTGTCCGAGGCCCTGACTTTTTCCGGGATCGACGCTGGCGCATTGGATGTCGGGTTTTTCGAGGCGGATGATCCGACGACGACGGCCTTGGCCAAAGTCGGCTTGCGGTTCGACCTTCCGCAACCGCAGGCGTCGAACGCAGAAAGGGCCGCACCGGGAAGCGATCCGGAACGGCCCCCGATTCTTCGGTAGTCTAAGAGTTAGTCCGCCGGTTCCAGTTTGTCTTGTGTGCGCGTCTCAAAATCGCTCGCGTCATGACGCTCATGCAGTTGCATGTGAGGCTCGCCGAATGACCGGTTGACCATGCGCCCGCGCCGAACCGCCGGGCGCGCATCAACTTCCTTGGCCCAACGCACCACGTTTTTGTAGGATTCCACATCCAGGAATTCAGCTGCATCATAGAGACGACCCAGGACCAACTGACCGTACCAAGGCCAGATTGCCATGTCTGCGATGGAGTATTCATCGCCTGCGATATAGGTTTTCTCCGCCAGTTCACGATCCAGAACGTCCAGTTGGCGTTTGGCCTCCATCGCGAAACGATCGATCGGATATTGCCACTTTTCAGGCGCATAAGCGTAGAAGTGACCAAATCCGCCGCCCAGATAGGGCGCGCTGCCCATCTGCCAGAAAACCCAGTTCATCACCTCCGTCCGCTCGGGGCCGACTTTGGGCAGGAACGCTCCGAACTTCTCGGCCAGATGAAACAGGATCGAAGCGCTTTCGAATACGCGCACCGGCTCCTCGCCTGACCGGTCCCACAGGGCGGGGATCTTGGAGTTGGGGTTGGCACCTACAAATCCTGAACTGAACTGCTCGCCTTCGCCAATATCGATCAGCCAGGCGTTGTACTCGGCTTCCTTGTGCCCAAGTGCCAGCAGTTCTTCCAGCATGACCGTCACTTTTACTCCGTTCGGTGTCGCAAGCGAGTACAGCTGTAAAGGATGCTGTCCGACAGGCAGCTCCTTTTCATGAGTGGCGCCAGCAATGGGCCGGTTGATATTGGCAAAACGCCCGCCGCTTTCGCTGTCCCAGGTCCAGACCTTCGGAGGGGTATAGGTGGATAGTTCGCTCATCTCGTGCCTTTCGTTTCACTGCCGGGCCGCGCGGCCGCTGCATCCACAGCTAATATTGCAAAAGGCAAAGTCCAACCCCGGTCGGGAAACTGTTTTTGTAACAATACCCGGCCGCGGCCTCACGTTTCTTGGTAGTCGGTCACACCGCCGCGAGCGGGACTACGAAGTCATCCAGAATCACTTATTGTCATGCCAGTTCCGCCACGATGGCGCATCAGAAATTGTTGAGACAAAAAAAGGATCGACCACATGAAACGATTTGCCATGACTTTTGCGGCAGCGATGGCGTTTGCCATCCCCGCCTTTGCCGGAGATCAGTATGTCGACGGCACCGGCTTTGCCGTTTCGGGCTATGATGTCGTAGCGTATCGCAGCCTCGACCAAGTTCCTGTCGGTCAGGCACAGCCCGAGGCAGTCCGCGGTCGCTCGGAAATCACAGCGGAATACAACGGCTCGACGTGGGCGTTTGCGACTGAAGAAAATCGCGACAAATTTCTGGAAAACCCGGCATACTATGCGCCGCAATATGACGGCCATTGCGCCTATGGTGTGTCGCGCGGCGGCAAGGTTCCGGCCAACCCCAACCTGTGGCGGATCGTCGATGACAAGCTTTATCTGAACATCACAGATGTAGTGGTCGGTTTCTGGGAAGAGGATGTACCGGGCAATATCAACTTGGCCGAAGGAAACTGGCCCGGGATCGAGGCTGATGCCGCATCGACCAGCGTTATCCCGAAATTCACTTCCGAAGGTCCGGTCACCAACTGATACAGGCAAGAAAAAAGCCCGGCTGATTTCAGCCGGGCTTTATGTGCAGATGGGCACAACCCCCCTTTAACTGGCAAGCCAGTAGTCATCTCTCATCTGCTGGTTCGCATCGAATTTGATCTTTACGCTGCGAGCACCGGGAAATTTTCGAACGCGGATTGTATCCGGAACCACAACTTCGCCTTTCCCCGAATTTTTGGATTGGAAGGTCAGAATTTCCGCCTCGGCCTTGCGCGTGCCTGCCAAAACCGAAGTTGGCAAGGCCACCCGGTTCGGACCTTCACAGACTGGTGTCTTTACAAAATAAGTCAGGTCACGACCGAAACAGCCAATCGCATCCGGGATGTGATCAGCCGCAGGATCAGAAGTTAGGTCGGATGAATCTTCTGGTACTCCACCGGTGTCTGGCGCATGCGACAGAACCCGGTCAGGGCATAAGAGTTCGCGGCACGTCTTAAGAACATCGGCCGACAACTCAACCACGCGCTTGCGCAGTTTCGGGCGGCGTGGCTTCGTTGGTCCCGCGCGATTGTTGCCGGCCAGCCCCTCTTTCCGGAGGAAATCATAAGCCGATTTGGCGCGCGCAAAATCAGCGCAATCACCACCGGTGTGATCGGGGTGGGCGTGAAAGGCCACGTCTCGCCAGGCATCGCGAATTTCATCGGCACTGGCATTTTGGTCTAGACCCAGCTCTTTCAACGCTTCGGCCCGAGCCTTTATCTTACTTACTGGCTCCATACTCACAGAACTCGTTAACAACTACACTCACACCACTTTGTGAATGGCTGCATTTTTGTCAAATTTATCGGGGTATTAGCGTGAATTGGGTCAACAGTTTGGTCGAGCATTTCGAAATTGTTGCCCGAAACTGTCGACCTGATTTCATCTGAATCAAATGCGAAAAATGGCGATTGGGCCAACATTCATTGGCCCAATCACAGACTTCAGTGCGCGAAATCAAGCCACGTTCTGCAGTTCCGCGCGCGGAGTGATTCCCAAGGCGAAACACACGTCTCGGGTAAGCTCGGGGCGATTGAGCGTGTAGAAATGCAGTTTGTCGACGCCGCCTTCAATCAGGTCCGAACAAAGTTCGGTACACAGCGCCGTGGCCAGCAGATCCTCGCGATCATCGCGCACAGCTTTTTCAAAGGCCTGATCGATCCAGGGCGGAATACGGGTACCACAACGCTCTGCAAATTTGCGGGCGCCTTTCCAGTTTTCGATCGGCAGGATGCCCGGAACGATGGGTTTGTCGATCCCGGCCTTGGCACAGGCATCGCGGAACCGAAAAAACGTCTCGGCCTCGAAGAAGAACTGTGTCAGTGCCTCGTCCGCGCCGGCATCCAGTTTTGCCTTCAACCAGTCAACATCGGTACGCGCGTTTTGCGCCTCGGGGTGAATATCGGGGTAAGCGCCAACCCGGATGCTGAACATTTCGGTTTCGGCCAATGCAGAAATCAACTCGACAGAATTCGCAAATCCATCCGGATGTGGCACAAACCGATCCTGACCCGAAGGCGGATCACCACGCAGGGCGACAATATCCTGAACTCCGGCGCGCGCGAATGTGTCGGCGATTTCCAGCGTTTCCTGACGCGAGGCGTCGACGCAGGTAAGATGTGCCGCGACAGGCAATCCCGAGGATTTGTGAAGTGTGGCAACGGCGTCTCGCGTCAATTCACGCGTCGTGCCCCCAGCACCGTAGGTTACGGAAACAAACCGGGGCTCTAACGGAGCAAGCGTTTGAACGGTGTCCCAAAGGCGGAATGACGCCTCCAGCGACTTGGGCGGGAAGAACTCGAAGGAAATTTCGGGCGTAGTCATCGGAGCCTCATCAACAGCAGAACTATCCCCTTGTGACATCCAATGCATTGTGAGACAAACTCATATTATTCAAGAACAACATGAGTTGCGTGAGATATGCATATCGAATTCCGCCACCTTCGCACAATCAAGGCCATACACGAATGCGGCGGGTTGGCCCGTGCGGCGGATCAACTAAACATAACGCAATCGGCATTAAGTCATCAGATCAAAGGGTTGGAAGATCAGGCCGGTGTCGAACTGTTCCTGCGTCGTTCGAAACCGATGAAATTATCCGCTGCCGGGTTGCGCTTGCTGCGATTGGCCGAACAGATTCTGCCTCAGGTCGAGGCGATGCAGGATGAGTTTTCGTCACTCCGAGATGGCCGCACAGGGCGGATGCATATCGCGATCGAATGTCACGCCTGCTTTGAGTGGTTGTTTCCAGTGTTGGAGGCATTCCGCAAATCCTGGCCCGACGTGGATGTGGACATTCGACCCGGCCTCGCGTTCGACGCTTTGCCTGCGTTGCAAAAAGAAGAAGTTGATCTGGTCGTGTCATCGGACCCGGAAGATCTGCCTGGTGTCGAGTTTGTCGAACTCTTCGATTACAACGCGGTGTTTGTGGCTGCATCTTCTCATCCCCTTGCGAAAAAAGCCTACATCGAAGCCGAGGATTTTCGCGGTCAGACATTGATCACCTATCCGGTGGAGCGCACCCGACTGGATGTATTCAGCCAGCTTCTGATCCCCGCGCGCGTTGAACCCGCGACGATCCGTCAGGTCGAGTTGACCGCTGTGATCCTGCTGCTTGTCGCCTCGAACAGAGGGGTTTCGGTGCTGCCGGACTGGGTTGTGCGTGAAGTCAAATACAACTCGGACTATGTCACGCGCCCGCTCACGAAAGAAGGGATCACACGCAGGCTCTACGCCGCTGTTCGGTCCGAAGACCTGGAAAAACCCTTTGTGCAGGAACTGGTGAAACTGGCCCGGACCGAGGCGCGAAAGCTGCAGGCGCAATAAGCGCAAAACGCGGGTCTGCTATGCGCATCATTCCTCTTGGCAAGGGCGCATTGCCCCAGTATACGCGCGGTTTGACCGGACAGGAGCCTTTTGAAAATGGTTGGCAGTGCAAATCTCAACATCATGATGAAAGCCGCGCGCAAAGCGGGGCGGTCTTTGGTCAAGGATTTTCGTGAAGTCGAGAACCTGCAGGTGTCGATGAAAGGCGCCGGAGACTTTGTGTCCAAGGCTGATATCGCGGCCGAAAACATCTTGAAAGAGGAACTGCTGGGTGCCCGTCCGACCTATGGCTGGCTGGGCGAAGAAGGCGGTGGTCAGGACGGAGAAGATCCGACCCGTCGCTGGATTGTCGATCCGCTGGACGGCACCACGAACTTTCTGCATGGCTTGCCCCATTGGGCAGTCTCCATCGCGCTGGAGCACAAGGGCAAGATTGTCGCCGGAGTGATCTATGACGCGGCCAAGGACGAAATGTTCTTTGCCGAAAAAGGCGAGGGCGCGTGGATGAATGACACCCGTATCCGCGTTTCGGGTCGTCACCGCATGATCGAGTCGGTCTTTGCAACCGGCGTGCCTTTTGGTGGCCGTTCCGACTTGCCTGCCACGCTGCAGGATCTGGCGCGCCTGATGCCCACATGCGCCGGTGTGCGTCGCTGGGGAGCTGCGGCGCTGGACATGGCCTACGTGGCCGCAGGCCGATATGAAGGATTCTGGGAACGCAGGTTGCATGCCTGGGATCTGGCCGCTGGAATAATCATCGTCACAGAAGCAGGCGGTTTCGTTCAGGCCATCAACCCCGAAGGCAGCGTACTGGAAGACGGTGAGGTGATCTGCGCCAACGAACCGATTTTCGACAATTTCGCCAAGGTCATCCGGGGCTAAGCTTCGGAAGCAAGAAGCGAACAGGCGCGCCCCGACGGGGCGCGCTTGTTCGTTTTAGAGGGTGGTGCGCTGTGCCAGTCCGGCCTCGTCCGCCAGCCTCGCGGCTACGGAGGCCACCGCCAGGTCCTGAAGCCCCACGCCGGTTCCGTCGAACAATGTGATCTCAGTCTCACTGGTGCGACCGGCATGATCACCATTGATGACAGCGCCGATCTGAGTGATTTCGTCTTCTGAGAGATCGCCCGAGCCAACGGCGTGTTGCGCTTCGCCTATGGTGACGGATTGCGCCACTTCGTCGGTGAAAACAGAAGCATTGGCGACAAGTGCGGGGTCGACTTCCATCTTGCCTTTGGTGTCCGTGCCCATGCAGGCCAGGTGCGTGCCGGGTTTGATCCAGTCTTTCATCAAGAGAGGTTCGAACGCCGAGGTGATCGTAATGATCACGTCGGCCTGCGCACCCAGTTCCTGCTGGCTGACGGCTTCGAATTCCAAGCCGATCTCTTCGGCGACTGCCGCCAGACGCGGCAGCATATCCGGATGCGGGTTCCAGGCCACGACCTTTTCAAACGCGCGCTGCTCGGCTGCGGCGCGCAGTTGGAACGTGGACTGATGTCCTGCGCCAACCATGCCCAGAACTTTGGCGTCCGCGCGGGCCAGATGCGCGATCGAGACCGCCGAGGAGGCCGCCGTGCGCACGGCTGTCAGGTAATTGCCGCCGACCAGAGCGGACAATCGCCCCGTGTCGGGATCAAACAGAAACACCGTGGACTGATGGTTTGTCAGCCCTTTGTCGGCGTTTCCGGGCCAGTACCCCCCTGACTTCACGCCCAGAACCTGACCGTCGCGGTCAAAGCCGGATTTGAAACCATAGAGAGCATCGGCATAACCCAACGCTTCGCGGACAACCGGGAAGTTCCAGGCACCTCCGCTGGCCATAGCACCAAAGACCGATTGCACGGCTTCAAAGGCCTGTTCGCGGCCGACCAGCTTCTGGCAGAGGTCTTCGCCTACAATCAGCAGGCCATCTTGCGTATTCATGGCATCCCTCATCGTTCAGTAAGCCTTTCCGCGGGCCGAGACGGGCCACAAGGCTTCGACTTTGCCGTTTCGTACACCCACGTACCAATCATGGACGTTGCAGGTGGGATCACAATGACCCGGCACCAGTCGCAGTTTGTCATTTACCTTGAGCACACCATTCGGGTCACCGATCACGCCATGCTCGTCGGAACATTTGAGGTATTCCACGTCGTCGCGCCCAAAGATAAACGGCAGCCCGCTATCGACCGACTGAGCCTTGAGGCCCGCATCGCAAATGGCCTTGTCGGGTTTGGCGTGGCTCATGACGCTGGTCAGGATGAACAGTGCATTCTCCCATTCTCCCTGATCGATCCGATTGCCATCTTTGTCCAGAATGCGACCATAATCGGCATCCATGAACGCGTAGGAACCGCACTGCAACTCGTTGTAAACGCCTGAATTGCTTTCGAAGTAGTAAGACCCTGTTCCACCGCCCGAAACCAGCTCGCACGAGATACCCTCGGCCTCCAGGCCGTCAACAGCGTCTTTGACCATCGCAATCGCTGCATCCAGTTTTTCTTTACGCGCGTCGTAAGTATCCAGATGCTGCATAGCGCCCTGATATGCCTGAATTCCAGTGAATTTCAGATTGGGCGCAGCTTCGACGGCCTTGGCGATTGCAACCACATCCGGGGTCGTTGTTACGCCACAACGACCTGCGCCGCAGTCAATCTCAACGAAAACTTCCAGCTCGGTTCCGTGGTTCTGGGCCGCTGCTGACAGGTCCGCGACGTTATCGATGTCATCGACGCAAACGATCGTGCGGGCACCCAGCTTGGGAAGGCGCGCAAGACGGTCGATCTTGGCGGGGTCGCGCACCTGGTTCGAGACAAGAATATCCTTGATGCCACCACGGGCGAACACTTCGGCCTCGGATACCTTCTGACAGCACACTCCGACGGCGCCGCCCAGTTCCTCCTGCAGCTTGGCCACATCAACCGATTTGTGCATCTTGCCGTGAACGCGGTGACGCATTCCGTGTTCTTTGGCATAGTCGCCCATCTTCTTGATGTTCCGCTCCAGCGCGTCCAGATCGAGGATCAGGCAGGGCGTCTGAATGTCGGCCTCATCCATGCCGACAGCGGCAGGGATGTCGAAGCCAACCTCAAGCTGATCAATGTTCACAGGTTTGTTCATCTTCTTCCTCCTTACCCTTTCAGCCAGGGCAGTTTATCCAGATCCACATTGCCGCCGGTGACGATCACGCCGACGCGCTTGCCCCGAAACATGTCGGGGTTCTTCAGAATGGTGGCCAGCGGTACCGCCGAAGATGGCTCCATCACCACCCGCAAGTACTTCCAGGTCAGTTTCATCGCTTCGATGATCTCGGCGTCGGACGCCGTGAAGATATCGGTCACGTGGTTCGAAACGAAATGCCAGGTGTTTTCCTTAAGCGGAACCAACAGACCGTCGGCAATCGTCTTGGGCGCATCATCCGCGATGATATGGCCTGCCTTGAACGAGCGGTAGGCATCGTCAGCCTGTTCCGGCTCTGCCGCAAAAATCGCGGTTTGCGGTGCCAGATTGGAAACCGTCAGGCATGTGCCGGACACCATGCCACCACCGCCGATGGGTGCGATAACTGCGTCCACGCCCTCGGTCTGCTCCAGCAGCTCTGCCGAGCACGTGGCCTGACCTGCGATCACGCGCGGATCATTGTAGGGATGCACGAACTCGCCCCCCGTGCGTGCCTGTACTTCGGCAAATGTCGCCTCTCGGGATGACGTTGACGGCTCGCATTCTGTAATCGTTCCGCCATAGCGGCGCACGGCGTCCTTTTTGGCTTGCGGTGCCGTACGCGGCATGACCACGTTGCATGGAATGCCGCGTCGGCCCGCTGCGTAGGACAGAGACAGCGCATGGTTACCGCTGGAATGCGTGCAGACACCTTTTTCCATCATATCTTCGGGCAGTCCGAACACCGCGTTGCAGGCTCCGCGCACCTTGAAGGCACCGGCCTCCTGAAAGTTCTCGCATTTGAAGAACAACTGCGCGCCGGTCAGATCGTTGAGGTAATCAGACGTCATCACCGGCGTTCGGCGAATATATGGTTTTATCCGTTCATGCGCCGTGCGCATGTCGTCAATTGTCAGGTCAGCAGCAGCAATTTGATCCAACATCCATGCCCTCCTTACGCCGCAGCCTGTGCGTGGCCGGACGGCCCCGTGCGAAAAAAGTCCTGTGCGGCCGCAACACCGCTGCCCAGCGTGATGGGATAGTTCTGATCAGCCATCGCCATTTCGATGGTTGCCAGCCCGGACAGAACCATCACGTCTGTCAGACTGCCCAGATGGCCGATGCGGAACGCTTTGCCATTCAACTGCCCCAGTCCGATCCCGAACGAGACGCCGTAAGCATTGAACGCGTGATCGGTCAGGGCGTTGCTGTCGAACCCTTCAGGCACGTAAATGGCGCTGACGGTGTCCGAATAAAGGTCCGGCGATTGCGCGACCAGTTTCAGGCCCCAGGCATCCACCGCGCGGCGCACCCCTTCGGCGAGGCGGAAATGACGTGCATAGACGTTATCAAGGCCTTCTTCGAACAGCATTTTCAGGCTTTCCCGCATGCCGTAAATCAGTTGCAGGGGAGGGGTGTAAGGGAAACCTCCGGAAGCATTGGCCGCCATCATGTCCTTAAAATCAAAGAATGTGCGGGACAGTTTTGCCGTTTCCACGGCTTCCAACGCTTTGGGGCTGACGCACAAAATCGCCATACCGGTCGCCAGCATGAACCCTTTTTGCGAACCTGAAACGGCGATGTCGACGCCCCAGCGATCAAACTCAAACGGCATTGAAGCCAGAGAGCTGACGCAATCCACGAACATCATCGCCGGGTGATCCGAGGCGTCCATCGCCTGCCGAACGGCACCAATATCCGAACGCACACCCGTGGCCGTTTCGTTATGCGTAACCAGAACGGCGCGAATTGCGTGGGTCTTGTCTGCGGACAGGACCTCCTGAAACTTGTCAGCTGGCGCTCCGCTGCCCCATGGGCAGTCAATGATCTGTACGTCCAGCCCGTGCCGCTGGCAAAGATCAATCCAGCGATGGCTGAATACGCCATAGCGGCCCACCAATACCTTGTCGCCGGGGCTGAGCGTATTGGTGATAGCTGCCTCCCATCCGCCGGTTCCGCTGGCGGGGAAGGTCACGATCTGGCCGTCGGTCGTGCCGAACACCTTTTTGGTGTCTTCAAGGACTGGTGCAAAGGTTTCGACAAAGTCCGGGGCGCGGTGATCTTGCGTCTGCACCTGCATGGCAAGGCGCAGTCGGTCGGGAATGTTTGTAGGGCCTGGAATAAAGACCGGGTTTTGGTTTGACATCATCATGTCCTCCGCTTTGGACATAAGTGTCGCTTGTCTTTCGTAATTGTGCAATTTTCTTGAAAAATATTTTCATTTATGGAATAAAATATCTAACACGCTGAAAATCATACAATTTTAGTTTCTCAATTTAGCGATCGGGAAATGCCAGTCTTTTGACCTTGGTATCGTACCGGCCGAATGCGTAAGGGAGTATCAGCCTTGGAGACCCAGAAGAGACCGCGCGGCAGACCCAAGTCGATGTTTAAGGAAAGCTCCGCCGGGACCATGCAATCACTGGACCGGGCGTTGGGCGTTCTAACGTCAATTGCCCGGCTCGAAAAGGCAACGCTCAGCGACCTGGCACGTGAGATCGGTGTGCCAACGGCCACCACGCACCGCATTCTCGTGACGTTGCAAAAGCACGGGTTTGTCGCATTTGATGAAGAACGGCAGGAGTGGTTGATCGGGATCGAGGCGTACCGGACCGGTGCAACCTTCCTGAGACGCAGTAGCGTACTTGAGATCGGCAGGCCAATTCTGCGCAGGTTGATGCAGGACAGCGGCGAGACTGCCAATCTGGCCGTACCGGACGGGGCGGAAGTTGTTTTTGTCGGTCAGGTCGAAACCCTCAACCCGATCCGCGCATTTTTTCCGCCGGGCGCAAGGACGCCGATGTATGCCTCGGGTACAGGCAAAGCGATTCTGGCCGCGATGAGCGAGGTGGCGTTGACCAAGGTCCTGCAGGGAACGGACCCGATTGCCTTTACCGAGCACACGCGACTGCCGGATTCGGGGTTGTTGGACGATCTATCGGAAACCCGCGCGCGCGGATGGTCTCATGACCGGGAAGAACGGTACGAGGGCATGTCATGTATCGGTGCCGCGATATTCAACAGTCGGGGCGAGCCCTGCGCCGGCATTTCGGTGTCGGGTCCGACCGTTCGGTTCAATGCGGCGCGGGCACCGGAGCTGGCCGATTTGGTCACGCAAGCCGCGCAAGAGATCACGCATTTAAGTGGGGGGCAAAACCCGTCTTAAAAGGACTACCGGCGGGGTATTTTGGGAATTCGCGACGCCGAAAGTTTGTATTTATGCTCCGGATGCGGTGGGTGACCATGGGTGCGATTCCAGTATCCTGTCCCGCCCCGTTTCAGCCAAAGCGGGATGCACAGGATCAGCCCAACCACAAACCCGCCTGTATGCGCCCAATAGGCAACACCGCCTTCGTCCGGGCTGCTGGCCAGACTGCCAAGGAACTGGAACCCAAGCCAAACGCCCAACATGACAAAAGCCGGTATCGTGAAGATACGAATATAGACGATCAAAATCAGCAGGATGTCTACACGGGCGCGCGGGAATAACAGCAAGTACCCACCCATGACGCCAGCGATTGCACCCGACGCGCCAATGGTCGGAACAACGGAGTCCGGAGCTGTCACGACATGGATTAACCCCGCGCCGACACCGGCAATAATATAGAACAGCAAAAAGGGCAGGTGGCCCATCTCGTCTTCCAGATTGTCGCCAAAGATCCACAGGAACAGCATGTTTCCGGCCAGATGCATCCAGCCGCCATGAAGGAACATCGACGTGACCAATGTCTCGAACGCGACTCCGTCGGCGATCCGCGCAGGAATGATCGCATAGTCGAAATACAGGCGATTAATCAGGCGCGCCTCGTCCATGATCCCTACATAACTGAGGAAGATCAGGATATTGGCCGCCATCAGCGTATAGACGACAAAGGGTGTGCGCCCCGAAGGGTTATGGTCTCGGATCGGAAACATGGCGTGACGCTGGGCCTTTACCGGCCCAGCGTCAAGGTTCGGTTATGCCGCACCACCCAAAAGGGCCGCGTTGCCACCTGCCGCCGTGGTGTCAACGCAGACGTGACGCTCTCCCAAAACACGTGCACGGTCCGGCTTGCCGGGGATCAGTGGGAGAATTGGGCCATCTCGGCGGGCCAGATGCCGTTCGATCTCGCGGGCCGTGCCTTCGTCACCCCACCACAGCACACCTGCGATATCAGTCAGGTTTTCCAGCCGATGCAGGTCCACGGCGCCGGTTGCGCAGATTGCGGTTCCGCCCAGGGCATTGACAGCGTCCGCCTGCGCTTTTGCGGCGTCCGCTCCGGGGCCCATGCACAAAAGCGGAGGCCGGGGAAACTCACTCAGACGATTTGAATCACCGGTCGGTCCGGGCAGAGTTTGAGTCCGGACCGCGACGGCCTGGCCTTTAGCCACGGGAAGCGACGGCATCGTGTCGGTCCATTCAGCCGAGGTCGTCTGCCGATCGGGTGCGCAGAACCGGGCCATGTAGTTCGGCCCGCCTGCCTTGGGTCCCGTACCCGACAGCCCCTCGCCCCCGAACGGTTGCGAACCAACGATTGCCCCAATCTGATTGCGATTGACGTAGATGTTGCCCGCATGGATCGCTTCGGTCACGTGTTGAACCCGATCGTCGATCCGAGTGTGCAGGCCAAAGGTCAACCCATAACCGGTGGCATTGATATCGGCGATGACATGGTCGATATCCTGCGCCCTGAACCGAGCGACATGCAGGACCGGGCCGAACACTTCACGCTCCAGCGCAGCGATTCCGGGAATTTCGATTAGCGTTGGCGCAACAAATGTTCCTTCAGGCGGCAAGGACAGTTCCTTGAGCACCCGACCATCGGCGCGTGCCCGGGCAACGTGTTCCGCAATGCCCTGGCGTGCCTGCTCATCGATGACCGGCCCGCAATCGGTTGAGATCAGCCAAGGGTCGCCAATCTGAAACGCATCCATTGCACCTTTCAGCATCGTCAGAAGATCGTCTGCGATGTCTTCCTGCACGTACAAGCAGCGCAAAGCCGAACACCGCTGGCCAGCGGATTGAAACGCGCTTTCCATGATGGACTGAACAGCTTGTTCCGGCAGCGCGGTGCTGTCCACGATCATCGCATTCAAACCACCCGTTTCCGCAATCAACGGGGTGCCGGGACGAAGGTTTTCGGCCATTGCTGCGCGGATTTTCAATGCAGTCGCGGTCGATCCGGTAAACGCCACTCCGTTAACGCGGGAATCCGAGGTCAGCGCTGCGCCCACCATCGGGCCTCCGGGCAACAGTTGCAGGGCGTCTCGTGGCACACCGGCTTGGTGAAGCAGCTGCACTGCCCGATGTGCGATCAGCGGGGTTTGCGGCGCTGGTTTGGCCAGCACGGCGTTTCCGGTCGCCAAGGCCGCCGATATCTGACCGGTGAAGATCGCCAGCGGAAAATTCCATGGGCTGATGCAGGTAAACACGCCAGCAGGTTTTGCGCCGGGAATATTGGCGGCGTAGTAGCGCAGGAAATCGACGGCCTCGCGCAGTTCGGCAACCGCGTCGGGCAGGGATTTTCCGGCCTCCCGCGCCAAAAGAGCGAAAAGTTCGCCGAAATGTGCCTCGTAGAGATCGGCCGCAGCGTTCAGAATACGCGCTCGATCGGGGGCCGAGGCGTGCCATGGGTTTGCCGTCGCCAAGGCCAGCTCGACATCTTCCTCGCTGGCCGCTGCGACAGAGCCGGGATGGTCCTGGGGTTGCGCGGGATTGATCACAGGTTGGTCTTTTTCCGGCTTGGCGGTTTCCGACAGAAGCGGTTGCGCGTACCAGTGATGCGCCCTGAACTGATCCCGAGCAGCCTCGATGCTATCAAGCGTTGGCGTGTGATGCAGATCGAAGCCTTTGGAATTCGGCCGCTCGGGTTTGAATAGTTCGGGGCCGGTCGGCAGCGGCGTCGCCGGCTTTTGCACCATGTCGAACGGGTCCGCCGCGACGACCTCGGGCGGGACGTCCTCGTCGACGATCTGGTTGACAAAAGACGAGTTTGCACCGTTTTCCAGCAAGCGACGGACCAGATAGGCCAGCAAGTCACGATGCGCACCGACGGGCGCATAGATACGACAGCGGGCGTTCTGCTTGTCCTTGACGATTTGATGCAGGGTTTCGCCCATCCCATGCAGGCGCTGGAACTCGAACGGCTGATCATCAGCCATATGCAGGATTGCGCTGACGGTATGAGCGTTGTGTGTGGCGAATTGTGGATAGATACGATCCGTCATCGCCAGCAATTTGCGGGCATTTGCGATGTATGACACATCCGTTGCGGCCTTTTGGGTGAAGACCGGGAAACCGTCGACCCCCTCGACCTGAGCGCGCTTGATCTCGGTATCCCAATAAGCGCCTTTGACCAGCCGAACCATGAGTTTGCGGTCATGTCGCTGGGCCATGTCATACAGCGTGTCCAACACCAGCCCGGCCCGTGGGCCATAGGCCTGAACCACGATGCCGAATCCGTCCCATCCGGCCAGCGCAGGTTCTGCCATCACGGCCTCGATGACCTGCAGGGACAGCGACAGACGGTCGGCTTCCTCAGCATCCACGTTCAACCCCATGCCAGCGGATTTTGCCAGCAGGGCCAAGGCACGCAGACGCGGGACCAGTTCATCCATCACGCGCCCTTCCTGCGCCAGTTCATAGCGCGGGTGCAGTGCGGACAGTTTGACCGATATCCCCGGGTTCGCGCGGATATCATCATGCGTGCAAGCTTCGGCAATAGCGGTAATGGCGCGCGAATAGGACAGGTGATATCGCGCGGCGTCAGCCTCGGTGCGGGCCGCTTCGCCGAGCATGTCATAGGAATAGGTGTAGCCCTTGGCCTCCATGCCTTTGGCCCGAGACATCGCCGATTGGATGGTTTCGCCCAGCACGAACTGGCGGCCCATCTCTTTCATGGCGCGTCCCACTGCTGTGCGGATCACCGGCTCACCCAGCCTTTTGATCGCCCCGCGCAGCGCCCCCACGGGCGAGGATTTGTCTTCGTCCAGAACGCGCCCGGTCAACATCAGTGCCCATGTCGAGGCATTGACCAGAGAGGAGGAAGACTGACCCAAATGCTTGCCCCAGTCCGAAGGGGCGATCTTGTCCTCGATCAGCGCGTCTATGGTGTCAGCGTCCGGCACGCGCAGCAGCGCTTCGGCCAGACACATCAGGGCCACGCCTTCATCAGTGGACAGACCATATTCGGCCAGAAACACCTCCATCAGGCCCGGTGAGGTGCTGGACCGGATGTCGCGCACCAACTGGGCCGCCGCATCGCAGATGGACTGGCGGTCATCGGTTGCCAATGAGGCTTGGGCAACCAGTTCTTCCAGTGCAACAGATTGATCGGCGTAGGTCTGATTGTCGATTAAGGTGCGCAAGGTATGAGTCATGTATCCTCCGGGCTTTTGGGGAGTATACATGTGATTTTTCAGGACAATCGTTCGTTTTTCAGTATTCTGCAGATCAATGTGCTGAAATTAACGGTGTTTGAGATGCAAAAGGACTTTCCCGGACTGGATCGGTTTGACCAGGCCTTGTTGACGATTCTGGCCGAGGATGGCCGGATTTCCGTGGCGGATCTGGCCCGGCGGATCGGTTTGTCGAAATCGCCAACTCAGGCGCGGCTGAAACGGCTCGAGGCCGAAGGGGTCATTACCGGCTATCGCGCAATGCTGGATCCGATCCGTCTGGGGCTGGATCACGTTGCTTTTGTCGAAGTTCGGTTGTCCGACACGCGCGAAAAGGCGCTGGGTGAGTTCAACGCCGCCGTACGTCGCATCGCCGAGATCGAACAGGCGCACATGATCGCGTCCAATTTTGACTATCTCTTGAAGGTGCGCACCGGTTCGATGTCGGAATACCGCGCTGTTCTGGCTGAGAAAATCTCTTCACTGCCGCATGTGGCAAACACCTCGACCTTTGTTGCCATGGAGGCGGTCAAAGAGACGGGAGTGTCAGGCAGTATCGAGGGCATGGGTTGACCAAATCCGCCTTTGGGCCACCATAGGAATATGAAACTCTGCGCTGCGTCCATAGTCCTGTTCCTGGCAACCTCGGTTACTGCATATTCCGAAGAATGCCCGATGCCGCCGGATCATACGGAAGGCGTCGATGCGCTCATCGCGCAGATTCAAAACGCCGAGAATGAACGTGCGGCCCGGGAATTGTCAAACCAGCTTTGGGAGCTTTGGACGGACGCACCGGATGAAAGCGCTCAGGCCGTATTGGATCGAGGCATGACACGGCGAAATGCCTGGGACCTGTTGGGTGCGATCGAAGATTTTGACAGGCTCATCGCCTATTGCCCGTCATATGCCGAAGGGTACAACCAACGCGCCTTTGCGAATTACCTTAGGCAGAATTTTCAAGCTGCACTGATCGATCTGGACAAGGCAATAGAACTGTCGCCCAACCATGTCGCAGCCATAAGTGGTCGAGCACTTACACTTTTGGGGCTGCAACGGATAGACGAGGCAAGAGAGGCGTTGTCGCAGGCGTTGGAACTGAATCCCTGGCTGTCCGAACGTCATTTGATGGCGCCGGGCGGACCACTGGAGCCGCCCGGCGAAGACATTTGAACCCTGAAAAGGAGTGCCCCAGAGACTTGGGCACCGGGGCATTCAATTATTAAACCTGTTTAGCCGACCAGACCGTTATCTGCTCGTTTGATCGCAATCACGGACGACCGTGGCGTGCCGCCATCTGGCCAGTTGCTGCTGGGATGCTGGATGCCGACAAACATGGTGCGCAAGTCGGTGGACCAGGCAAGACCGGTGACTTCGCAGCCGTTTGGTCCAGTCATGAAACGCGCGATCTCACCGGTGATCGGGTCGCCAACCAGCATCTGGTTGTTGCCGTTACCAGCGAAGTCTTCCTCGTTGTCGTCGTTGCCGTCCGTCTGAATCCAGACCAGACCAGTCGAGTCGATGGCCATGCCGTCAGGTGAGTTGAACAGATTGCCTTCGTTCACATTCGGAGAACCGGCGCGGTCGTCCGAGTGCACGGTCGGGTTTCCAGCCATGACATACAGATCCCAATCGAAGGCTTCGGCGGCATGATCTTCATCCGCCGGACGCCAGCGCACGATCTGACCGTACTTGTTCTCGTTGCGCGGGTTCGGGCCATTGGCCGAGGTATCGTCACCACCGGCATTCGGCTTGACGCCACGGTTCTTGTTGTTGGTCAGGCAGCAATAGGCCTCGACCGCAACAGGGCTGGAGGCCACCCATTCCGGACGGTCCATGGTGGTGCCGCCCACGGCCGAAGCCGCCATGCGCGTGAATATCAGGATCTCGGCCGCGTCCATACCCGTGGAGTCCGGCGTCAAGGGTAGCCATTGACCGGTCAGATCGTCGTTGAACTTGGCGACAAACAGCGTGCCGTCGTTCAGAAGGCTCTCGGTCTCGGCGCCTGGCTGATAGGTGCCATTTGAAACGAACTTGTACAGGTACTCGCCGCGTTCATCGTCACCCATATAAACGACGACACGACCATCCTTGGCCAGAGTTACCTCGGCGTTCTCGTGCTTGAAACGGCCCAGGCCTGTGTGCTTGACCGGAGTGCTGTCCGGCTTGGTCGGATCAATCTCAACGATCCAGCCAGCGCGGTGAGGCTCGTTCGGGTTCTTTGACGTGTCAAAGCGCGAGTCGAACAGCTCGTAGTGGTTCCAGCTTTCGGCCTTGATGCCATACCGCTTCATGCCGTCCGCGACCTTCTGATCATAGCTGGCATTCTCGTTCGAGGAACCGAAGTAACCATTGAAGTTTTCTTCACACGTCAGATAGGTGCCCCACGGTGTCTTTCCGGAACCGCAGTTGTTCAGGGTGCCCAGTGAAGCCGTGCCGGTCGGGTCGGCCTCGGTTTTCAGCAGGTCGTGACCAGCTGCCGGGCCAACGATCTTCATAGGGGTGTTGTGGTGGATACGGCGGTTGAAGGGGCTGTCCTTGACGACCGACCAGCCGTCGGGGCCTTCCTTGATCTCCATTACGGTGACGCCCTGTATGTTCTGGAACTTCAGAACTTCATCGGCGTTGGCCGGAACACCATCCTGCGCGGCAGGCAGGTTAATCTTGCGGTTGGGGTATTCGTGGTTGATTGCGATCAGCTCGTGGCCCTGGAACGAGAAGGTCTCCATTCCGTCGGTGTTTTCACCAAAAATCTTGTCCGAATTCTCGACCGGGCCGCCATCGGTGATGTCGTAGCCGTCCGCTTCCGAGAACAGCGGGTCACCCCAGCGCATCAGCATCTTCCACTCGTAACCTTCAGGCACATGTACGGTGCCATCGGTTTGCGCCGGAATCGGTGTGAAAGCAAAGCGCGAGGCTTCGACGGCCTGTGCCGAAGTCGAGCCCATCAGACCCGCGCCCATGGCAGCCGCGCCCGAGCCGAAGGCCAATACGCCGCCCAGGAAACCACGGCGGGAAATGGCGCTTTCGACCACACGGTCAAAGTCGTTTTCTTCAGGGCGGGGGAAGTGCAGCTCGTCCCAATCGTCGGCGGACAGGGTGGTAGGATCGACGTCTTTCATGGATGGCTCCTGGCTGTCTGAATTAAGATTCGTTCAGCGGGTGTAGAGCGTCCACATGACAGGAAAATAACATCCAAAGTAAAGTTTTATTCCGTTGATCGCGTGCGCAGAAAATCGCCGGTTGGGCAGGGCATCTGACTGTCCGCCGGCCGGAGTTACGATTGAGCCGTCCGTCTCGTGCAGGGTCAGCAAATCGAAATCAGGCTGCTTTTGCTTTGCTTCTGCAATAACAGGAAGCGTGGATTGAGACTGTCGCCCGTGCGGCCGCTTTGTCCAGTTGCAGCTTGATGTGGCGCGCTTCTTTCTCCTCTCCGCGTCGGACCAGACATTCGTGCAGACCGTGCAGGCTCCAGATATTTCCGGGGTGCTGGCAGGCGCGGGCGAGAGTGTTGTCCAGCCCCAGATCGGCCCGGTAGACCGCCTCGGCCTCCTCGAACCGCTGATCTTCCATCAGGAGGGCGCCAAGCGCATGTCGAGTAGGCTGCATCCAGCCCCAGGGCTCGTCGTAGACCAGACTATCGTCGAGCTCGACCGAACGCCGCAGATGTGCAAGCCCGCCTTCGCGGTCACCGGACTTGAAAGCAATCTCGCCATCCATCATGGCCTCGCCGATCATTAGCACATCCTCGGCGGTGTTGTTGAAGACCAGACGGCTTTCCGGCACCGCCTTGCGGGCCTGAACGGCCAGCGCTTGCGCCTGTTGCGCGTCGTTCAGGCGCCCCAGATTGGCCAGAGCCACGGCACGGGCCTGATGAATAGCGGCGGTGGTGTAACTATAGAGTTCGGCATCCTGCGGCATGGGTTCATCCAAAATCTCCTGCCACATGCCAAAGCGGACCATGACATGGATTTTCTTGCCGTAGAAGGATTCGAACAGGTCCGGGAAGTACCGGATCACGTTGTCGGGCAGCATGCGCATCAGTTCTTCCGAAGCGGCCAGGGCCTTTTCCGGCTGTCCAAGGAACATGGCACCATAGGCTTCAAAATGAACATTATGAACGCGATAGACGGTGTAAAAGTTCTCGCCACCCGCCATGGCCTCGTATTTCTTGTCCACCTGCGCGGCGCGGTGGTTGCGCCAGACGACGTTCTGATAGTCACCGCACAGCACATCGATATGCGTGGCCATGTGAACCAGGTGACCGCTATCTGGAACCAGATCGACCAACCGATCCCCGTGGCGCAGTGCCTTTTCAGGTGTCGGCGACATCTCCATCAGATGGATATACATGTGTAACAATCCCGGATGGTCCCAAGCGCCGGGCAGGGTGTCGAATGCCCGTTCCAAAACTTCTTGCGCCTCAACCGTTGAGGCACCCTCTGCGGGAGCGCCTTGTTTAAGATCCCAAAGCTGCCATGGCGTGCGATTCATCAAAGCCTCGGCAAAGAGACAGGCGACGTCCAGATCGTCGGGGTGATCCGCATAAACGTTGCGCATCGAATCGGAAAATGCGTCGTTCCACGGGCCGTAATCCTCGATTTCAGGGTCCGTCGGGAATCGGTTTGACAGCGCATCAATCAGCGCGGCTTCCAGAGGTGTAACGGCTTCGCGCAGCGCCATCGCATCCTGAATGGCCCGATGTGCTCGCTTCAGGGTTTCGGTCTTTTCGTCCGGTTCGAAGAACTCCCATGGTTTGTTGTAATTTGGACCGATTGCATGGGCCACGCCCCAATGTGCCAAGCCACATTGCGGGTCGCGTACGCCCGCCTGCTCGAAACTTGCCGCCGCAGCTTCGTGATTGTATCCGTATAGCCAGATAAGCCCCTGATTGAAGATCTCCTGTGCCACAGGTGACGACGTCGTGATTTGACGGCCATATGTACCCAGATCGAATTCGGTCATCTTTGAAATCCCCCGTGAGAAAACCGCCCGCGTTCCTCAATAGCCCCGGGCTTGCCGGAATTCGGCCAGTCTCAAAATAACACAAAATTCTGGGCCGCGCTTTTTGGGATCAGGCGAGAAGGATCGGAAAAGCGGGCCTGGGCGCGATTTCGCCGCTTGACGCCCGCAGGCGCATGGACTACTCAGCCCAGACCTGAGCGGGTATAGCTTAATGGTAAAGCCCCTGCCTTCCAAGCAGGCTATGTCGGTTCGATTCCGTCTACCCGCTCCAGTTCATCCCCACGGTTTCTGCGTCAAATGGCCCTTTTGGCACGCCAAATTGCGTTGTGCTGCTTGACCCCGGTTGCCACTGCCGCCAAGAAGCGTTCACTCAGGACCGTTCAGGAAACAAGGGCCCGACATGGCGAGAAAGACCGCTGCCAGTCCAGCAAACACACCTGCACCGGGAGCCAGCGAAGAAAGAGCGGGCTCAAAAAAGCTTGGGGTGCTGGCATCGCTCTGGCCCTTCATGAAGCCATACAAACTGCTGATGTTCGGCGCGACGCTTGCATTGATTCTAACTGCCAGCATGACCCTGACATTGCCACTGGCAGTGCGCCGCGTGGTCGACAACTTTCGCATTCAGGACGGCGAACTGCTGGACTGGTATTTTCTGGCAGCGCTTGGCATCGCTGCAATTCTGGCCGTCGGTACAGGTATTCGTTACGCGTTGGTGACCCGCTTGGGCGAACGTGTGGTGGCCGATATCCGCAAGGCGGTGTTCAACCGAGTAATCGGCATGAGCCCGGAATTCTACGAGCGTATCATGACCGGCGAGGTGCTGAGCCGGATCACCACGGATACAACACTGATCCAGTCGGTGCTGGGGTCTTCGGTTTCGATTGCATTGCGGAATATGCTGATGTTCGTCGGCGGGCTGGTCCTTATGCTGCTGACCTCGGCCAAGCTGACCGGACTTGTTCTGCTGCTGATCCCGGTTGTGATTGTGCCGATTCTGGTATTGGGCCGCCGTTTGCGCGTGATCAGCCGTGAAAATCAGGACTGGATCGCAGCCTCATCCGGGAATGCCGGTGAAGCGCTGGGCGCGGTGCAGACCGTGCAAGCCTTCACACATGAAAACGCCAGCCGAAAGCAGTTCGGCGAGGTGACCGAGACATCCTATGTGGTGTCGTTGCGGCGCATCCAGACCCGGGCCGTGCTGACGGTGATTGTAATCTTTTTGGTCTTTTCCGGCATCGTTGGTGTGCTGTGGATGGGGGCGAATGACGTACGCAACGGCGTCATGACCGAAGGTGTTCTCATCCAGTTCGTGATCTATTCGATCATCATGGCCGGGTCGGTAGCAGCCCTGTCCGAGATCTGGAGCGAGCTCCAGCGTGCCGCAGGCGCAACGGAACGGCTTATCGAACTATTAAACGCCGAGGATACCGTGACCGATCCAAAGCGGGCACAAGCGTTGCCGCAGCCCGTGCGCGGTGAGATCCAGTTCGACGAGGTTACATTCCGCTATCCTGCCCGCCCGGACGTTGTGGCGCTGGACCACCTCTCGCTCAAAGTCGAACCGGGTGAGACCATCGCATTCGTGGGGCCGTCAGGCGCCGGCAAGACGACTGTGATTCAGATGATCCAGCGTTTCTATGACCCGGATGCCGGACAGGTGAGCCTGGATGGCGTTGATCTGAAGAAACTGGACCGCTCGGATTTCCGACAGCATATGGCACTGGTGCCGCAGGACCCTGTGATCTTCGCAGCCTCGGCCCGCGAAAACATCCGCTTTGGGCGTCTGGACGCCAGCGATGCCGAGGTTGAGGCTGCAGCGCGAGCCGCCGCGGCGCATGACTTCATTATGGCACTGCCGGAAGGCTATGACAGTTTTGTGGGCGAGCGTGGCGTGATGCTGTCGGGTGGTCAAAAACAGCGCATCGCGATTGCACGCGCTATTCTGCGCGACGCGCCGGTTCTGCTGCTGGACGAGGCAACGTCGGCGCTGGACGCCGAAAGCGAGCGCGCTGTGCAGGGGGCCGTTGACAAGATGCGCGCCGGGCGCACGACGCTGATCGTGGCGCATAGATTGGCGACGGTGAAAAAGGCCGACCGCATCGTAGTGATGGAGAATGGGCGTATCGTCGCCCAGGGTACGCATGACGACCTGGTGTCTCAGGACGGTCTTTATGCCCGTCTGGCGCGCCTGCAATTTACTGACGGTGTTGCCGCGGAATAAAGTGACGCCCCGGCACATCGCATTGGGCCGTAGCGTCATTCTACATTTTCTCTGACCCGAAAGCTAAGCCCTTGCTTGCACGAGGTTGCTTTTGCTTCCATCTTGGGGGCGAGCAAAAGCCCGTGCAGGACATGGGAAAAATCAGGGGAGGAGCCACATGGCCTTTGTGGGATTGGAAGACAAGGCGCGTATCGAACAGGAGATGCCGTGGGAGGACCGGGACGTACCTGTGACTTTCCACCAACTGCTGTCGCGCACGGCGGGCAAGTTCCCGAACCACAATGCCATCAGTTTCCAGCTTTTGTCGGGGCCGACGGACAAAGCAGAGACGCTGACCTGGTCCCAGTTGCTGAGCAAGGTAAATCAGGCGGCGAACCTGTTCCGGTCTCTGGGGATTGGAGAAAAGGATGTTGTGGCCTACGTCCTGCCCAACTGCAACGAAACACTGGTTACAATGATGGGTGGTGCAGTGGCTGGTATCGTCAATCCGATCAATCCGTTGCTCGAGCCGGAACAGATCGCGGCCATCCTGCGCGAAACCAAGGCCAAAGTCGTTGTCACGCTGAAGTCCTTCCCGAAAACGGATGTGGCCCAAAAGGTCGAAGAGGCCGTGCGCCACGCGCCCAATGTCAACACGATCCTGGAAATCGACCTGAACCGATATCTGACGCCGCCCAAGTCATGGCTGGTGCCGCTGCTGCGCCCCAAGATGGGCGACAAGGAGCATCTGGCGCACGCAGATTACAAAAGTTTCAACAAGGAACTGGCCAAACAGCCTACGACGCTGACCTTCGATGACAGTATCGAAGACCGTGTGGCCTGCTATTTCCATACCGGCGGGACCACCGGGATGCCGAAAGTGGCGCAGCACAAATATTCCGGGCTGATCTATAACGGATGGCTGGGCAACACGCTGCTGTTTGATGAAAATGACGTCATCATGTGCCCGCTGCCCATGTTTCATGTCTTTGCGGTGCATGTGATTGTGATGGCTGCGGTGTCGTCCGGTGCGCACGTGATTTTCCCGACGCCTGCCGGCTATCGTGGAGACGGTGTGTTTGACAATTTCTGGAAGCTGATCGAACGCTGGAAAGTCTCCTTCATCATCACGGTACCGACGGCGATTTCCGCTAAGATGCAGCGCCCGGTGGATGCTGATATCTCGACCGTGAAAACCGCGTTTTCCGGCTCGGCTCCGTTGCCGGTTGAACTGTTTCGCAGGTTCGAGGAGGCCACCGGGGTCACAATCGTCGAAGGTTATGGCTTGACCGAAGCAACCTGTCTGGTCTCGTGCAACCCGGTGGATGGCGAAAAGAAAATCGGCTCGATTGGTATTCCGTTCCCGTACACGGATGTCAAAATTCTCAAAGACGGAGCCGACGGGCCGGTAGAGTGCGAAAAGGACGAAATCGGCGAAATCTGCATTTCGAACCCGGGCGTCTTCGCGGGCAACACTTATACCGAAGCGGACAAGAACGTGAATCTGTACCACTTCGACAAGTATCTGCGGACGGGCGACCTCGGGCGTTTTGACGAGGATGGCTACCTCTGGATCACAGGCCGTGCCAAGGATCTGATTATTCGCGGTGGTCACAATATCGACCCGGCCGAGATCGAAGAGGCGTTGCTTGGGCACGAGGCTGTCGCCTTTGCGGGCGCAATCGGCCAGCCCGATGCGCATTCGGGCGAGGTGCCTTGCGCCTTTGTCGAATTGGTCGAAGGAGCTTCGACCACAGAAAAAGAGCTGATGGAGTATTGCAAGGTCCACGTCCACGAACGGGCGGCACAACCCAAGCACATGACGATCCTTCCCGAACTGCCGAAGACCGCGGTCGGCAAGGTTTTCAAGCCCGAACTGCGCAAACAGGCAATCACACGCATCTACAACGGGGCGCTGGAGACGGCCGGAGTAACGGCCCGCGTCGTGTCCGTGATTGATGACAAGAAACGCGGACTTGTCGCGCAGCTTGACGCGAACGGTTCCTCCGAAGACGATGTCTCGAAGGTGTTGGGTGCATTTACCCGGCCTTGGGAGTGGTCTGAATAATCCGGAGGGACAATGGACTATGAACGTCTGATTGATGAGGAAACCTGGGCGTTCATAAGACGCACTGCCGAAAGCTATCCTGATGATGCGGTGGATCTGACGATCGTTGATCAGCGCCGGGTCTATGACAATATGTGCGAGGATTTCCGACAACCTCGCCCACGTGGCGTCGAAACAGAGGACAGGTCTGCCGACGGTGTACCTGTCCGCGTCTATTCTGCCGGGGATCCCACTCGTTCTGTCGTCTATTTCCATGGTGGCGGCTTTGTCGTCGGCGGGTTGAACAGTCACGACGATGTCTGCGCCGAGCTTTGTGCACAAACCGGGTATCGGGTGGTGGCCGTTGACTATCGCCTGTGTCCGGAACACCCGCACCCGGCGCAGTTCGACGACAGTTGGACCGCAACCAACTGGGTCGTTCAGCATTTCGAAGATCCCATCGTATTGGCTGGCGACAGCGCCGGGGGCAATCTGGCGGCCGCCGTCGCGCAACACTCCCGAGGCCGGTTGGATAATGTCCTGGGTCAGGTACTGATCTACCCAGGTCTTGGCGGGGACACATCACAGGGTTCTTACGTCGAGCATGCGCATGCCCCGTTACTGACGCTGGATGAAATTCTCTTTTACGAGAAGATTCGTTGCGGCGGTACCGTGCCGCAAAACGATCCCACATTCGCACCGCTTAAAGATTCCGGTTTCTCGGGCTTGCCGCCGACGGTGGTGTTTACGGCCGATTGCGATCCCCTGCGCGATGACGGGCCGGCCTATTGTGAGAAAATCACTGCGGCGGGAGGGCAGGCGCATTGGATTAACGAGCCGGGTTTGGTTCACGGCTACCTGCGGGCCCGCACTACAGTGAAACGGGCCGCCGATAGTTTCGAACGAATTTCTGTCGCAATCGAGGCGCTGGGGCAGTGTATCTGGTCCTACGACTGATGAGCTGAATCAGCGCAGGAACGGATCGGCCTTCATCGTACCAGCAATTGGTGCGCCCATAAGGGTCAGGATCGTGGGCGCCAGTTGCAGTTGGTCAATCACGGTATCTGCGTCCGGGCCTTGAGCGTCACCAAAATAGTATAGCGCGGTCTCCTGTTGCAGGGGGCCACGTCCGCCGTGGTGCCCGCGTTCATCCTGACCATGATCGGCGGTTACAATCACCTCGTACCCCAAATCCCGCCAGCGCGGAATAAACGGGGCCAGCATTTCATCCATGACGAAGCATGCATGGTCCATTTCCTCGCAATCGTGAAAAAAGCGGTGCCCCATACTGTCCAGCGTGCAGGTATGCAGAATACCGTAATCGAGCCCGAACCGCAGGCACAGATTGGTCAAAGTACCAAACAGGTCGACGTCGCTGGGCGTCATCTGGTTGTCCTTGCCGTAACCGGTCATGCTGTGAAACCGGCCATGGTTGATCGTCTTGTTTTCCGGCTCGTCATATTCGATGTCGCGCACATAGTCGAACGGGTGACGGTTGAAGAACTGTGACCAATAGCTGTGCGTGACGGCTCCGGTCACGCCACCGGCTTCGCGAACCTGGCTGAAGACGTCCTTGTGGCTCAGACGGAAGACGTTGCCGTTTCCCGTGCAACCATGTTCCTGCGGAGTGACACCGGTGTGGATCGACGCGTAGCAGCTGGCTGAGGTCGAGGGCAGAACGGCCCGTAGTTTCCAGACCTGCGCTTCACCGCTGTCGACCCAGCCTTCGAGATTGCCGAACAGGCGGCGAAAGTTGCGCCACGGGACACCGTCCAGAATGATGAGTAACAGCTTGCGGTCCATGTTTCGGCCCTTTTGACAGTATTTGCCTTTTGGCGATCCTAATGGATTCGCATTCTCTGGGTCGCCAGTTCGCGCCCCCAATAGCAAAATCCCGACGCTTGTCATTGCGACAAACGCCGGGGAGTTCAAAGTTTCATTGCGTTGTTACAATGAGGGGCGGGATCAGTTACCCGCGCTTTCCATTTTGCGATGCGCTACAACCTCTTCCAACCAGCCCAGATGCATTTCCGGAACCGAACTGAGTAGCAGGTCGGTATAGTCGTCAAACGGCGGGCTCAGAACCTGAGACTTGGAGCCATAGCGAACCACACGACCCTGATACATCACAGCTATCGAATCAGAGATCGCCTTGACCGTCGCCAGATCGTGGGTGATGAACAGATAGGCCACATCCTCGATCTTCTGCAAGTCCAGCAGCAGCTTGAGAATTCCGTCTGCGACCAGCGGATCGAGCGCCGAGGTAACCTCGTCACAGATGATCATCTTGGGCTTGGCTGCCAGCGACCGGGCGATACAGACGCGCTGCTTCTGGCCACCTGACAGTTCCGCCGGATAGCGATCGATGAACTTTTCGCCCAGTTCGATCTCGTCCAGCAGTTCGATGATCCGCTTGCGCTTTTCGGCGCCACGCATGTTGAAATAAAACTCCAACGGCCGCCCGATGATTGTTCCAACTGTCTGACGTGGGTTCATCGCAACGTCAGCCATCTGGTAGATCATCTGCAACTCGCGCAGGTCCTCGCGGGTACGTCCCGCCAGATCGGGTGAGAGCTTGCGACCTGCAAAATTGATCTCGCCATCGCGTGGCGGCAGCAGACCAGTGATTACCCGGGCAAGGGTGGATTTACCCGAGCCGGACTCACCAACAACCGCCAGCGTCTGCCCCGGATGAAGCTCGACATTGACGTTGTGCAGCACGTCGAAATTCAGACCCTTGTAGCGCGCGGTGATGCCATCGACCGTCAGCACCGGTTCAGGTGTGGGCTTTTTTTCTTCATGCTCGATCGAGCGCACCGAGACCAGGGCCTGGGTGTATTCTTCCTGCGGGTTGTTGATGATCTGGTCGGTGTGGCCGTATTCGACCGTGTTGCCCATCCGCAGAACCATTATGTCGTCGCTAACCTGCGCCACGACAGCAAGGTCGTGAGTGATGTAGAGCGCGGCAACGCCCGTATCGGCTATGGCTTCCTTGATCGCCATCAACACGTCGATCTGCGTGGTCACATCCAAAGCGGTGGTGGGCTCGTCGAACACCACCAGATCCGGTTCGGGACACAGTGCCAGCGCGGTCATGCAACGCTGCAACTGACCACCCGACACCTGGTGCGGATAGCGTTCACCGATGTTGTCCGGATCAGGCAGACCCAGTTTGGCGAACAGCTCCCGCGCACGCCCTTCGGCTTGCTTGCGCGAGAATTTCTTGTGCTCGACCGCAGCCTCGACAACCTGATCCATGATTTTCTTGGCCGGGTTGAACGACGCCGCCGCAGATTGCGAGACATAGGTCACCTCGCCACCGCGCAGGTTGCGAATATCACCCAAAGACGACTTCAGGATGTCGCGTCCGTTTACCCAAACCTCGCCACCGGTGATCTGCACGCCGCCACGACCATATGCCATTGAGGCCAGACCAATAGTGGATTTACCAGCCCCTGACTCTCCGATCAGGCCAAGCACTTTACCGCGCTCGAGGTCAAAACTGACCCCGTGCACGATTTCTATGTCATGGGGCTTCTCACCCGGCGGGTAGACAGTCGCGCCGATTTTGAGGTCGCGGACCTTGAGAAGGGTATCGCTCATCCCCGGCCTCCTTTCAGCGATGTGGTACGGTTCAGCACCCAGTCAGCCACAAGGTTGACCGAGATGGCCAGCGTCGCGATAGCTACGGCGGGGTACAGGGCCGCGCCGATGCCATAGACGATGCCGTCCTTGTTTTCCTTCACGATGCCACCCCAGTCCGCCAGCGGCGGCTGAACGCCAAGGCCGAGGAATGACAGGGTCGAGACAAACAGAACCATGAAGATGAAGCGCAGGCCCAGTTCTGCCACCAGTGGCGACAGAGCGTTGGGCAGGATTTCCCGGAAGATGATCCAGCTTTGGCCTTCACCGCGCAGCTTGGCGGCTTCGACATAGTCCATTACTGCGATATCCACCGCGACGGCGCGGGCCAGTCGATAGACCCGTGTCGCGTCGAGCAGACCCATGACGATGATCAGAACCGGGATGGTAACTGGCACCATGGCCAGAACAACCAGTGCGGTAATCAGCGATGGGATCGACATGACCAGATCCACGGTCCGCGACATGACCTGGTCTGCCCAGCCTCCCAATACGGCCGCCAGAAAGCCGAGGATCGAACCGGTTACAAAGCTGAGGATCGTCGCGGCGGTGGCGATGAAGATGGTCGTGCGCCCGCCATAGATCATCCGGCTCAGCAGGTCGCGTCCGATGTTATCCGTGCCCAGCCAGAATTGAGAACTGGATGGTTCCCAGACGTCACCGACGACCTCGGCCATTCCGTAAGGGGCTAGCAGAGGCGCGAAAACAGCGATGACGAAATACAGGGCTGTGAAGGCCAGCCCGATCATTGCAGAGATTGGGATATTCTTCATTTCGGATGCCTCAGCCTTGGGTTGGCCAGAATGGCAACGATGTCTGCAATCATGTTCAGTCCGATATAGATGGCGGCAAAGATGACGCCACAGGCCAGAACCACGGGAACGTCACGCTTGGTCACATGGTCCACAAGGTATTGCCCCATGCCGGGGTAGACGAACACCACCTCGACCACGACGACGCCGACCACCAGATAGGCAAGGTTCAGCATGACGACGTTGACGATCGGTGCGATCGCATTCGGGAAGGCGTGGCGGTAGATGACCTTGAAATTGCTGAGGCCCTTGAGTTCAGCCGTTTCGACATAGGCCGACTGCATCACGTTCAGGATCGCCGCACGGGTCATCCGCATCATGTGCGCAAGCACAACCATGGTCAGAACGATTACGGGCAGAGCGATTGCATTCAGCTTTTGCCCAAACGACATGCTGTCGTTGATCATGGCCAGGGGCGAGAACATGCCCAGCTTCACCGCGATGAAGTAGACCAGAACATAGCCGATCAGGAATTCGGGGATCGAGATCGTCGTGAGTGTGACCGCCGAAATCAACTTGTCAGGCCAGCGGTTGCGGTAGCGCACGGCCAGCAGACCAAGGAATATGGCCAATGGAACCGACACGATGGCGGCCCAGAAAGCCAGGAAAAGGGTATTGCCCAGACGGCTGCCAACCGATTCGGCAATGTCCAGTTTGTTGGTGAGGGATTGGCCCAGATCACCCTGAAAAATTCCGCCCAGCCATTCAAAGTAGCGCGTCAGAGCGGGACGATTGAGGCCCATTTCCTCGCGCAGGTTTGCCAGGGATTCGGGCGTTGCGGACTGGCCCAGGACGGCTTGCGCTGCGTCTCCGGGAAGGGCTTCGGTCAGGCCAAAAATCAGGGCCGAAGCGCCAAACAGAAGAAGGAGTCCCAGCGCAACGCGCTGGGAAACCAATTTGACAATGGGATGCATAAATCAGTGACCCGTATCAGACGAACCACATCTTGCGGGAAATGTTGCCATTCATCATCTCCTGCGTCGGGTCAGTTTCCCAACCGTCCAGCTGATTGCTGATACCTTCGACAAAGTCGTTGAACATCGGACAAATCAGGCCGCCTTCGTCACGGACCATCCGGCCCATCTGGCTGTAGATGCTCTTACGCTTCTCCGGGTCCAGTTCGGCACGCGCCGCAAACAGCAGGTCGTCGAACGCCTGCACCTTGAAGCGCGTGTCGTTCCAATCGGCTGTCGACAAGTAGGCGGTCGCATACATCTGGTCTTGTACGGGACGGCCACCCCAGTACGACGCACAGAATGGCTGAACGTTCCAGACTTCGGACCAGTAACCGTCATTTGGCTCACGCTTGATTTCCAACGGGATACCTGCCTGAGCGGCCGTCTGCTGAAACAAGGCGGCCGCATCGACCGCGCCGGGGAAGGCGCCATCCGCGGTGCGCAATATGATCGGCGAACCGTCATGACCCGATTTCTTGTAATGCTCGGCTGCCTTCTCAATACTGAACTCACGCTGTTCGATGGTTTCATCAAACAATGGGTAAGCCGCATTGATGGGCATATCATTTCCGATTGAACCATAGCCGCGCAGGACTTTGTCTACGAGCTCCTCGCGGTTAATCGCGTATTTCAGCGCCGTGCGAAGCTCATTGTTGTCGAACGGTGCAGTATCACAGTGCATGATGAAGACGTAATGGCCGCGACCAGCGGTCGAGTGTACCGTCAAGTTCGGTGCGCGACCCAACAGGTCCGCAACTTTGGGTTCAACGCGGTTGATTGCGTGAACCTGCCCGGACTGAAGCGCAGCTGTACGTGCAGTCGCATCGTTGATGACGACGACTTCGACGCTGTCAAAGTTACCATAATCGCTGTTCCAGTGATTTTCGAACTTCGTAAACAGGTGACGCACACCCGGCTCGTCGACCTCCAGTTTGTAAGGACCCGTACCTATACCCGCTCCGGGGTTTTCCATACCACCGTCAGGCTGAATAATCAGGTGATAGTCGGCCAGAAGATACGGCAAGTCGGCGTTTGGTTCCGTAAGTGTGACCTGGAAATTGTCGCCATCAGCCTTCATGGACTCGATGCCCTTCATGATGCCGAGGGCGCCGGACTTGGATTCTTCGTTCGAATGGCGCTCCATGGTTTTCAGCACGTCTTCGCTGGTCATGGTTTTGCCATTGTGGAACTCGACGCCTTTGCGCAGCTTGAAGGTCCACACTTTGGCGTCCGAACTGCCCTCGACACTTTCGGCCAAACGGGGTTCGATCGTTCCGTCAGGTGCGACCTCGACAAGCTGGTCGCCGAATTGTTTTCCGTTTTGGAACGGCACTGAACTGGAATAAGTCGCCGGATCAAGCGAGTTCGTAGATTCGCCGCCCTGCAGGCCAAATTTCAGGTCGCCACCCTTTTTCGGGCCAGCAGCCCGTGCCGCATCTGCAAACATGGTGCTTGCCATTGCTGCCGAGACGCCCAAAGCCGCCGCTTTCCCCATGAACTCGCGACGGGTCAGTTTGCCGGCCGTCACTTGTTTGGTCATGTGAGTGAGTTGTTCGTTCATCCAGAATCTCCCAGTAGGTTGGATCAGCCCTTTGCGGGCTTTTTGTTGACGCATGAGTCAACGTTGGCGCATTTCCTCCCACCGAGCAATACCTATTGTCCGGTTTCGGGGCGTACAAAGTTTACATCTGATTGCGTGGAACGGTGTCATCGAGTTCTTTGGCGAATACCAAGACATCATTTTCAAACGCTTTTATGCTGGCCTCCAGAATAAAGTTCTCGGTGTCCGAGGTCATTTCACATCGGGATTCCGTACGCAGATGAAGGCCCGGACGTTCCAGTTCCTGCGTCCACTCGCAAACGCCACGGGCGGACAGGGCGTCATCGGGGTGAATCGACCACGTTTCCCGTGCTGTGCCACCTGTGATCAACCCATGCTGGCTATCTTTCACCTTCCCGAAATCGTCTTCAATAATCAGATGAACGGTTCCGGTATTCATGTCGGTTTCAAGGCGGCGGGCATTCGACCCCTCGCGCAGAGTGGTAACCTGACGCGGCTTTTCCGCGTCGGGCGGGGCAAAGCTGCACTCGTCGCCTGTTGCCGGTGCCCGGGTAGGAACAGAGATTGTTCCGGAAGTCAGATGCAATTCGGCCGTTTCCGGGGACGGCCAGATCAAAGGCCAATAGGTGCTGGAAATGGCGACGCGTAGGCGATGCCCCTTGGGAACCCTGTAGGCGATGTGGTCCAGATCCAGCTCGACATCGTAAACCTCGCCCGCGCGCAGAGGCGAGGGCTCGGCATGGCTGTTGCGGTGGCTGAGGTTCAGCACCCCGTAGGTAATTCTGGTCGTGGCACCATCGGGGTGGACGTGATTCAGGCGGGCGGCCATTTGTGCCTGCGGTTTGTCAGAGCTGAGCTTCAGACGAATGCGCGGAGCACCTACAATATCCAGATCGGTCTTTAGCGGGGCACTATCGAAACAAGCCGACAGGGCATCATCTGCGCGCTGGTCACCGGGCATGTCGGGACCCAGCCAAATGGCGCAATA
This sequence comes from Ruegeria sp. HKCCD9138, assembly GCF_057220975.1. Classification (NCBI taxonomy): domain Bacteria; kingdom Pseudomonadati; phylum Pseudomonadota; class Alphaproteobacteria; order Rhodobacterales; family Roseobacteraceae; genus Ruegeria; species Ruegeria sp. HKCCD9138. Next base: position 142,031 of record NZ_JBWVAZ010000005.1, on the reverse strand, counting down.
TTCGCCGCCTTCCAGCCCGCAATGATGCGGTGATCGGATTCGGGCATCCAACGGCCCTGAAATCCCCAGCCCCCCATCGCCCAGCGAAAGATCCAGTGTGTTAAGATGAGAAGTCGCACCTGCGGCTTGGCTTATCCAGCGCCCGGGACGTTCGGTGTACCACCGCGCGGGGCGAACACCATCCATCAGGTAGGCGCGATAGTCAGGGTCATCCTCAATGCCCGTGTCGTGACCCTTGAGCCAATGATCCCACCATCTCAGCGCTTCTTGAAGAAAGCCGATCCGAGGTTCCGGCACCGCGAAATGGGGATACTTGTGAACCCACGGGCCAACGATACCTTTGACAGGCGCGTTCAGTTCCTCGACCAGCCAAGGGACAGTGTTCTTGTACGCGTCACCCCAGCCGCCGATTGCAAGCGTCGCGGCCTGAATTGCCCCGAAATCCTCGCAAACCGAACCATGCTGCCAATAAGTGTCGCGCGTCTGGTGCCGAAGCCAGATCGATGGAAGGAAAGGCTCGTTTTCAAGCCGGTCGATCCACAGCTCGCGCCAGTTCGGGCGAAGCTCGGGGTCCGGTGCACGCGAGGAATAGGACAACATCGTCGCGCCCCAGCCGAGGTTTTCATTCAGCAGGCAACCGCCCTTGTAATGAATGTCATCAGCGTATCGATCTGCGGTCGAACACAAGGTGACTATAGCCTTGAGCGGATCTGGTCTCATTGCGGCGACCTGAAGGGCGTTGAAACCGCCCCAACTGATCCCCATCATACCGACCGTGCCACTGCACCAGGGCTGGTCAGCCAGCCAATGGATCACTTCGACCGCGTCATCAAGCTCCTGCTGCGTGTATTCATCTTCCATCAGCCCTTCGCTGTCACCGTTGCCGCGCATGTCCACGCGAATGCAGGCATAGCCGCGTTTGGCGAACCAGGGATGCGTCAGCGCGTCCCGGGCGGTGGTCCCATCGCGCTTGCGATAGGGCAGGTATTCAAGGATAGCCGGAACCGGTGATTTCTCGGCATCTACGGGTCGCCAGACCCGTGCGGACAAGCGGCAACCATCGGACAACCGTATACCGAGGTTAGGAAATTCTTCGATGTCGCAGAGGGAATTGTGAGCGGGCGTCATCCGATCAGTTTCAAGCTGTTCGCTATGTTCTTGAAGGGCAAAAACGTCAATCTAACACCTCATTGCGACAATCAGATCCATGACGTTTGTGCCGGTCGGGCCGGTGACGAGCAGCGCCCCCGCCTTGTCAAGGAAGGAGCCGCTGTCCGCTCTGTCCAAGGCGCCTGCGGCTTCTTCTTTCCAGGTATGGCCATCCACGACCGCACCAGCCGCGTCGGTCGGGCCGTCTGTTCCGTCCGTTCCGCCGACCACCAGGGTAAGACCGTCACAGCCTGCAATTTCCCGAGCCAGCGCCAAGGCCAATGCCTGATTGCGGCCACCCCAGCCGGGATTTTCGGGCAGGACGACTGTGGGTTCTCCGCCAAACACCATGACGCCGTTTTCCATTGCTCTCAGGCGGGGACCAAGCTTTGCTGCAACCCGAAGAAAGTCGTCATGCAGGCATTCTTCATTTGCCAGCACGTCCAGCCCGGCCGCGTGCACGGCAGCCTCGGCCGCAGTCCGGGCGTGGGCGTTGGACGCAATAATCTTTGTGGTGGCCTGAAAGCCATAGTGTTCGGGCAGGGCTCCTATCCCCGATCCGATGACACCAAGCGAGTCGCCGGGAACGTCTGAGATCGCCAGAACGGTGACTTGCTGACCCGTGAAGTGCGACAGCAAACCACCGCCCTTGATACGGGACAGCTTGCGCCGTTCGGCATTCATGGCCTTGATATCAAGGCCTTCGGACAAAAGCCGGCGATTGAGGTTTTCCAGATCGGCCAGTGTCCTGCCCGGCATCAGATCTTCGGCCAGCGAGGAAGCACCGCCTGAGACCAGCAACAGCAGGTGAGTGTCTTGCCCCATCTCCTCAACCGCCTTGCGCAGGGCTACACCGCCTTTCAGGCTGCGCTGGTCGGGGACTGGGTGCGAAGCCTCGATCACGTCGACATCAGCGGGCAGGTCGCGCCCGTGACCATCCTTTGTAACGACAAGGGTCGGAACTGCTTTGAACTGATCCAAAGCCGCGCGGGCCATAGCGGCCGCGGCCTTGCCAACTGCGAGAATGCGGTCGGGTCTTGAGACGTCGGGCAGTGCCGCCCTTGTGGCAGAATACCCGCCCACGGCATCGACACCCGCCTGCCAGATCTTGATTGCCAACTCTGCTTGGTTCACTGATTTTCCACCCAAATTGTAACCGGGCCGTCATTGACGAGTTCAACAGCCATATCGGCCCCGAACTGACCTGTTTCGACCGCGATTCCTTGTGCCTGTAACTGCTGCGCAAAATACTCGTACAGATGTTCGCCCTGTTCCGGTGCGGCGGCATTCGAAAACCCAGGCCGGTTACCGCGTGACGTGTCCGCCGCCAGCGTGAACTGGCTTACGACAAGGGCCGATCCCCCGATATCCAGAATGGACCGGTTCATCTTGCCGGCGTCGTCCTTGAATATCCGAAGCTTGGCGATTTTTGCTGCCAGGTTAGAGGCCTGTTCCTCACTGTCGCCTTGCATAGCGCACACAAGGATCGTCAGCCCGGGGCCGGTCTGCCCGATGACAGATCCGTCGACCGAAACCTGTGCTCGTGACACTCTTTGTAGCAGGGCGCGCAATTCATTCTCCCGTCTTGCACATCGGCAGGTTCATTCGTGCCAAAATACCACTTCATCCAACCCTGCGCGTTCCGTGCGAAAGGCGTTTGCTGGGTGTTCGCTGTCCGGGTATCCGAACGAAACTGCGCATAAGATCATCCTGTCTTCCGGAACCTGAAAATAGCGTCGCAGGAAAGGACTGTAAGATGCCACGGCCGCTTGTGGAATGCTCGCAATCCCTAGCGCCTGGGCCGCCAGCGTAAAGGCTGTAACGAAGCCGCCGCAATCCATTGCGCCATACGGGCCGAGCTCAGCGGGGCTGGAGATAATCGCGCAATGCGGGGCACCGAACAGAGAAAAATTCTCCATCATCTGCTGCGCCGAGGCGGCGCGGTCACCCTTTTCGATCCCCACCGCCTCGTACAACGCCCATCCGCATGCGCGGCGGCGATCCTGATAGACGCCACTGTACGAGCTGGGGAATGGTAGGTCCGGAGCTGGGGTGCCGGTTTTTGCTTCTTGACACAGCGCCTCACGAAACCGATCGGTTTCGGCGCCGCTTGTCACATGGACGTGCCAGGGTTGCGCGTTGCACCAGCTTGGAACACGGGTCGCACTGATCAGAATCTGCTCGATCACAGCTTTAGGAACGGGATCGGGCAAAAAAGCGCGGCACGAGTGTCGGTTCTCGAGCAGGTTGTTCAGAACATCCAATGTCAACTCGGCCTCCCCCAAACGAAGCGCAGGATGACGTCAGATTCCCCGAGTTTCAAGGCCCGACGCAACGGGTTTACCGAAACACATGAGGGCGGAACTATTGCTGCCCAGTCGCGACCAAATAGCCGACACCTGCGGCAACCAACAAGCCCAGAACTACGGCGATGGTGATCTTGATGGCTGACCAGGGGCGCTCACCCTGAACGCGTCCTGTCCGTCCGTTCACAACAAAGCGATAGGTTTCGCCGCGGTATTTGTAGGCCGCCAACCAAACCGGCAGCAGAACGTGTTTGAAGGTCACGTCTCGGATGTCCGTGTCGATATTGTGGATGCGCTGACGGTCGCCTCCGATATCAAAACGTACATCGCGCTCGATGACCCGGGCCATGTGACTACGAGCTTCTGTATAGCCATCCTGCAATTCAACGGTGTAGGCCTCGGCCCGAAAGCCTGCCAGGTATTCGGGCTGATAGGGCTCCAGCGCGGGCAGGTCCCAGGGCTCCAACGCATCGGTATAGGATTTCGGTAGCGACCGAGAGGCCAGCACCAGCACGTCGTCGAAGAAACGCGCAACGCGTCCGGATTTTGGAGACCAGCGCACTTTGGCGACTTGTTGCTGAACCCGTTTGCCATCACGCATAACGGTTCGCGTCTCGTAATAAACGACGCCTCGTTCACCCCTGTAGCTGGATTTGGTATTGGCGTCGAAAGTCCAGTAGGGGACATAAATTCCCTGCATTTTTCGCCCCTTGCGGGCGTAGTCTTTCAAACCGTTCGGCGCAAACCACAACCGACCAAGCCAGTCCCCCATCGCCTTGTGCGCTGCCCGTTCGTCCAAGACAAAGGGTAAAACGCCACGCGGCTTGATATGCCGGCTGACGCCTGTGTCGGTCACCACCGGAGTGGCGCAAAACGGGCATTCAGCGGCGTGCGTGTTTGGATCAAACTCGACCTGAGCGGCACAGTTCGGGCAGGAGAGAACGCGCGTTTCCTCGATTTCGGCTTCAGGCAGTTTGTCGGCGATGGCCGCATCAAAATCCAGTTCCTTCAGGCTGGCGCCACCCCATGGGCCGGCCCCGATCGCCTCGGAATGGCCGCAGTGATCGCAGGTCAATGTGCCATCGCCAGGATTGAACCTATAGTCCGCGCCGCACTGATTGCAGGGAAACCGGTGTTCGTTGGATACTGGCGATGGATTGGATGTCGTGGGCATGAATTTGACCAGGGCTTTTACCTTCGGGCGGTCAGGCGCATCCGTTCCAGCGCGCCATCGCCTTTGACACATTGGTGCCAGATCGCTGCCAGGGCATGACCCAAGGCTACAAGCAACAGGGCATTTGCCGCGATTTCATGCAACTCTCCTGCCGCTTTGATACCTCCATACCACACCAGAGCACCTGTTGCGGGTACGGCAATCATCACAGCATACAACAGGTGGTGGCCCCATTCTGCCGCCCGATTCATCAGATCCGAGTTTCCCGGCAACGGGCCCGGCGTGCCCTGTCGCCACCGCATGAGCAGTCGGATCACAACCAACACGAATACGGCGCTGCCGATCCAGACATGCGGTGTGTTGCCCTCGAAACCCGTCGCGCCGCTTTCAAATCGGGCTCGCAATACCCGGCCCATATTGTCGCCGGTAAACCATGCGATCAGGATCAAAAGAGCAGTCAACCAGTGCAGGATGATCTGTGATTTGGAATAGCTGGCGGAAATCTTCATTGTCTGAGTCTTTCAATTGGTTGTCAGGTCTTACTTTAACGTCAGAAATCAAGCTTTCCGTCGGCGTCATGCGCCCGGAGGCGGCGGCGGCAGGATCGTGAACAACTGAGCCAGCTCCTGCACGTCGCCCGCCTTTTTCCAGCCATCCTGACCAGCGGTCCAGACAAAGGTGTCACGTGTGATTTCGCCGTCCGTCGCCATGCGTCCCATCTTGGCTTTCGAGAATGGCCCGCTTGTCTTTCCGTCCACGGCGATGTGCCAGACATGCTCGACGGGCGGCGGTGGTGGCGGTGCCATATGCGCTGTTGGTTGCGGTGCAGCGGGTGCGGAACTGCCCCAGGGACCGGACGGTTGACCCGCTGCCATGTTTGACATCTGCTGAGCCATCGCCATGCCCATTCCCATGCCAAGACCGGCGCCCATGCCACCGCCCTGGCCCGGATTGTTCGCGGCGGCTGTCATCGCTTCGGCCGCCGAATACTGTGTGAACTTTCCCAAATCTCCGGCCAACCCCATTGAGGTCCGCTTGTCCAGCGCAGCTTCAACTGCTGGCGGCAGCGATATGTTTTCAATGTAGAATTCGGGCATTTCCAACCCGTATCCATCCAGAACCGGAGAGACTTCTGCGGCGATCAGCTTGCCCAGATCGGCGGTGTTTGCGGCCATGTCCAGAACCGGAATGCCTGACCCGGCGATGACGCGGCTGAATTCCTGCACGATGATATTGCGGATCTGAAAACTGATTTCGTCCATGGTGAATTCACCATCGGTTCCGACGATTTCGACGAGGAACCTGGCCGGGTCCTTGACCCGCACAGTATAGGTGCCAAACGCACGAATGCGGGTGGGGCCAAACTCGGGGTCACGCAACATGATGGGGTTCTTGGTTCCCCATTTCAGATCGTTGAACCGGGTGGTGTTGACAAAGTAAATCTCGGACTTGAAAGGCGATTGAAAGCCATGATCCCAATGCTGAAGGGTCGTCAGGATCGGCATGTTATTGGTCTCGAGCATATAGAGACCCGGCGTGAAAACATCCGCCAGCTGGCCCTCGTGCACGAACACAGCGGCCTGACCTTCGCGCACGGTCAGCTTGGCGCCATATTTGATTTCATGTCCTTCGCGCTCGAACCGCCAGACCATGGTGTCGCGGGTGTCATCCACCCAGTGAATGACGTCTATGAATTCTCCGGTCAGAAAATCGAAAATTCCCATTTGGGTTCTCCTGTCCTAGGGGGTCAGAGCGACTGACCCATCAATTCGCGTGCAATGATCCGCACCACAGGGCGGGCCTCGTCGACGGCTACGCCGGGTTCAAGGCGCGGATCATAAAGCATTGTCAGCAACTTCTCGTCGTGGCTTGTCAGCAAGGCGAACTCGTCATCATCGTTGAAAATCGACGGTCGCGCGTTTGGGCTGTCATTGGACAGGCCCAACCCCTGAGCGATCTCTTCGTGAATGCAACTGCGTCGGACCAGATCCGGCAACTCGGCCCTGATCAGCGTCACGGCACGCACATATTTGTGCGGCGACGTTCGCGTCGCCGAGGCAAACACAAAACAATCGAAATTGGCGCGCGGATTAGCAACCAGATCCAAAGACGCCTGACTGATATTCGGAATCAATTGCCTGAGGCGCGTGACCACGTAACTGCTGTCGTCCTTGCCGGCAAAGAAGACATGGAAGTTTGCCTTGCGGTTTACGGTCGAAATGGAATGTCCCGTCAGTTTCGCCAAACGTTTGACATAGGCATCAACCTGCGCTGCATCCTGCGTGCGGACTTCTGGTGCTACCGACGGGCCAAACTCTGTCTGGACACGCACAGGCCCGGACCAGCGGCTAAGCTGACCGTCGGTCTGACGCGATCCGATTGAAATCGCGTGATCCGGATATTCGCTGTAAAAAGCGATGGTTTCGAAATTGCGCGCCAGATCGTCGGCATCATAAGGCGTGTCCGGCCCACCTCCATCGGTGCGCAACAGTCCCCTGGTAAGCAGGTCGCGCTCGACCCGGGCGTAGAAGCGGGCCAGATCCTGGCTGGCTGCCGATGGCGGGACATACGCATTTGCAGCAGGTTCCGGCTGTACAGGAGGCGGCGGCAGAGAGACCGAGCTCGTCAAAGCCTCATCACAATTGGCAAGCGCCAGCAGGGATGCCAACGCTAACGCAGGTTTCACATAATCTACTGGCCGCACGCCCGATCCAGCCTTAGCCCGGAACTGCAGTGCCGGCGTTATCGCCGGTTCCGTCGCGCCGGGCCTTTGCAGCAGCCAGAGTGTCCCGCAGCTCGGCCTCCATCTTTTTCAGGTCTTCCTCGGCGGCGGCGCGTTTGGCCTTGCCTTCGTCCGCAATGGCCAGACTTTCGTTGATTGTACCGATCAGGTCTGCATTGGCCTTTTTGACGGCTTCGATGTCAAAGACGCCACGCTCCATTTCTTCGCGGATCATCTTGTTCGACTGCCGCAGGTTTTCCGCGTTCGACGTCAGCAATTCGTTGGTCAGATCATTGGCCCCGCGCACAGCCGCCGCCGCCTCGGCACTGCGTTGGATGGTGACGGCCTGTGCCAGCTGGGTTTCCCAGAGCGGTACCGTATTGACCAGGGTCGAGTTGATCTTGGTCACCAGCGATTTGTCATTTTCCTGTACCAGACGGATCGAGGGCAGCGATTGCATCGTCACTTGGCGTGTGAGTTTAAGGTCGTGAACCCGGCGCTCCAGATCGTCGCGCGCGGCGCGCAGGTCGCGCAGCTCTTGCGCTTTCATCACCTGTTCTTCTTCTGGGGCAGCTTCAACCGCCGCCTCTTTTTCCGGGATATCGTGGCTGTCCAGTTCGGTCAGCTTTTCCTCACCCGCCGCGATATAGAGGGCCAGTTCGTCGTAAAACTCCAACGTCTTTTCATAGAGCAGATCGAGCGACTTGATGTCTTTCAACAGCGTGTGCTCGTGCCCAAGAAGATCGTCGGTGATGCGGTCGATCTGGCTTTGCACTTCTTCGTATTGCGCGGTGAATTTTGCGAAAGGCGCCGCTTTGCCCAGCAGCTTCTCCCACCAACTGCGTTCGCGACGCACGTCCAGCTCACTGACTGAGAAACCGCGGATTGTCGTCACGATGTTGCGCAGGCTGTCGCCCGCCGGTCCAACATCCTTGTTGCGCACATCGGCCAACATGGCCTGGCTGATCTCTTGCAGTTCAGCCTGCGCGGACGAACCAAAAGACACGATCGAGTTGGTGTTTCCCATATCGATTTCACCCATCCGCTTGCGGATTTCGGCGCCCACCGGTTCGTCCGCCTCCTCCAGCGCAACGACCTCGGCATGGGGTTCGGGCAGGGTGACGGCGGTGACTTCCTGCACCAGAGTTTCGGCCTCGACCGCTTTGTTCTTTATGGTATCGGACATGGGGATAATCCTCGCTCAAAAATGGCCGGTCAGTCCAACCGGACGCCCTCGCGCTGCAGCCGGTCGCGCAGCACGTCAATTTCAACTGTCAAATCGCTGCGGTCATCCAGCAGCATCTTCCGGGTGCGTGCAGCAAAATTCTGTTCAAGATCATCCAGCAGTGCGGAGAAATCTGCCAGAGCCTGCGCATCGCGCGTGCGTGCGTAAACATCGGCGAACTTGATTGTCGCATCGCGCGCGCCTTGCAAATAGACCGTCAGGTACTTTCTGGCACCAGCCAGATCACGCGGATCCTCTTCGACTGTACGGAACAGATCGCGAGCAGTGTCCTGAAACCGTTCGACCCGCGCTTCGATCTTGCGGTTTCCGGCGCGTTTGATGGCGTCTGTCATTTCGGACAGATGCGTTTCCGCATCCTCGACAACGCGGGCGACACGATCTTGCTGAAAGGTATCAATGCCTTCCATTCCCTTGTCCTTCATCGGGTCGAACCCGAAGGCCGTGGAATGCAGAACTGTTGCCGCCAAACCGAACAATACAGGTGCCAAAAGACTGGCCTGTGCGGCGGTTTCGGCATCCAGATATTCAGACCGATACGATGCCAGCGCGGCCCCCAGGCCCGTCAGGACACTGGCGAAAATCTTGCGCGGAATGGCCGGTCGGCGGGCGGTACGGCGCGCGTTATAGGCGGCCTCGGCGCGCAGCCCTTCGCGCAGCAGGAACGCGGCAGCTGTCAAAAGTCCAGCCGCCACAAGACCGATTGTCATACCGACAGCGCCGTCGTTCAGGGACAAAAAGATCAGTGGAACCGCTGGCAGGAACAGGACATTGGCCCGCGCACCGGCCGGTTCAACCCGGGCACCGTCGAACTGACCGCGACGTGTTTGATCCTCGGGGTCGGAACCGCCTTCCGGGCTGTACTTTCCGCCATAGCGTTTGGCCATCGCCCTACAGACCTCCAAGCAGGCCGGTGCAGACACCGAACAGCAGAATCAACAGCGCTGCATAGGCCAGATTTTGGATTCCTGAGCCGGACATGTATTCCCCCACTGAGCCTTTCACGAAAAATGTAGGGGATGTAAGGGCATCGCGCTAGGGGGAAGGTAAGGTAACTTGCGTCACTTGCGGGGTTTCTTGCCGACGGAAGGCCGTTTCCGCTGCGGGTGAGCCGGACGCTTGGCAACGGCCTCTGGTTTGGTATCCCCGTCCAGCCCCAATTGGTCGCGCAATACGCGGCGGCGGATTTCTTCGACCTCGCCGGGTTTCAGGTTGCCCAGTTGGAACGGGCCGTAGGAGACGCGCAGCAGGCGGTTCACCACGAAGCCGATATCTTCGATTGCACGTCGAATTTCGCGGTTCTTGCCTTCGCGCAGCCCGATCGTCAGCCATGCATTGGCACCTTGTTGGCGATCCAGCGTCACGGTCATGGGCTGGAATCGCTCGCCTTCGACGGTCAGGCCTTTGCGCAGTGGTTCAAATTCTTCGTCTTTGGGGCGGCCATTGACACGCACCCGGTACTTTCGCAGCCAGCCGGTCGAGGGCAATTCCAGCTTGCGCTTTATGCCGCCGTCATTTGTCAGCAACAACAACCCTTCAGAGTTCAGGTCCAGCCGTCCAACGCTCATGACGCGGGGCATGTCATCCGGTAACTTGTCGAAAATCGTCTCGCGCCCTTTTTCGTCCCGCGCGGTTGTCACCAGCCCGGCAGGCTTGTGGTACAGCCACAGCCGAGATGGCTCGGGTTCGGAAACCGGTTTACCATCCACTGTGATCTTGTCTTTTGCGGTCACATTCAGGGCGGGGCTTTGGATCGCTTTGCCGTTCACGGTCACGCGACCGGCTTCGATCATGCGTTCTGCCTCGCGGCGCGAGGCGACACCGGCACGGGCCAGCACTTTGGCGATCCGGTCGCCTGGGGGAGGGGTGTTGCTCATTCCCCGGCCATAACCCATCTGCGCGGCTTGCGAAAGGCAGGTTTCTGGGGCAGTCAGAGGCATGACATTCAGATCGCACATGCAGCAAGCACTGGACGAGGCACGCGCGGCGGCGGACCGGGGCGAAGTGCCGGTGGGCGCAGTAATCGTTGCACCCGATGGCCGCGTCGTTGCATCGGCAGGGAACCGGACGCGCGAACTGAACGATCCCACGGCTCATGCAGAAATTCTTGCGTTGCGCGCGGCCTGCGCCGCGGCGGGGTCCGAGCGGTTGCCGGGGTATGATCTGTATGTGACACTCGAACCCTGCGCCATGTGTGCGGCGGCCATGGCCGCGGCGCGGATCGGGCGAATTTACTATGGCGCGTCCGATCCGAAGTCAGGGGGGGTGGCCCATGGGGCGCGGGTGTTTTCCCACCCACAGGCCCACCATGTTCCGGAAGTCTACGATGGTATTGCGGCCGATGACTGCGCCGAACTGCTTCGGGCGTTCTTTGCCGCGCAGCGTAAGGCCGACGCCAAAGAGTAGCCAGAAGGGTCAGACCTGTTTGACAACCATTGCGCGGGGAATGTCGGCCAAGGGCTGGCCACCGTGCGGTGTCACGACAAAGCTTTCGGTTATTGCAAGCCCCCAATCGGCGGTCCAAAGCCCCGGCATCAGGTGAAAAGTCATGTTTTGCTGCAACTCCGTCGTGTCGCCGGGGCGCAGGCTCATGGTGCGCTCACCCCAATCCGGAGGATAGCTGAGACCGATAGGATAGCCGGTTCGATTGGCTTTGGTGTAACCTGCTTTGGCAAAGCTATCATAGACGCGCTGCGCGACCTCTTCGCAGGTGGTGCCGGGGCGTGCGACCTGCAGGGCGTCGTCGATGGCGGTCAGAACTGCATCTTCGGCCCGCTGAATAGCTGCAGGAGGATCGCCCAGAAAGAGGCTGCGGCTGGCTGGGCAGTGATAACGACGGAAACAGCCGGAAATCTCGAAATAGGTTGCCTCACCGAGTGTCAATGGCCTGTCGTTCCAGGTGATGTGCGAGGCAGAAGCTTCGACACCGGACGGCGCGATTGGCACGATCGCCGGATAGTCACCCGCCAGACCGGGCAGCCCAGCGATACCGGCGGCTTGAACCTCGGCTACTAGCTGGTTCTTGGGCAAGCCTTCCCGAAAGGTCTCGCGCAGGACCGCGTGCATATGCGCCGTCAAGCGCCCGGCCTTGCGCATCATGTCGATTTCGGTGTCGCTTTTGACCGCGCGCTGCCAGTTAACCAACCCGGTGGCGTCGCACAGGGCCCGCGCCCCAAAAGCAGTTTCGAGGATCCGGTGGCTGGCGGCCGAGTAGTAGTAATTGTCCATCTCGACGCCCAACCCGGTTGTCCAGCCGCGATCCCGCAACAGGTCGACCAGGGACTCGATCGGGTGGTGATCCGGGTGCTGCACATGTTCTTCAGGCCAGTCATGCAGGTCTTGCGGTTGCAGCCACGTGGTCAGCTGTGCCCCGGCCTTATCCTGCGTGCGGCCCCACCACAGCGGAGCGCCCGCACGGTGCAGGATTACCATCTGAGGGACGTAAAAGCTCCACCCGTCGTAGCCGGTCAGCCAGGCCATGTTGGAGGGGTCGGTGACCAGTAGTGTTTCCACGCCTTGTCGATCCATTGCTGCCCGAGTGGCTGCAAGGCGCGCGGCATATTCCTGCGGGCTGAAATCGGACGCGGGCATCAGAGGGTTATGCTTTTCATGACTTCAGGTTCGATCACCTCGACGCCGGGCAGCTCGCCGGCCAACGCCTTGGCCGATTGTTCGAGGATCGGGAAAGTCTGGTAGTGGCAGGGAATGATGGTCTTGAAGTTGAAATAGCGCTTGGCCGCATAGGCCGCGCCCTTCATGTCCATGGTGAAGTGGCCTCCTGCTGACAGGATGCCGATGTCGGGTTTGTAGTAATCCCCCATCCACTCCATATCCGCCATGATGTCGGTATCCCCCGAGACATAGACCACGCGCCCTTCGGCCCCGATCATGAAGCCGACCTCAGTCCCGCCTGTTCGCAGCCCGTCCGGCGTTGAGAACGTTGAACTGTGAGAGGCGGGCACCATGCTGACCTTCACACCATTCAGGTTAACCGTACCGCCTTTGTTGAAGCCGACGGTTTCGATGCCTTCGGCTTCGGCCCAGTATCCCATCAGGTCGTATTGCCCGATGACCGGAATGCTAAGATGCTTGGCCAGCGGCAGCACATCGACCACGTGGTCGAAGTGGGTGTGGGTCAGCAGAATATGCGTCGCGCCATCGACTGCGGCATCGTGTTGGGTCTCGGGCAGGACCGGGTTGCCGGTGAGCCACGGATCGATCAGCAGAACCTGACCTTCGGTTTCAATGCGAAAGCTGCCATGCCCCAGCCAGATGATATTCATGAAAAAATCCTCCCGAGATACTATTGGATGCAGCCTAGCATCCGGTATGTAAAAATCTATGGACTGGACACAGCAAATTGACAGCTATTGCGAGCGGTTGTCGCCCGCCTATTGGGCCGAGCCGATCAATGCTGTGACAAACGCCGCTTTTCTTGTAGCCGCGTTGATCATGTGGCGCAGGTTACAGGGGCAAAAGGCGCCATTGGCGAGCCTGCTGGTGGTACTTTTGGCGATTATCGGTGTGGGCAGTTATCTGTTTCACACACATGCTCAGATCTGGGCCGCGATCGCAGATACCACGCCAATACTGTCTTTCATTCTGGTCTATATCTTTGCCGTGAACCGCGATGTGTGGGGTTTGGGGCCGTGGCAATCGCTGGGCCTGACCTTGTTGTTCTTTCCTTACGCGGCGCTGACAGTCCCGGTCTTTCGACTGATTCCCGGCTTGGGCAGCACAGCAGGTTATGCGCCGGTTCCTTTGCTGATCCTCATTTACGCATTTTTGCTTCGGGCGCACGCACCGCGAATTGCAGGTGGGTTGGCCGTCGGCGCGTTGATTTTGATCGCCTCGATCACCTTCCGGGCGCTGGACATGCCGGTTTGCGGGCAATTTCCCTTGGGGACACACTTCATGTGGCACATTCTGAACGCTGTGATGTTGGGCTGGATGATCGAGGTCTACCGAAGGGCCCTCTTCAATCCACGTGCCTAATCCGGCAGTTTTTGGGCAATATAAAATCCATAGCTGACAAAAGCCGCGTTCCGCTCATAAAGATCGATCTCGGCCTGCTCCGCCTCGACCAGCGCGCGGGCTTGCTCTGACTGTTCATGCTGCTCGAGAAACGCACTGAACCTGAGCTGCAGGGGACGGTAATACATATCCAGCCAGCAGTCTGTCGGCAGCAGAAAGTAACCCAGCAAGGCGTAACCATTTGCCTCTAGCTGCGCGATCTTTTTGGAGGCAAGGGCAACTTCGGAGTATTCGCCAGCCCAATGTTGCGTCAGTTCATCCGGTCGGTCCTGCGTCAGCCACGTCAGTTCCGATACGGCAAGAATGCCATCCGGCTTCAGGAACCGGCGCCATTCTCGAATGCCTGTCTCAAAGCCGATGTTATAGATAGCGCCCTCGGACCAAATTACGTCCAGTTCCGCATCCTGAAACGGCAACGCTTCCATCGACACGGGCAGGGTCCGGATGCGCCGCGCCACGTCTGCAGACGCAGCCCGGATCTCAAGCTCTGTCAAAAACTCGGGCAGTAAATCCACCGCCACGATCTCGGCGTCGAGATCCTGTGCCAGAATCAGGCTCGCTGCCCCTGTGCCGCAGCCAATATCGGCGATACGTAAGCCCTTTTGGTGCGAAAGCCCTGCCAGGTTCATTGCGCGCCGCGTCGTGGCAGGGCTGCCGGGGCCCTGGCGATCTCCATCTTTGTGCAAGTCCAGCAAAAGCCGCAGATCATCCATCAGATCACCTCTTGGGACATAAAAAGCCCGGCTCAGGACTGAAAAGCCGCCGCCAAAGGTTCCGGCAGTTCGAATTCCTTCAGAACACGCGTCCGGCCTTCCGTCGACATTTTCACGGCCGTCTTTTCAACAATACGCTGAATCTTCTCGTCGGTGTGTTTTGCGGCGAAAGGTTGGAAATACCATTTCAGGAACACGAAACAGATCACATCCTCCAGCGCCTGAACGTCAGCATCTCGCTTGATCCCTTGCTTGCGCAGCATGCGTCCGACTGCATCGACCTGGTCATCGTCATATCCCGCCTGTTTCATCAGACCCATGACAACGTCCGCGTGATAGACGCCTTGTGCTTTGCGCCAGGCCAGATACCCCGCGCGCCCTTCCGGGTATTCGGTACGTTTCAACTTCCAACGCTCGACATGTTGACCGCGCGCGGCGATTTGCAGCTGTTCTGAGGCATCGGGGAACAAACGGTTCAGTTCGGCGCTCATCCTTTGGCCGTACAGCAAGGCTTCTGGCTGCCCGTCTTCGTGATTGGGGTCTTGTGCGTTGGCCGCGTCAATTGCGTCCAAAACCGTTTGCATCTGCGCGCTCATGTCCTGCTCCGTTGTCTGGCCCGCTTGACGCGGGAATGGTGCGGACATCCTAACGGCTTGCAATGGCAGGTGCATCACTCAATTGTGAAATTTCCGGGTCGGGGAGGGGGAACCCGACCCGGATAAGGGACAAGATTACTTGTCCAGGGGGGATCGGTTTTTCGTTACCGACTCAGGGGATTGGTCAGGAAACGTAAGATACGGGATCAGGGTGCTGGTTGTGCCAATGGCAAGGGCCGGGGTGCTCAGGGCAACGACGGACAGAGTAAGGGCTGTGATGAAGGTTTTCATGGTCACTCTCCGGTATGCGTTGTTTCGCACAATACGAAATGAACAGTTCAGTTTAGATTTTCAAGGGCAAAAGTGAACTAATCTGTTTATTTTCTCGACGGGCCGGAATTCAGGCCAACTTTGACGTTTCCGGAAGGGGTATTGCTGGACAGTTGCGCAGTGGTCTTGCGGCTGTTGCGGCAGACGGGTAAATGCCCCCTAACGTTTATGAGGGAAGCCGATGTCGATTGACCAAAGCACCGCCGCCAAGGTGGCCAAACTGGCCCGGATCAAGGTCGAGGATGACGCGCTGCCGGCGCTGGCGTCCGAGTTCAACACCATTCTTGGGTTCATCGAGCAACTGAACGAAGTCGACGTCGAAGGGGTCGAGCCGATGGTTTCGGTCGAGCCGATGCGCCTGAAGCGCCGGCAGGACGTGGTCACGGACGGCAACCAACAGGACAAGGTCCTGGCCAATGCGCCCGACGCCCGCGAAGGGTTTTTCGCTGTCCCCAAAGTGGTGGAGTAAGACATGAGCGATCTGAACAAACTGGGCTTGGCCGAGGCCCGCGACGCGCTGCGAGCGGGTGATGTGACCTCGGTCGAATTGACCGAATCCTGCCTTAAAGCCATTGATGAGGCCGACGCGCTGAACGCCTTTGTCCACAAGACGCCCGAGATCGCGCTCGAACGCGCGAAAGCTGCGGACGAGCGGATCAAGGGCGGCGACGCGCCGTCGATGTGTGGTCTGCCGATCGGCATCAAGGATCTGTTCTGCACCAAGGGCGTGCCCTCGCAGGCGGCCTCGAAGATTCTGGAAGGCTTCAAGCCGGAATACGAATCCACCGTGTCGCAGCAACTGGCCGATGCAGGCGCCGTAATGTTGGGCAAGCTGAACATGGACGAATTCGCCATGGGTTCGTCCAATGAAACTTCGGTCTACGGCAATGCGGTCAGCCCGTGGCGGCGCGGCAATGACGACGCGCAATTGACGCCGGGCGGTTCGTCTGGTGGTTCGGCTTCGGCAGTGGCGGCCGATCTCTGCCTGGCCGCAACCGGGACCGATACCGGCGGCTCGATCCGCCAGCCAGCCGCGTTCACAGGCATCACTGGCATCAAGCCGACCTACGGCCGTTGTTCGCGCTGGGGCATCGTCGCGTTTGCGTCCTCGCTGGATCAGGCCGGACCGATGACCAAGAACGTCCGCGATGCGGCAATCATGCTGGAGGCGATGTGCGGTCACGACCCCAAGGATTCGACCAGCACCGAGCTGGCCGTGCCGAATTTCGAGGCGATGCTGACCGGTGACATCAAGGGCAAGAAGATCGGTATCCCGAAAGAGTACCGTATGGACGGCATGCCCGCCGAAATTGAAAAGCTGTGGGCGGATGGCGCCGATATGCTGAAAGCTGCGGGCGCCGAGATTGTCGATATCTCACTGCCGCACACCAAATACGCGTTGCCCGCATACTACGTGATTGCTCCGGCCGAGGCGTCCTCGAACCTCGCTCGCTATGATGGCGTCCGCTATGGCCGCCGCGCGCATCTGGCGCAGGGTGACGGCATCACCGAGATGTACGAGAAAACTCGCGCTGAAGGTTTCGGTCACGAAGTACAGCGTCGTGTGATGATTGGCACCTATGTGCTATCGGCGGGTTTCTACGACGCATACTACAACCGCGCGCGCCGCGTTCGAACCCTGATTAAGAAGGATTTCGAGGATGTCTTCGCCGCGGGTGTCGACGCAATTCTGACCCCGGCAACCCCTTCAGCAGCCTTCGGTCTGGGTGAAATGACCGAGGCGGATCCGGTTCAGATGTACCTGAACGATGTGTTCACCGTGACCGTCAATCTGGCGGGTCTGCCCGGCATTTCGGTTCCTGCGGGACTGGACACTCAGGGTCTGCCGCTGGGTCTGCAATTGATTGGCCGCCCATGGGATGAAGGCGATCTGCTCAACACCGCCTATGCGCTGGAAAGCGCGGCCGGGTTTGTGGCCAAGCCGGGGAAATGGTGGTAAGCCTCAGACAGGCAAGACACAGCAAGACGGAGCAGCCAAATGCGCAGATTGCTTCTGATCCCCGCCCTCGGGTTGATCGCGGCATGTGATACGGTGACGCCCGTATCGAGCACCGGCTTTAACACACCCGAGTATCAGGCTCAGCGTGAGGCGCAACTGACCGGGCAGGGCTTGGCGGGCAACCCGTTGGCACCGCCACCC
This sequence comes from Ruegeria sp. HKCCD9138, assembly GCF_057220975.1. NCBI lineage: Bacteria > Pseudomonadati > Pseudomonadota > Alphaproteobacteria > Rhodobacterales > Roseobacteraceae > Ruegeria > Ruegeria sp. HKCCD9138. Next base: position 124,603 of record NZ_JBWVAZ010000005.1, on the reverse strand, counting down.
GTAATCTCCGAGGAGCCGCTCTCGGCGCAGGGATCGGCCGGAGCGGTAACACCCTACGGTACGGACGACGCCAGCGATATCGCCGATCAAACAGCTGCTGCGCTGGCCAGCACGTCAGGTGAACCTGTGCTGGTGCCGAACAATACCGATATTTCGGATGAACAGGACTTCGAGGCGGTGTCGAACAGGCGCACGATCGAATCCGACGCGGCTCGCATTGAACAAAACCGCCAGACCTACGAGGTCGTTGCGCCTACCGCGGTTCCGCAACGGGGGACAGACGGCCAGCCCAATATCGTTCAATATGCCCTGAGCACCTCGAACCCGGTCGGTACGCAACTCTACAGCCGCGCTGGTTTCAACCTGCAAGCCAAAGCGCAACGAAACTGCGCCCGATTTGCCTCACCCGATCAGGCGCAGATCGAATTTCTGGCCAATGGCGGCCCGCAGCGCGACCGAAAAGGGCTTGATCCGGACGGTGACGGTTATGCCTGCGGATGGGATCCCAGCCCGTTCCGAAGCGCCGTCAGCAACTGACGCTTTGGACCCAATCTGGCATCCTTCCCCAAATTTCGGCCCGCGCCGGGGCGGGCTGACTCCGTCTTTGATCGTTTTGCACTACACGGCCATGGACAACGCTGCCGAAGCTCTGGATCGCTTGTGCGACCCTGCGTCTGAAGTGTCTGCCCATTTCTTGATCGGTGCCGACGGTACCTTATGGCAATTGGTTCAGGAAAAGGATCGCGCCTGGCACGCAGGGGCCGGGGAGTGGCAAGGCCAATCCGACATCAACTCGCGCTCAATCGGAATTGAGTTGGACAACCGCGGCGACCATCCATTTCCCGCCCCTCAGATGGCGGTGCTGGAAACTCTGCTTCGCGAGGTCATGGCACGCTGGTCCATACCGGCAGCCGGCATCATCGGGCATTCCGACATGGCGCCGGCCCGCAAACTCGACCCCGGCCCCCGGTTTGACTGGCAAAGGCTGGAACGGCAGGGCCTCGCCAATCCACGCAACGCAGGTGTCGAAAATGAAACCCCAAGCCCGGATCAGTTTCGCGTTCTTGCGCATCAGGCAGGTTTCACCGCAGCGGTTGATGACGCCACCCTCCTGGCCGCCATTCGCTTGCGCTATCGCCCTTGGGCAACCGGCCCGCTCAACGATGCGGATATTGCCGTCCTGACGCCTCCAACCGCACCAAGCTGATCCGTTCTTCATCTGGCCGAAAATATCCCGGGGTTGAATTGGCCGCAGGCCAAGAAGGGGCTGGCCCCTTCCACTCCATCTACTCTTGACGCCACCCAAACCAGGGCATACCCACGACCCCGCGCGGAGGGCCGGATGGCCGCTGGGGCGTAAGCCCGAGAGGAAAGTCCGGACTCCACAAGGCAACGGTGCCGGGTAACGCCCGGGCGGGGAAACCCGACGGATAGCGCCACAGAAATCAGACCGCCCAGGACCTCGGTCCGGGGTAAGGGTGAAACGGTGGGGTAAGAGCCCACCGCGTCTCTGGCAACAGGGACGGCACGGCAAGCCCCACCGGGAGCAATGCCGAATAGGGTCCCCGCGCGGGCAGGTCGGCGTCAGCCGAAACCGCCGCTAGGCGCGCCTTGGCCGAGAGGGACCGGGTTGGCAGCTTGAGCCGCGCAGCAATGCACGGCCTAGAGGAATGGTCATCGAAGGGGGCAACCCCGGAACAGGATCCGGCTTACAGGCCCTTCGCGCGTTTTCCGATCATCCACCCGGTGGCGTATAGGCCCCGGTCAGTTTGGCTGCCTTCTTGGAAATTTTGACAAAGTCTTTTGCCGTCCAGGCACGCACCGTCTCAACTTTGGACACCGCGCCCGAGGCGGCGACGGCCATGCCGATTGCAACGGCATCCGTTCCGTCCGGGGCCTCGCTGATGACAACGACATCATTGTCGCCCGTCGTCATGTAAAACGCCAGAAGCTTGCCACCTACTTTCTTCAGCAGGTCTTTGACGGGACCGGTGCGATCCGCGGGTTTTTTCAGCATTCCCTTGATGCCGGCTTGCGAATAGGACGCGTAGGTAATGAAAAGGGGCATGTGTACCTCCTGTTAATCAAGTTGATGCAGGACCCGTAATTTGGCCGGTCCTTTGGCCAGAATGTGCGTTTCAGCCCGCAAGAAACCAAGGAGTTGCGATCAGCCAAACGCCCATGACGATCAACGCTATGCCAGTTAGGGGAACAAGCCAGGTCGCCCGCGGAAGCAGTTTTTCCACAGCGACGTAGATTGCGATACCCGCGATCCAATACAGGTTCATAATGCCGCCCACGAACAGCAGCAGCATCAGAGCCCAACAGCACCCCAGGCAGTAGATCCCGTGTGAGGCCCCGACACGAAAGGCTCCCATCGGTCCCGGGAAGTTGTGTTCTGAAAGAAAATGTGCGGGGCTTCGGCAGTGTCTCAGGCAGGCGGATTTGAGGTTGGTCAACTGATAAACCCCGGCTGCCAGCAATACAGTGCCCGCAAACCCCTGTGACCGGATCGTCATCATGGGGCCGTCCGAAAGGCCGGACTGTTCCAACCCCCATTGCGCGACTGTCGCAATGGCGCTGAACGCAGCCCATGCAACCAGGTAGCCGGACAGAAAAAGCAGACTGTAGAATGCTGCGCGATCCCTCTCGGGGCCCATCCGTTTGAGCGCAACATAAAGCAAAACCGTTGGCGCTGCGCTTGGCGTCATCATGGCGATCATCATGATCCACCACATCAGGAAGATCAGGACGGCAAAACCTGCCCCCCACGGGGCGCTATCCCCCATTTGCATGGGGTCACCGATTGGGCCGGCCATGCGGGTCATTTCGACCGCCGACATGTTCATTCCAATACCGGCGATCGTGTACCAGGACGCGGCAAGAACGATCAAAAAAACGCTGCCCAGGACAATGGCGCCGTCCTGACGCATCAGCCGCTCGACCGCCCCCTGGCGCGGAGGGGCAGGGTGATTGGTCATCAGATCACCCCGGTCAAGCGCCGAGGACGCCGTGGCTGGAAATATTCAGATGGGCCAGATGCGCGTGCGTGGCGTCAAAGGTCAGGCTGATTGCGCCGCCCGTGGTTTTGGCGGTGCCCGAGGCCGCCTCGGCGTGGCGATATTCAAATCCGTTGGGCAACTGTATCGAGGCCCTGTGCGCGGCACCGGAAACGATGTGCGGAATTGGGCTGACCTCTACGTCAAATATGCCTTGGGCCCTGGCGCTCCCGGTACGGTCTTCCCGGCTCCAGTTCAGTTCGATGGGCACGTAAAGTGTTTCGTGCTTGGTGGGGGCCATGGCGCTGTAAACGTACCACATGGTCGCCATCTCATCGGTGTCTTCGCCGGACATGATGGCCTGCAGGGCGGCTCGTTGATCTGGTGTGGCGCTGTCATCGATGATCAGCTGCATCTCGCCGTTGCCCTCGTGAATTGGACCCGGCCAGTAGTAAACGCCTGCAGCGCGCAATCCGGAAAGGTCGGTGTCGCCGTAGTTCCCGCTTTCAATGTCGAAAACTACAACCGCTTCGCAGTTGCCATGCGTCGGCAGCACGCTGAACTGGCATGGGCATCCGAAGTTGCAATTGCAATTGGCAAGTTCTTCGCCTTGAATCGTCCATTCTGTCATGAGATCCCCCCGGAAATATCGTGCAGTAAAAACCTGCCGACAGTGTGTCGCCTGTTTCCGGTGCCTCGACGATCCAACCTTGCGTGGGTTGTTTGTTTTTTGGAACAAATACGCAAATATCACGGAATCGTGATGTTTTCAAATGATGCCTTTGATCTGCAACTTTGCGCCGGTTTTCACGTCGCGATTTGTTTTCCGGCCCAAAATCCGAAATTTGGAATATGGTGCGGAAATGCACGCCGCGTGCCCGGGACAGTTCCAATGGCGCGCTCGGAATTTGATAGGTCTCTATATTTTCAACTGCAAATTACTCGACGAAAGCACGACTCGTTAAAAGGGAGAAATGTCATGAGTTTCATAAAGGCGCTGGCCTCGGTTGCCGTTGGATTTGCCGCGGCAAAGGGGATGGAGAAATACAAGCAAATGGGTGGAATGGCCGGGTTGCAGGACATGATGTCCGGGGCAGGTGGGGGATTTGGCGTCGATCAGCTTGGCAAGCTGGCTGAACAGTTCGGCATGCCGGGCGGTGCAGGCGGCTTGCAGGAAATGATCGGCAAGCTGGGTATGGCCAACCGGACTGGCGCGGCCGGCCTCGGCGGATTGATGAACGCCATGCAAGGGGCCGCGAAAACCGGCAGCCAGCAGACCGCAGAAATGATGGAGACTGTATTCAAAGGCACTCCGGGCGGCGCGGCGATGGAAGAGCAGGCCAAGCTGATGTTGCGGGCGATGATCCAGGCGGCCAAGGCTGACGGAGAGCTGGACGCGCAAGAAAAGCAAACGATTCTTGAAGAGCTGGGCGACGACATCAGTGATGAGGAACGAACCTTCGTGCAGGAACAACTGGAAGCACCGATGAACGTTCTGGGGTTGGCGGCAGATTGCGCGGCACCACTCAAAACGCAGGTCTATGCCACGTCGCTGGCGGCGATTCGTCTGGATAATGAACGCGAGGCGTCCTATTTGCGGCAGCTGGCCTCGGCCTTAGGGCTGACGGACGCCCAACGAAAGCAGATCCATACTTATATGGGTGCACCGGCCTTACCCGCCTGAGCGGGGTATCAATCCTCGGTCGTCATGGGTGCGAATGCCCTTGACATGGGCTGTGCAGAGCGTAAAAGCGCACGCTCATAGGAATTCAACCGAAGGGCCCCTGCCTTTTCGGACGCAGGAGATAACCATGGCGAAGCCGACGACAATCAAGATCCGTCTGAACTCGACCGCGGGCACGGGCCACTTCTATGTGACCAAGAAAAACGCTCGCACCATGACCGAGAAAATGACCATTCGTAAGTACGATCCGGTCGTTCGGAAGCATGTCGAGTACAAGGAAGGCAAGATCAAGTAATCTGCCGTCCAACTTGGACAGTTTCAAAAGGGCTCTGCCACGCGCAGGGTCCTTTTTTGTTTGTCCGCAAGGTGCATGGTCTGTTGAACGTGCAATTTCGTGGTAGTCCAGCCGTTGCAGAGGCGCATCAGGCGTTCGGGTATTCTGAATCAGGGCGGCTTGCTTTTTCGTGCAGCGTACCGCTACGCTTCAGCTAACCGTTCCAAAATGTTGACCGTCATGAAAAAAATCATATTGCCCGCACTGGCCGTACTGACGCTTACCGCCTGTGAAGATCCGTTCAACCGCGAAGGTGTAGGATTCACCGGAATTGACGGTGAACCCCGCACGATTTCCGACGTTCCCGGCGCCGCAGCCTTTCTTCCCGAGGCCACGAATGTACCCGCGGAACTTGCTGAGCTTCCGACCATTCGGGTAACATCCGACAAGGTAGAGGCAGAGAAACTGGCCGGCGTCGCCATTGATAACGGTGGCCGCTCTGGCGCGAACGCGGTGGAACTGACAGGCAGCGATACCACGCTGTACCTGAGCACCGTCGATGTGAACGGGACCCTTTACGGTGTTCTGCGCACCGTGAACAACAGCACAAGGGTTGATACTTCGATCGGTTCGATCTTTGGCCAGGAAACCGAGCGTTTCACCGGCTGTCTGCCTGCAGGGGATGTTTATGGCAAAGGCTCGTCCGAGCGCAGCTCGGGTTTTGCGGTGCCGCTGAACTGCAGCTGACGAAAACAATCAGACCCGGACATTCACCCCCGCCAGATTGGTGGGGGTTTTCCGTTTAGACGTGTAGTGGCTGACCAGGTATGCCCTTTACGGTCTGCTTGCCAACCTGCCGGCGACAGTGATTGCAGCCATTCCGAAGGAAAACAAAAAAGGGCGGGTCGCGCAGGACTCGCCCTTTAAAGAAATGGTATTGTGCTCCGATTATTCGCGGCTGCCCAGCAGTTGCAGCAGGAACATGAACATGTTGATGAAGTCGAGGTACAGGTTCAGTGCGCCCATGATGGCGGCTTTGCCCAACCACTCTTTATCGCCCGAATGGGCCATCTGCAGGTATGTGTTCTTGATGTTCTGCGTGTCGTAAGCCGTCAGGCCAGCAAAGATCAGTACGCCCAGAATCGACACCGCGAACATGATCGCCGGTGATTGCAGGAACAGGTTGATGATCATTGCAACAATCAGACCGATCACGCCCATCATCAGGAACGTACCCATGCCGGACAGGTCTTTCTTGGTCACGTAGCCATACAGCGACAGACCTGCGAAGGCGATTGATGTAACCAGAAAGACCTGAGCGATGGAGATGCCGGTGAAGGCAACGAAGATCCAGCTCAGGGACAAGCCCATGATCGCCGCAAAGGCATAGAAGAACAGTTGCGCTCCGGCCGCCGATAGGCGGTTGATAGCTGCGCCAAAGGCGAAGACCATGATCAGCGGTGCGAACATCACGATCCAGCCCAGAATGTTCGGGCTCAGCGTGATCGGGTCGCGGAATACCGACAGCAATTGCGGGCTGGTGCCAACAGCCCAGGCCACCGCAAAGGTGATCAGCATACCTACGGACATCGTGCCGTAGACTTTGTTCATATGGGCGCGAAGGCCCTCATCAATCTCGGCAGCGCGCGCACCGGCCGCCGTCCGGATCGTGTCGAATTGTGCCATAAAGGATCTCCCTTCAAATTTCTGTGCTCAGCCCGCGATTGCGGGCCGGCTTCCCTGCAAATATCGGAGAGAGTGGCTTGTGTTTCAAGAGTTTTAGGCCCAATTCTCAGCAAAACTGTCAACAAATCTGGCGGCTTGCCCGATCAAGCCGCCAATTCGGTGCTCAACTTCAATTAATACAGGTGTTTACACCAGTAGTCCGGCGCATCCCAGATCGGGCGATCAGCCTCGGCGCGCGCTTCGGCGCGGGTTACCCCGATATCCTCGAGCGCTCGGTCGTCGAGCCTCGCCAACGCGCGACGCTGCTTGGCCAGGCTCAGCAGACGCCAAAGTTTGCTGCCTTGACCGGATCGTGTCAGTCCAAGTGGTTTTTTGATCGCAATTTGGGTCATGGCTTTTGCCCTTTCGTCGTTATGTGATGAAGTTTGCGGTATGGATCAAACTTCTTGATCTATATGGCGTACCATGACATATTTTAAAAATGAATGTTTATGAAGAGTCCCATAAGGAATCTTGAAGATGCGAAATTTGGATATAACCACCCTGCGGTCTTTTGTTGCCGTTGCTGATCATGGTGGGGTTACGCGCGCCGCCGGGTTTCTGCATCTGACGCAATCTGCGGTTTCGATGCAGCTCAAACGGTTAGAGGAGTTGCTGGACCTGGACTTGCTGGACCGCAGCGGACGGACAATCGCCCTGACCGCGTCCGGTGAACAGTTGCTGGCCTATGCCCGGCGGATGATCGCATTGAACGACGAGGTGATTTCCAAGCTGACAGACCAAGCTTTTGAAGGTGAGGTCGTACTGGGCGTGCCCCACGACATCGTCTATCCGGCGATCCCACGCGTGTTGCAGCGGTTCAATGCGGATTTCCCACGTGTCCGGGTGCAATTGGTGTCCTCATACTCTCTGCAATTGAAAGACATGTTTCAACGCGGCGAATGTGACTTGATTCTCACGACCGAGGCATCAGGCGCAGAAGGTGCGGAGACCATCGCGGAATTACCGCTGAGGTGGATTGGTGCTCCGGGTGGGTCCGCATGGCGGAAGCGTCCCATCCCACTGGCACTGGGGCGTCGGTGCCTGTTCCGGCCGCAGGTGATTGCCGCGCTGGATGAGGTCGGCATTCCTTGGGAATTGTCGGTTGAAACCGAAAACGACCGGACGATCGAGGCAACGGTCAGCGCCGATCTGGCTGTTCACGCCATGTTGGACGGCACCGAGGCCGCGCATCTGGAACAAATCGACTCGGGCGGGGCGTTGCCAGAGCTGCCCGGTCACAAGATCAATTTGTACGGGGGCGATCGGGCCCGCGATTCTGTGGTGGATGCGTTGGCTGCTTTGGTCCGGCAGAATTTTCACATGCTGGGACGCACGCCACTCAAGGCCGTCGTCGGGTAAATCGGTTAGGGCGTAATGACGATCTTTCCGGTCGACTTGCGCTCTTTCAGCAATTGCATACCGAGCGCGACGTCGCGCAAAGGCAGAACGTGGCTGATATGCGGTTTGATCCGACCCTCGGCGTGCCAGCGAAACAGGGTGGCAAAGCTTTCGTGAATTACGTCGGGGCGGAATTTCAGGTAGCCTCCGAAATAGACGCCAATCACGGTCAGGTTCTTGACCAGCAGATGGTTCGCGGGAATCTGCGGTACGTCCCCGCCGGCGAAACCTATGGGCAGCAGACGTCCCTCGGGGTTTGTGGCGCGGAAGGCCGCTTTGAAGACGTCCCCGCCGATCGCATCATAGACCACATCGGCCCCGCCCAGTGCGAGAACCCGTTCGCGCAAATCCTCGTCCGCATCCACCAGGTGATCGGCACCCGCGTTTTGAGCAATGGCCAGTTTCTCGGACCCTCGCGCCTGGGCGATGACCGTGGCCCCCATCAATTTGCCCAGTTCAACCGCTGTAAGGCCAACGCCACCGGCAGCGCCTGTCACCAGCAGGGTTTCCCCAGGTTGCAACCGCGCCCGATGATGCAGTGAAACGTGGCCGGTGCCGTAGGCGATCAACATCGCAGCGGCGTCCTCAAAGCTGATTGAAGCGGGTAGGGGAATGACCCGGTCAGCGTCAAAGACACCAAATTCGGCCAGCCCACCCTGCCCCGAAAAAACCGCTACTCGGTCTCCACGCTTCAGGCCAGAGACGTTTTTGCCGATCTCATCGACAATCCCCGAGATTTCCATACCCAGTGTAAATGGGGCATCGGGAGTTTCCTGATACGTACCCTTTTGCATCAGCAAATCCGCAAAATTCAGGCCGCAAGCCCGGATATCCACGCGGACCTGCCCATCGGCCGGCGTTGGTACTTCTGCGTCGCAAAGCTCGGCTCTGGAGCCGCTGGATTTTACTCGATATGCCTGCATGTCAGCCCTCCGGTTTCGGCGCATTGATGGGCGCGGGCGAGCTGTTGTCAATTCCAAAGGCAAGCCGCGAATGATGATTTCGAGACGGCCTGCCCCGGCTGCGACATTGGGTCCTATCAGCCGGGTGCCAGAAGGGTACAACCGTAAACAACTATTCGTGGTTGTGAATTCAACCTGCTTGAAAAAAAATTCGAATGCGGCAATATTGGTTGGGTAGTGCCGGTCTGGGGGCCTGTTCCGGATTAGGGAGTTCTTAAGCAGCAACCCGCTAGTTTTGCGGTGATGGCTGCTGTCGTTTTATCCCGGTCGGTTGTTTGTGTAACAGAGGAGAATACCAATGACCCATCACGTCGATGTCCATGTGGGCAAGCGCGTCCGACATCGCCGCTGGCTGATTGGCATGACCCAGCAGCAGCTGGCGCAGCAAGTTGGTATAAAATTTCAACAGATTCAAAAGTATGAAACGGGTGCCAACCGGATAAGTGCTTCGCGTCTTTGGGACATTGCCGAGGCGTTGGAGGTTCCCGTCAGCTTTTTCTTTGAGGGGCTTGAAGAAGTTCAAAAGGACGAATCCGAAAAGAGTTCGGTGCCGGCCGATCTGATGGGGGACAAAGAGGCGCTTGATCTGGTGCGGTCCTATTATTCGATCCCGGAAAACCAGCGTCGTCGTCTTTTTGAATTGGCGCGTGTTCTGAGTGACGTTGCCTGAGACGATCATCTTGACTTTGGGGTTGCGCCATCGCACGGGTAGCGCATGCGAAACTCTCCTCTCAGCGATCTAGAGATTGCCGAAGAAATGGCCGACGCAGCGCGTGCGGCCATTCTTCCGTTTTTCCGCCAGTCCGACCTGAAAACCGACAATAAACTGGATGCGGGGTTCGATCCCGTCACCGTTGCCGACCGCGAGGCAGAACAGGCGATGCGTGCCGTTCTGGCCATGCACCGGCCCGAAGATGGGATTCTGGGCGAAGAATTTGGTCAAAGCGCGGGCACCAGCGGGCGGACCTGGGTGCTTGATCCGATTGACGGAACGCGTGGTTTCATCAGCGGCACACCAACCTGGGGCGTCCTGATTGCCCTAAGCGCCGAAGACGGCCCTTTTTTGGGCGTGATCGACCAACCTTATATCGGAGAACGGTTCATAGGCGGTGAGGGGCAGGCATTCGTTCATGGACCGACCGGCAAGACCGACCTGAAAACCCGCGCGACCGGTTCGTTGGATCAGGCAATTGTCTTCACTACTTTCCCGGAAGTCGGCACAGCGGCAGAGGGCGAGGCGTTTCGGGCCGTGTCCCGTCGCGCCAAACTCACCCGATACGGTATGGATTGTTATGCTTACGCTTTGCTGGCCGCGGGGCAGGTTGATCTGGTGATCGAAGCGGGTTTGAACGCTTATGACATTCAGGCACCGATCGCATTGATTCAGGCCGCAGGCGGGGTCGTCACCGACTGGCAAGGTCATCCTGCGCATGACGGCGGTCGGGTGCTGGCCGCGGCCAATCCCGAGATACATGCCGCAGCCTTGGAGGTTTTGCGCGCCTATTGAACCCGGTTGCCGCGTCTTGCGGCCCGGGTTATCATCGCTACGGCTGGTTCTTGAGCCCGTTTTCCACCAGCCGACACTCCTTTGCATGAGGCGGGCAAATGCAGGAGTGCGCGATATGCCGGAAATTTTGATCCAAGACGCCGATTCGGTCCTGACAATGGACGAAACCCGCCGGGAATTGACCGGTGCCGATCTGTTGATACGTGACGGTCAGATTGTCCAGATAGGCCACGGGTTGGCGACAACCGGAGAGGTGCATAGCGCCAAAGGCTGCGTCGTCACGCCCGGATTGGTCAATACCCATCACCATCTCTATCAGACGTTGACCCGTGCGGTACCCGGCGGACAGGATGCGCTGTTGTTTGGCTGGCTGAAAACGCTGTACCCGATCTGGGCCCGGTTCGGCCCGGAAGAGATGTTCGTGTCCGCGCAGATCGGATTGGCCGAGCTGGCATTGTCCGGATGCACGCTCAGTTCCGATCACCTGTACCTGTATCCCAACGGCGCGCGTCTGGAAGATACGATTTCGGCGGCGGCAGAGTTGGGTTTGCGGTTCCACCCCACACGAGGCGCGATGAGTATCGGTGAAAGCGATGGAGGGTTGCCGCCGGACGGGTTGGTCGAAACCGAGCGTTCTATTCTCGAAGATATGATCCGGGCTGTGGATGCCTTTCATGATCCATCTGAGGGCGCCATGTGCCGGGTGGGTCTGGCGCCATGCTCTCCGTTTTCGGTAAGTCGAGAGCTAATGCGGGATACTGCCCTGCTGGCGCGGGACAAGGGTGTGATGTTGCACACGCATTTGGCCGAAAATGATGAGGATATAGCCTATTCTCAAGCGCAATTCGGATGTCGTCCCGGACAGTATGCCGAGGATCTGGGGTGGACCGGGTCCGACGTCTGGCACGCCCATTGTGTGAAGTTGGACAGTGGCGAGATCGACCTTTTCGCCCGCACCGGTACGGGTGTGGCCCATTGCCCTTGCTCGAATTGTCGGTTGGGGTCGGGTATCGCTCCGGTCCGGGCGATGCGGGATAAGGGCGTTAAGGTTGGATTGGGTGCAGACGGATCGGCCAGCAACGACAATGGCAGCCTGTTTGTCGAGGCGCGCCAGACCATGTTGTTACAGCGCGTCATCAACGGTGCCGACGCAATGTCCGCCCGTGAGGCGCTTGAGATCGCGACCCGAGGCGGGGCCGACGTCTTGAACCGGCCGGATTGTGGGCGCCTGATGCCGGGAAAACGCGCAGACATCGCGATCTGGGACGCCGGCAGCATCGAAAGTGCCGGCAGCTGGGACCCGGCCGCACTGTTGCTGGCCGGTCCACCAAAGGTCAAACATCTGTTTGTCGAGGGTCGGCAAATCGTCCGCGATGGTCAGATTACCACACTGGATTTGCCCCGTGTGATCGAACGGCAAAACAAGTTGGTTCGCGCCTTGCAGGGATGAGGTTTAGTGTGTCGCGGGCTTTCCCGCGATCCACACATCGGCGACGGCGCGGTCGTCGCCCATCATGATAGTGGGGAAAATGGCCTCCCACAGATCGTCTGCATTGGCTTCGCGCTGCGCTATGGCCGGGGTTGAGGCGAGGTCTAGAACAACAAGATCGGCCTCCATTCCCGGTGCGACGTTGCCGATGCTGTCGTCCATCCGCAGCGTTCGGGCTGATCCAACGGTCCCGAGCCACAGCAGTTGCGCTGGATGCAGAGGACGGCCGCGCAACTGGCCGATTTCATAGGCCGCCGCCATGGTCCGCAACATCGAAAAGCTTGAACCGCCGCCTGTATCTGTGGCCAAACCGACCCGATGCCCATCGCGGATGAGCCCGTTCATGTCGAACAGACCAGAACCGATAAAGGTGTTCGATGTCGGACAGTGAATAAGCGCGGCGTCCACTTCGCGCAGCCGGTCGCGTTCCCTGGGTTCCAGATGGATGACATGGCCGTACAGACCCCGTCCTCCCAACAGGCCAAACTTCTCATAAGTCTCAAGGTAATCCCGTGCATCTGGAAACAGGGACTTTACCCACTCAATTTCGTCGGTTTGCTCACTCAGGTGAGTTTGCATCAGGCAGTCCGGGTTTTCAGCCCACAACGCGCCCATGGCTTCAAGCTGTTCGGGCGTTGACGTGGGCGAGAACCGCGGTGTGATCGCATAAGAGATTCGACCCACCCTATGCCATTTCTCCAACAAGGCTTTGGATTGATCATATCCCGTCTGGGCCGTGTCCCGCAGCCCTTCGGGCGCATTGCGGTCCATGCAGGTTTTTCCCGCTACCACACGCTGCCCGCGTTCCTGCGCCGCTTGGAAAAAGGCGTCTACGCTTTCGGGGTGAATGGTGCAGAAACTGCACATGGTCGTGGTACCATGGGCCGTAGTGAGGTCCAGGTAGCGGTTGGCAATCTCGGACGCGTATTCCGGCGCGTCGAACTTCATCTCCTCGGGAAATGTATAAGTGTTCAGCCAGTCAATCAGGCGCTTTCCCCAACTGGCGATCATGGCGGTCTGCGGATAGTGAACATGCGGGTCGATGAAACCAGCCATGATCAGTTGATCGCCATAGTTTTTCACCTGCGCTTCGGGATGCGCGGCAGACAGGTCCGCTGCCGAGCCCACAGCAGAAATATGTGCATCCTCGATAAGGACCGCTTCGCTGATCTTGGTGGCTTCGATCGGTTCACCATCGAATGGTGAGCCGGTGAAAGTCAGCACGCGTCCTTTCAACAGCGTCTTTTGCGCCATGAGTTCTGTTCTCCGCCCTTTTTGAACCGCCCATCAGCATAAGGGGGCGAAAGATGCGGGTAAATCGGAGCATTGTCATTGTTTTCCGGTAGCTGCTTCTTCTATTTAAGGGCCAATCGCCGAAAAAAGGGGGCAGCGCATGACGACAGGCAATGACGAGGTCAAACCCGACCAGCCCCATGACGAGGACGCCTATGCGTTGGACCGCCGGACGGTTGCGGCAATTCTCTACGCGGTGGACGTGGATGATCGCGACAAGCTGATCGAGTTGATGGAGCCACTGCACCCGGCTGACATCGCTGACCTTCTTGAACAGATCAATCCCTATGACCGGGCGCGCCTGATCCGCCTGTATGACAAGGAATTCGACGGCGACATCCTGTCGGAGCTGGACGAGGCAGTACGGGAAGAGGTGATCGGCGTACTGAAGCCGGACGTTCTGGCCGAAGCGGTCCGCGACATGGAAAGCGACGATGTCGTCGACCTGCTGGAGGATCTGGAGGAACCACAGCAGGAAACCATTCTGGGCGCACTGGAGGATTCCGAGCGTATTGCCGCTGAACAGGCGCTGTCATACCCGGAAAACTCGGCCGGTCGTCTGATGCAGCGCGAAGTGGTCATGGCACCGGACCACTGGACCGTCGGTCAGGCCATCGACTTCATGCGCGCCAATGATGACCTGCCCGAGCAGTTCTATTACGTCATTCTGGTCGACCCGCGGCTGAAACCCGTGGCGCAGGTGACGCTGGGCAAGCTGATGGCGACGCGGCGCGAAGTTTTGCTGAGGGATATCACCGATGAGGAACTGCACATCATTCCGGTCGATCAGGACGAAGAAGATGTGGCTTATGCCTTCAACCAGTACCACCTGATCTCGGCCCCGGTGGTGGATGCAGACGGGCGGTTGGTCGGTGTCATCACCATCGATGACGCGATGGTCGTTCTGGATGAAGAGTATGAAGAAGACATGCTGCGCCTGGCGGGTGTCAGCGACGAAAGCTCGATCTCGGACAGTGTGGCCGCCACCAGTAAGCGGCGACTGCCATGGCTGGCAGTGAACCTGTGTACGGCCATCTGTGCCTCGCTGGTGATCTCGCAATTCGAGGCGGCGATCGATCAGCTGGTGGCGCTGGCTATTCTGATGCCGATAGTCGCCTCAATGGGGGGGAATGCCGGAACGCAATCCCTGACTGTGGCCGTGCGCGCGCTGGCGACACGCGACCTTACGGGCTCGAACGTGGCGCGGGTGATCCGGCGCGAGTTGCTGGTCGGCCTGCTCAACGGGCTGTGTTTCGCGATCGTGTTGGGGACCGTGGGGATGATGTGGTTCGACTCTCCGATGCTCGGTGTCGTGATCGGTTCAGCCTTGGTCGTGAATATGATCATCGCCGGCTTCGTGGGTACGGTAGTACCGGTGGTGCTGGATCGTCTGGGTGTGGACCCGGCGCTGGCATCGGGAACTTTCGTGACAACCACGACGGATGTCATGGGGTTCTTCATATTCCTTGGCCTTGCCAGCGTGGTGCTTTTGTGACCGAAACAACTGATCTGACCGAAATCAAAGCTGTCGCGCGAAAGGCTGCTTTTGCCCGCCGCAAAGCTGCATTCGATGCGCGCCTGCCTGGCGCTGCAGGGCGGCTGTCCGAAGTTCTGGCTGGTCACAGGGGCGTGCCCCTGTCCGGCTACATGCCCATCCGCACGGAAATCGACCCACTGCCGGCGATGGCCGAGGCCTCGGCCTATGGTCCTGTCGGAGTGCCGGTGATTCAGGCCGCCGGGCAGCCGCTCCGGTTTTCCCGCTGGACCCCCGAAGGCGCGCTGAAAGACGGGCCGTTTGGGGCCAGGGTGCCGGAAATTGACGACTATTTCGATCCTGAAATCCTGATCGTCCCACTGGTTGCTTTCGATGCGCAGGGCGGCAGGTTGGGATATGGCGGCGGGTTCTACGACCGCACGCTGCAAGGATTGCGCGCCAGGCGTCCGACGCTTGCCATCGGATTTGCCTTTGACGCTCAGGAGGCCGAAGGACTGCCGTTGGAGCCGACGGATCAGCCTTTGGATATGGTCATTACCGAAAGCCGGGTGCTGACGTTCCGGTCGTGACCGTCAGCCCGTGTGATTCTCGCGGAAGTAGTCCCAGGTATCGACCTCGCGCCCGTCTGACAGAATGCACACGCCTGTCTGGCCATCTGCACCGTCTCGGATCTCGTAACGATGGCCGCTGTCTGCGCAAAATGTAGCCGCCGGGTTAGCCAGTTGAGCCGTATCGCCCGAAGACGGGGCTTGCTCGCAGGCGGCAAGCGTCACGACAGCGACAGTTGTCAGAAGAAAACGGTGCATCAAATTCCTCCGTGAGAAATCGTTTCAACAGGTTATGTCCGCAGCTTAACCGCTTGTGCTTGTCCGACACCACACTTAGGACAGATTGAATGAGAATACTTTTTCTGGGTGATGTCATGGGGCGCGCAGGTCGCGCCGCGATACAGCAACATCTGCCGCGTTTGCGCGAAGAATGGCGGCTGGATTTCGTTGTGGTCAATGGCGAGAACGCCTCGAATGGAATGGGTCTGAGCGGGGATCATGCCAAGCTGCTGCTGGCGGCCGGGGCCGACTGCCTGACACTGGGCGATCACGCGTTCGACCAGAAGGATATGCTGCAATTCATCGAGAATGAACCGCGCATCATTCGCCCGGTGAATTTTGCAAAGGGTGCGCCGGGTCGGGGGTATCGCCTGTATACGGCGCCCGGCGGTCGCAAGGTGCTGGTGGTTCAGGTGTTGGGACAGGTGTTCATGAAACGCCCATTCGACGATCCGTTCTCGGCTGTCGAACCCATCCTGAAATCGCATCCGCGTGGCGGTCAGGCGCAAGCCGTAATTGTCGATATGCATTGCGAGGCAACGTCGGAAAAGATGGCGATGGGCCATTATTGCGACAAGCGCGTCAGCCTGGTGGTTGGTACGCACACCCACGTACCGACAGCGGACGCGCAAATTTTACCAGGTGGCACCGCTTACCTGACCGATGCGGGCATGTGCGGCGATTACGATTCGGTCATCGGCATGGACAAGGTGGAGCCGATGCGCCGCTTTATCACCGGCATGCCCAAGACACGGTTCACGCCCGCCGCCGGCGAGGCGACACTGAGCGGTGTATTCATTGAAACGGACGACCGGGACGGGCAGGCTAAGTCCGTTCACATGGTCCGCGTGGGCGGTCGGCTGCAACAGGCAGGCCCCTGAAGTGCACGTCAGGCTTGCTCTGCCCCTGTCAATGCGAGAAACTGCCCGTCAGGCGCGTTGGCCAGGTTAGGGTTCGGACAGAATACCACGAATGCAATTCCTTCAACTGACAGATATGGGCAGTGCAATTCTGGCGCTGGTAATCGTTGCGGGCATGTTCGTCATGTTCCTGCGCGAAGTTTACCCGACTGAAGTGGTGGCAATAGGGGGCGTCGCCGTGATGCTGGTGACGGGTATTTTGCCATATCAGAAGGCGCTGGCCGTGTTGTCCAACCCTGCACCTTGGACCATCGGCGCCATGTTCATCATTATGGGCGCATTGGTTCGCACCGGTGCGCTGGACGCGTTCACCTCGACGGCGCAGAAACAGGCTCAGGTCAACCCACGTATCGCCATAGGTCTGTTGATGGCATTCGTTATCCTGGCTTCGGCGGTGGTGTCGAATACACCCGTCGTCGTTGTGATGATCCCCGTCTTTGTTCAGATTGCACGCACTCTCGGCGTGCCGGCGTCCAAGTTGCTGATTCCGCTCAGCTATGCCGCTATCTTAGGTGGAACGCTTACGCTGATCGGCACCTCGACCAACCTGCTGGTCGACGGTGTGGCGCGGGCGCAAGGCATGAAGGCCTTTACGATTTTTGAAGTCACACCTCTGGGAATCGCGCTGGTGATCTATGGAATGATCTACCTGCGCTTTGTCGCACCGCGCCTTTTGCCGGATCGGGACAGCATGGCCTCTATGCTCAGCGACCGGTCCAAGATGAAGTTCTTTACCGAGGCTGTGATCCCCCCCGACAGCAACCTGATCGGGCGCGAGGTGACTGGGGTTCAACTTTTCAAGCGACCCGGTGTGCGTCTGATCGACGTGATCCGGGGCGATGAATCGCTGCGGCGGAACCTGAAAGGCGTTACGCTGAACGTCGGAGACCGGGTTGTTCTGAGAACCGAGATGACCGAGTTGCTGAGCCTTCAGAGCAACCGGGAACTGAAACGCGTCGATCAGGTCTCGGCGGTCGAAACAAAGACCGTCGAGGTCCTGATT
The DNA here is from genome assembly GCF_057220975.1 of Ruegeria sp. HKCCD9138. Taxonomy (NCBI): domain Bacteria; kingdom Pseudomonadati; phylum Pseudomonadota; class Alphaproteobacteria; order Rhodobacterales; family Roseobacteraceae; genus Ruegeria; species Ruegeria sp. HKCCD9138. The sequence goes on along the minus strand of NZ_JBWVAZ010000005.1, from coordinate 107,024 downwards.
ACTCCCGGTTGCCGCATGGTCGGACGAACGTTGGGCGCGATGCGGTTGCGTCGCCGCTATGGTGTCTATGTGCTGGCGGTGCATCGTCGGAACCAGAATATCGGACGGCAACTGGACGATCTGGTGGTTCGGGTTGGCGATACTCTGCTGCTCGAAGGTTCGCCCGCCGACATCCAGAAGCTGGCCGCTGATATGGATATGGTGGATGTCACACAACCTTCGGCCCGCGCCTTCAGGCGCAGCCACGCGCCGATCGCCATCGGTGCGCTTACCGGCATCGTCGTTCTGGCCGCGCTGGGCGTGGCGCCGATCCTGTTGCTGTCGATCCTTGCGGTAGCCGTGGTTCTGCTGACCCGCTGCATTGATGCTGATGAGGCTTTTTCCTTTGTCGAGGGCCGCCTGCTGGCGCTGATCTTTTCGATGCTCGCCATCGGGGCGGCGCTGGATGCCTCGGGCGCGGTATCTCTGATTGTCGAAGCCGTGGCGCCCGGGTTGGGAATGCTGCCTCCGTTCCTGATCATCTGGGCGGTTTATTTGCTGACGTCAGTGTTGACCGAGCTGGTTTCGAACAACGCCGTGGCTGTCGTGGTTACGCCTATTGCTATCGGGTTGGCGCAGGCGGTCGGCATAGATTCACGCCCGCTTGTGGTGGCGGTGATGGTCGCGGCTTCTGCCTCTTTCGCCACACCCATCGGGTATCAGACCAACATGATGGTCTATGGTCCGGGCGGGTACAGGTTCACCGACTTTTTGCGGGTCGGCGTGCCGCTGAACCTGACCGTTGGGCTACTGGCGTCGCTGCTGATCCCCCTCATCTGGCCTTTGTAGAACCGGCGCAGAACCGCCGAAAAAGTGGCAATGGTCTTGTAAACGCTTATCCAGAACCGATCTTTTCTTCAAAGCTCTTGAAAGAAGGACGGGACGATGTCTTTTCCAAGGATCGGTACGGCCATTGTGGCCGGTGCAATTATTTTGACCCTTCTGGGCAGCATCAGCTCGGCCGGAACCGTGACTGGAACTGCGACGTACCGGGAACGGATTGCGCTTCCGCCCGAAGCAACGCTGTATGTAGAGCTGCAGGACATCTCTCGCGCCGATGCTGCTGCGGTGACCTTGGCCGCTCAGCGCTATGCGCTGAACGCAGTGCCTGCTGAGTTTAAGCTGACATATGACGAGGATCTGATTCAGGACGGAATGATCTATGTGGTCCAAGGGTCGATCTACGACGGGGACAGATTGTTGTTCACTACGGATACCGCCTATCCAGTGTTGACCAATGGCGAGGGCAACTCATCAGATCTCGTGTTGGTTCAAGCGGGAAGTCAGGGCGCCGCGATGCTCGAGAATACGAAATGGATCGCCATCGGGTTGAATGGCGAAGCGCTCGACAGTGAACGCCGCCCTGAGATTGCATTCGAAACCGGCGGGGCGTTTGGTGGCAGCGGCGGCTGCAATCGGTTTACCGGTCAGGCAGAGATTTCAGGCAACAGTCTGGATTTCCCGGATAATATCGCCGCGACCCTGATGGCGTGCCCTCCGGAACTGGAAGAGATCGAGCGCGCGTTTTTTGATGCGCTGCAGGGCGTTGCAACCTATGCGGTCGCTGGCGACAGCCTGGTGATGCTGGACAGCGCGGGTGAACCGACGTTGAAATTCGTCCGCCCGCAATAGAGCAGGGCCGTCAGGCGATCGCCCGAGACCGTCCCGCATTGCGCCCGGAGAATATGCATCCGCCCAGAAACGTGCCTTCCAGCGCGTTGTAGCCGTGATAACCACCACCGCCGAAACCCGCGACTTCTCCGGCGGCAAACAAGCCCGGGACAACCTGCCCATCCGATCCGATCATCTGACTGTCCAAATTGGTTTGAAGGCCGCCCAAAGTCTTGCGAGTCAGGACGTGCAGCTTGACCGCGATCAGCGGCCCGTTTGAGGGATCCAGGAACTTGTGCGGCTTGGCGGTACGGATCAGTTTGTCCCCGCGATAGTTGCGCGCAGCAAGGATAGCCATCATCTGCGCGTCTTTCGAAAATGGATTGTCCACTTGCGAATCCCGCGCTTCGATCTGGGCGCGCAGGTGCGCCTCGTTTATCAACCCGTCGCCAAGATGGTTCATGCCGTTGACCAACTCGGTCAACGTATTGGCAACGACGAAATCCTCACCTTTTTCCTTGAAGGCCTCAACCGGAGCTGTTGCCTTTGCGCCCGAGAGAATACGTTGGCGGATCACCTCTTTCCAGCTGCCCGACGTGAAATCGGGGTTCTGTTCGGAACCCGAGAGCGCAAACTCCTTCTTGATCACTTTCTGCGTCAGGACGAACCAGCTGTATTCATACCCGGTTTTCAGAATTTCGCGCAGCGTACCGAGCGTGTCAAACCCCGGCAGGCAGGGCGGTGCCAGCCTGTTGCCTTCTGCATCGAACCACATCGAGCTGGGCCCCGGAAGAATGCGAATGCCATGCAAAGGCCAGATCGGGTCCCAATTCCGCACGCCCTCGGTGTAGTGCCACATCCGGTCGCCGTTGATCACATGTCCGCCAGCCTTTTCGCTGATCGGGATCATTCGGCCGTCGACGTGGAACGGGACGCCCGCAACCATGTCCTGCGGCGGTTCTCCCAGCCGGTCGCGCGGCCAGTTCTTGCGAACCATTTCGAAATTGCCGCCGATGCCGCCAGATGTAACGATGACAGAAGGTGCATAGACCTCAAACTCGCCAACCTCATCCCGGTTGGTCTTTCCTCCGCGCTGAGCCGTGTCTTCGGCCAAAACTTCTCCTGACACACCTTTGGCGCTGCCGTTTTGCATGATGATGTGGCTTACCTGATGGCGGAATTTCAGTTCAATCAGACCGGCACTGATGTGCTCACGGACTCGGCGGATGAAATGCTCCAACACACCCGGTCCGGTGCCCCAGGTGATGTGAAACCGCGGCACCGAGTTGCCGTGACCGTCCGCAAAAGATCCGCCCCGCTCGGCCCAGCCGACAACCGGGAACCAGCGCAGTCCCATGCCGTGCAGCCAGGGGCGCATCTCACCAGCGGCGAATTCAACATAGGCCTCGGCCCACTTGCGGGGCCACGCGTCTTCGTCCCGGTGAAACTGCGCGCTGCCCATCCAGTCACGCAGGGCAAGATCGTGGCTGTCGCGGATGCCCATCCGGCGTTGCTCGGGCGTGTCGACCATGAACAGCCCGCCGAGGCTCCAGAACGCTTGCCCGCCCAGAAAGTGTTCCGGCTCCTGATCCAGAACGATCACCTTTTTGCCGCGATCACCCAACTCGGCAGCGGCGGCCAGGCCAGCAAGTCCGCACCCGACGACGATTGCATCAGCAGTGTTGTTGGTCATGTGGCGTCCTTTCAGCGGGAACGGAACCAGACGATAAACGGAACGACGACAGCGTACATCGTAATGCCATACACGGCGGCGGGCAGCGCCAGTGGGCTAAACCCGCTTTCTGTGCCGGTGATCAATGCGGCCAGCGTGATGCCCATCGTCGAGTTCTGGATGCCGGTTTCGATCGAGATCGTCTTACTCTCGTCCCATGACAGATTTGCGGCGCGTGCCAGACCCAACCCAATTAGCAACAAAGCCACATTCAATGAAATCAAGCCAGTGCCCATCACGGCAAGATTGTCGGTAAACAGTTGCCAGTTCCCGGCCAATGCAGCCAGCACGATCAGAACGAATAATACAGTGGCGGCTTTCGACAAGGGGCCGTCAATTCGATCAGCGAACCCGCGCGCGAAACGGCGAATGCAGACACCAGTGGCAACGGGCAGAGTTGTGATCAGAAAAAGGGCAATGGCCAGACCGCTGATGGAGACTTTCGGCGCTGCTTCACCCATGAAGTATGATATGGACCAAGCCGCAAGGATCGGAACGGTCAGGATAGACAGCAGGCTGATGACAGCCGTCAGACTGACAGACAAGGCCACATCGGCTTTGGCCAGCTTGGACAGAATGTTGCTGGTCACGCCGCCGGGGCAAAAGCTGAGCAGCATGAAACCAACGGCGATCTCTGGCGGCAGGGCCAACAGCATGACCGTGACGAAGGCCGCGACAGGAAGTATCAGCACCTGGCAAAAAGCGCCGATGGCAAAGGCATGGCGACGGGCCAGGACGCGCCTGAAGTCAGCTACCTCAAGCCCGATCCCCAGCGATAACATGATGATGGCCAGCGACAGTGGCAGGCCTACATTGATAAGCAGATCCAAGAACAACTCCTCCCAAAGCCGTTCGGATCAACCTATGCGAGGGGCAACGGATCAGGCAACCTCGCCGTTGGGTCACCCGTATCGCTGGACGAACCGCCGCAGGATTTCACCGGGTTGCGTGACGTCGGCCGCGTGGCAGATCTCGATCAATCGCTGGGCATTCTCGGGCGGGAAGTATCCGTGATCCTTGTAGATGTTGATGCGTTGCTCGAAATCCCGCGCGTCCGCTTCCGGGTGGAACTGCGTCGCGTAGACATTCTGACCCCAGCGGATCATCTGAATCGGACAAGGCGCCGAGGCCACCAGATGCACGCAGCCGTCAGGCAGTTTCTGCACGGCCTCCTTGTGCCCCACAAAGGCGTCGAATTCGGAGTGCAGGCCTGCGGTCAGCGGATCCCGTGAGCCGTCTTCGGTCAGGTGGCAGGTCGAAGGCCCGACCGGTTCTCCATACTGATCCTTGCTGACCTCTCCGCCCAGATGCGCCGCCAGGATACCCAACCCATAGCAGCACCCCATAAAGGGATGATCCTGCGCGGTGATCTGAGGCATCAGCCCCATGATGGCAGCTTCGATCCGCGCATCCAAAGACGATTTCGTTGCCGGATCGTCACTGACACAACCCGGACCCCCGCCAACAATGACACCAGCATAATCCGTGACATCCAGCCCCTCAGGCAGATCCTCGCAATCCAGCCGAATGCGGTGGGCATGCTCGGGCGACAGGTCGCTGCGGTTCAGGATCGATGCGAATTCGGCGTCCGACGCATCGGTTTCCGGGCGCAACTGCAGGATCAAAAAGCGTTTCATGCGATGCCTTTACCCGTCAAAGCGGCCAGAAGACAAGGATCGCGGGAATGGAAACGGCAATGATCAGAGCTTCAAGCGGCAGACCCATACGCCAGTAGTCCCCAAACCGGTAACCGCCGGGACCCAGCACAAGCGTATTGTTCTTATGCCCGATGGGTGTGAGGAACGCGGCAGAGGCGGCGACGGCCACGGTCATCAGGAACGGATCAGGCGAGACTTCGAGCGTGCGTGCCATCTGTATGCCGACCGGTGCCGCGACAATGGCCGTGGCCGTGTTGTTCAGCACATCCGACAAGGTCATCGTGACAACCATCAGAACGGTCAGGATTGCCCAGGCCGGCAGGCCGTTGGTCAGTTGAATCAACCCGTTGGCAATCAGTTCCGTACCGCCAGAAGTTTCCAGCGCGCTGCCCAGAGGAATCATCGAGCCCAACAGCACAACGACCGGCCACTCGATATGGTTGTAGATATCGGCAATGGGCAGGATTTTGGTCAGTACATATGCGACGACAACCAGGCCAAGTGCAATCGGCAGGTAGATCAGTCCGACGCTTGCCGCCAGAACGGCAGCGGCAAACAGGCCAATGGCCAGCCACGCCTTGTCGTTCGCAGTCACACTCAACCCGCGTTCTGCCAGCGGCAGACATCGCAGCCATTCGGTGACGTCCGGCCCCCGGTCGCGCGGGCAAAGCAGCAGCAGAATATCGCCAGGTTCGACCTCGGTCTTGCGCACTTGCTGGGTAATTCTTCGACCTTGGCGGGATATTCCCATAAGAACGGTGCTCTGCCGCCAGGCAAGGCCTATTCCTTGTGCGGTGCGGCCATTGATGCGGGCGCTTTCGGGAACCACGACCTCGATCACTTCCAGCCCTTCACCTGCAGCGGTCAGCAGTTCCTGACGGCGTGTGTCGGAAAAATCCAGGTTCAGGGCCGCGCGAAACTCGTCCAACGCTTCGGGGCGCGCTTCCAGCACCAGCGCATCGCCTTCGTGAAGCGTCGCGTGCGCCGATCGGCCATAGCGTCGCTTCCCGTCCCGGATCAGTCCGATGATGGCCACGTCCGATTTCTCGGCCGCCTCGTACAACTCGCTGACGCGCTTGCCGATATGGGCCGAGTCCGCCGGAATGGTCAGCTCGGCAATGTACTCGGCCAAAGCCTCCGATGTTTCTTCCTGCGGCCCTCGGTTGGGGATCAGCCGCCAGCCGACCAGTGCAACAAAAGCAAGGCCGGCGATCGCAGCCAGGCCACCGACGGGGGCGAAATCGAACATGCGAAACGGCTCGCCCAGTGTTTCGGCCCGGATCGAGGCAATGATGATATTGGGTGGCGTCCCGATCAGCGTTGCCATGCCGCCAAGAATGGTGGCAAAGCTCAGCGGCATCAGGCTCAATCCGACCGAACGCCCGGCTTTTCGCGCGGTCTGGATGTCCACTGGCATAAGCAGTGCCAATGCCGCCACGTTGTTCATGAAAGCCGACAGTATCGCCCCGATCCCGCCCATCAACGCGATGTGGGCACCCAGGCCGCGCGATGCATCGACCAGCGTGCGTGTGATCAGGAACACGGCGCCCGACCGGACCAGACCGGCCGATACGACCAGAACCAGCGCGACGATGATGGTCGCGGGATGGCCAAACCCGGCAAAGGCATTGTCAACGGGCACAACACCGAGAACAACGCCAATCAACAGTGCGGTAAACGCCACGAGATCATAGCGAAACCGGCCCCATAGAAGCATTCCGAAAACAGCAATGAAAAGCGCGAAAAGAACAATCTGGTCTGTCGTCATGCCGCCACCATACCTGCCGTCAGGGCCTTCGCAAGTCGCTCTCTTGATCCCATGCCCCGCAAACGTCTATATGAGCGCCAAATACGCAATCACTATCACGAGGACGCACCATGGCAGGCCACTCTAAATGGGCCAACATCCAGCACCGCAAGGGACGTCAGGACGCCGCGCGGTCCAAGCTGTTTTCAAAATTGTCGAAAGAGATCACCGTGGCCGCCAAGATGGGCGACCCCGATCCCGACAAGAACCCGCGCCTGCGTCTTGCGGTGAAAGAAGCCAAGTCGAACTCGGTCCCCAAGGACGTAATCGACCGTGCGATCAAGAAATCGGTTGCCGGTGAAGGGGATGATTACGAAGAAATCCGCTATGAAGGTTATGGCCCCAATGGCGTTGCCGTGATTGTCGAAACGATGACCGACAACCGCAACCGAACGGCTTCGACCGTGCGCTCGACCTTTTCCAAGAACGGCGGCAATCTGGGTGAGACCGGCTCGGTCGGGTTCATGTTCGAACGCAAGGGCGAGGTAGTTTATCCCGCGTCCGCCGGCGATGCAGACACCATCTTTGAAGCCGCAATCGAGGCGGGCGCGGAAGACGTCGAAAGCTCGGAAGACGGCCATATCATCTGGTGTGCCGATACTGACCTGAACGATGTTTCCAACGCCTTGGAGGCAGCATTGGGGGAAACCGAATCCACCAAGCTGGTCTGGAAACCTACAACCACGACCGAGCTGGGACTGGAAGACATGCAGCGCCTGATGAAGCTGGTCGATGCTTTGGAGGACGATGACGACGTTCAGCGCGTCACAACAAATTTTGAAGCCACTGATGAGGTCATGGCGCAGCTCTGATTGGCGATGTCGTTCTATTTCGAAACCCGGCCCCAAACGGCCGGGTTTTTTCGTTTCCTGGGGTACTTCAACGAGTTCTTGGCCGGAGCTGCGCAAGTAAATACACTCGCGGCAAGCGCTGGATATGCCGCTGCAGGCGATAATGTTCGCGCCTTGTGGTGTCGCACAACGTGGACGGCCGGAGAATGGCAAGCAAGACTTCTGATCCCGCAAAGCGGAATGTGCCGGTACTCGCTGGGCAGAGCATCCTGTCGCAGGTGGCCTGGACGCTGGGCAGCCCCTCGGTCGTCCTGCCATTTTTAGCGGTGTCGCTTGAGATGCCGATGTTTTTGGCTGGCACATTGGTTTCGGTTCGCATGGTGGGCAGCATGCTTTCGGACGTCTTTTTTGCGCGTCCAATTGCAGCGTTGCAGCAAAAGAAACGCGGCATAGCAATAACCGAATTGGGGATCGGCGCGTGCCTGTTGTTGGCCCTGCTGGCCGCATGGACAGGCAGCGTCCTTTTGACTGCGACCGCATTTGTCGGAGCGTTTTTCACGATCGGGATGATCGAAGAGACTCAGGCACTGATGTTGTCTGACCTGCGCGGCGATCATCTGAAATCCAAATCCCGCATGCTGATCCGCTATCTGCAACTGGGCGCGGGCGGACTGTTTGCAATTGGTCTTGTGTTGTTCATCCATGAGATCACAAAGGAGCGCCCACCGTTTTCCCGCCATTCAGCAGTTATCGCCGCTTCGGTGACCTTTTTCTTGTTTTCCGCCTTGTGCATTCTGGCAATGACTGAAGTTGCGTCGAAAAAAGCGGTTGATGGGCAGGCGAAACACGGCCCTCGTCAAACGCTGCGCCAGATAATTTCCGGTATCCGGGGCATGTTCGATCAGGCATGGTTTCGCCGCTATCTGATTATGCGCCTGCCCTTGGTGGTGGTGTCGCTGTCGGTACCATTCTTTGCCCTTATCGCGGCAGAGGCGCATCATCACTCGGCCAAGGGGCTGACGGCACTGATCGTTTCTTCGGCGTCCGGTTATCTGGTTTCGGCTCCGCTGTGGCAACTTGTGAACATGAAATCACATCGGGCGGTCATGGTTTCGGGAACGCTGATGGTGGCCGTGACCGGGATTGTCTTGCTGTTGTTCCACTACATGCACTTTGACCACGGCGTTCATTTGCACGCGATCGCCCTGTTCGTCGTCTCGGTCGCGGTGACAGGAATCAGCAGTGCCAAGGGATTGTATTATCTGGATGTCGCTCCCAAGGAGCAACGCGTTCAAGGGGCCGCCGCTATCAAGGCAATCTGCCGGCTTGCAGGGGTTATCTTATCAACCATCCTGGCGGCTGTGGCACATATTCACGAGGTCGCGGCAGCAATCGTGTTCATTGTCATCGTCAGCCTCTGGTCGGCCTATTTCTGCTACCGCATCGTGACCCCGGATGACAGCAAGCCCGTCCGGGCGTAAACCTGATCCTCAGGATGGAGGCATCAAATTGCGCGCCGCCGTATTTCGTACGGCGCGTGTCAGAGGGGCCAGGGCAGGGGCCAGAATACGCCCCACCTGCCAGCTGAGCGCCACGTCCAGCGGAGCATTGGGCACAATTGCGCAAAGGCGTCCGTCATCCAATGCGGATCGCACAAGGCTCTCGGGATTCATACCCCAGCCCAGTCCGGCCACGGCGGCATCCACAAACCCGTTCGAAGATGGCAGAAAATGGGAGGGTGGAGTGATCCGGCTGCCGGTATGGTTCAAAATCCAGGCCTTTTGCAGGTTGTCCTTTCGGTTGAAGGTCAGACAGGGCGCAGTTTGCAGTGAGCTTGTTGTTACACCTTCTGCAAACCATTTTTTCACGAATGCCGGGCTGGCTGTCGGCAAATACCGCAAAGTCCCCAAGGCATTGGCATCGCAACCCGTAACGGGCTGTCCACCCACCGTGACTGCCGCGCTCACTTCGCCGCGCTTGAGCCATTCAGCAGAGTGATCCTGATCGTCGATCACGAGATCAAAAAGCATGTCTTCAACCTGAGACATGGCTTCGATGAACCAGGTTGCCAGGCTGTCAGCGGGGATTGCCACTCTGACCCGAGGCGGGCCGGTATCCCGGTCCATGCCCAGTTCTCGGGTTAGCTGCGCTTCAAGCAACCCGATTTCCGCCGCGTATTGCGCGATCCGCAACCCCGATGGTGTCCCGGTGCAAGGGGTGCCACGCTGGATCAGCGAAACACCAATGCGATCTTCTAATGCTTTGATTCTTTGGGAAATGGCGGACGGCGTCACGGATAATTCCGCAGCCGCCGCCTCAAAGCTGCCATGACGCAGGATAGCCGACAGTGCGGACAAGTGATGTGGATCCAGTTGCATAAGCAAGTCTTAATCAGGATGAGTATCTTTAATTGGTTTGAATCATCGGTGCTGTGTAGTCAACCAGTCAGCAGCCGGAGGTTCCATGTCCACGTCGCTCATTGCCGGATTCGCCCTTGGGTTCAGCCTGATCCTCGCCATTGGCGCTCAGAATGCTTTTGTCCTGCGGCAGGGCCTGCGACGCGAGCACGTCTTTGCCTTGTGCTTCACCTGTGCGATGTCAGACGCAATCCTGATCGGGGCCGGCGTGGCCGGGTTCGGCACTTTGGCGCAGGCCGTACCATGGTTTGAATCGGTCATGCGCTATGGCGGTGCGCTTTTTCTGACTTGGTACGGTTTACGAAGCTTTTGGTCGGCCTGGCAGGGTGGGGCCGTAATGGAAGTTGGGGCCGACCGCATCACCACGCGACGAACGGCCCTGCTGACAGTGCTGGCGTTTACGTGGCTCAACCCGCATGTCTATCTGGATACCGTTGTGCTGATTGGATCCATATCAGCTCAGTACGAGGACCAAGTGGGTTTTGCCATCGGCGCCATGTCTTCAAGCTTTGTGTTCTTCTTTTTGTTGGGGTATGGCGCCCGCATTCTGACGCCACTTTTCACACGTCCTCGCGCGTGGCAGTTTCTGGATGTCCTGATCGGTATCGTCATGTTGGGAATTGCTGCGAAACTTGTTGCCATGTGAAGGGTTGTGGCCCGGCCGTTTTCGGTGTTCAACCAAGGCCATGACATCTCCTCCTGCCCCGTCTCGCCATGTTGCCGGAATGCTTTGGATGCTTGCTGCCGGGCTGTCCTTTGTCGGGATGAACGCATTGGTGAAATCGCTGGGTTCGACAATGAACCCTATACAGGCAGCGTTCCTGCGGTACGTGCTTGGCCTGGTTTTCCTGCTTCCGGCTCTGCGAACGATTTGGTCAACGCACCTGACGGCGCGCGATCTGAAACTGTTCGGGGTACGAGGCATCATCCACGCCGTGGCCGTTATGCTTTGGTTCTACGCAATGACCACCATTCCACTGGCCGAGGTTACTGCAATGAACTACCTGACACCGATCTATGTCACCATCGGTGCAGCGCTTTTTCTGGGTGAAAAGCTGGCCTTTCGCAGGATTGCAGCCATTGGTGTAGCGCTGATCGGTGTGACCATTGTTCTGCGCCCCGGATTTCGTGAGGTGTCGCCCGGGCACCTTGCGATGCTGGGAACAACTCTGGCGCTGGGTGGGTCTTACCTGTTGGCCAAGGTGCTCGTGCAGCATATTCCACCATCCGTGGTCGTGGCCCATCTTTCGATCTGGGTAACAATCGCCTTGATCCCCTTTGCCGTCGCTGTGTGGGAGCCACCAACCCTGCGAGACATTTTTGTTCTGTTCCTGATTGCAAGCTTTGCAACAGCTGGACATTATTTCATGACACTTGCCCTTCAGGCGGCTCCTGTGGCGGTGACCCAGCCGGTGACGTTCCTGCAACTGATCTGGGCCACATTGCTCGGGGCGCTGGTGTTTCACGAGGGCGTAGACATCTGGGTTGTCGGCGGCGGGACACTCATATTGGCTGCGGTCAGCTTTATCTCTTGGCGCGAGGCGGTGCTGAACCGGAAACCGGTAACTCCACCCGATGTTGGTACGAAATTCTAGAGACGTGGGGTGCCGCATGCGGTTATTGATTGACGGGTCAATAAAAACCCCCTAGCGTTTGGCTACTAGGCCTGAGCCAGGGGTGTATCAATGCCAAAACTCGGAATGGAACCGATCCGCCGTGACGCAATCATCAAAGCGACGATTGCCGAACTGGGCGTTCAGAAATCACTGGACGTAACAGTCAGTCAGATCGCCAAGCGGGCAGGGATGTCGAGCGCGTTGGCCCACCACTATTTCGGCGGCAAAGAGCAGATATTTCTGGCTGCCATGCGGCGCATCCTGTCAGATTTCGGTGCCGAGGCCCGGAACGAACTGAAAAATGCCAAGCCGAACGAGCGTGCGCAGGCCATCATCCGGGCATGTTTCGCACCTTCGTGCTTTACGCCGGATGTGATTGCCGCGTGGATGACCTTTTATGTGCTGGCGCAGACCAATGACGATGCCCTGCGCCTGTGGCAGATCTATCAGGCGCGGATACGGTCGAACCTGATTTTCGCCCTGCGCCCGCTAATGAACGATCCGGTCGAGGCAGCCGAGAACATGATTGCCTTGATTGACGGCCTTTATATCCGCGCCGCGCTCAGCGCGCCGGAAGAGCCGCAGCTGGCTGTTACGCATGCTCAGCGCGTCCTCAATACCCTGCTTGAGGCTGAAAAATGACAAAACCCAATATTTTGATCCTGATGGTGGATCAACTCAACGGAACCCTCTTTCCGGATGGTCCCGCGGACTGGCTGCACGCTCCGAACCTGAAAAAGCTGGCATCCCGGTCGACGCGGTTTGCCAATACTTACACAGCATCGCCGCTATGCGCCCCCGGTCGGGCCAGTTTCATGTCCGGGCAGTTGCCGTCCCGTACAGGGGTCTACGACAATGCAGCCGAGTTCCGCAGTGATATCCCGACCTATGCCCACCATCTGCGCCGTGCGGGTTACTACACCTGCCTGTCCGGCAAGATGCATTTCGTCGGCCCCGATCAGATGCACGGGTTCGAAGACCGCCTGACTACTGATATCTACCCTGCCGATTTCGGCTGGACTCCGGATTACCGCAAACCGGGCGAACGGATTGACTGGTGGTATCACAACATGGGCTCGGTCACCGGGGCGGGCGTGGCCGAAATCTCGAACCAGATGGAATACGACGACGAGGTTGCCTACAACGCCAAGGCCAAGCTTTACGATTTGGCCCGTGGTAAGGACGAGCGTCCCTGGTGCGTGACCGTCAGTTTTACCCATCCGCACGATCCCTATGTAGCGCGCCGGAAGTACTGGGATTTGTACGAGGACTGTGAGCACCTTCTGCCCGAAGTTGCCGATCTGGGCTATGACAATCAGGACCCGCATTCCAAGCGGATATTTGACGCCAACGACTGGCGCAGCTTTGACATCACCGAAGAAGATATCCGCAAGTCCCGCCGCGCCTATTTCGCCAATATTTCTTACCTGGACGATAAGATCGGCGAAATCATGGAAGTTCTGGAAACCACACGGCAGGACGCCATCGTCATGTTCGTGTCTGACCATGGCGACATGCTGGGCGAACGCGGGCTGTGGTTCAAGATGAACTTCTACGAAGGTTCGGCACGTGTGCCCTTGATGATCTCCGCACCCGATATGCCTGCCGGTCGTATCGATACACCGGTCTCGACAATCGACGTCACGCCGACCCTTGGGGCGTTGGCCGGTGTTGATATGGCAGAGATTGCACCGTGGACCGATGGTGAAGACCTCGTGCCGCTTGCCAAAGGGACCGAACGCACAGCGCCGGTGAAGATGGAATATGCGGCCGAGGCGTCCTATGCGCCGCTGGTGTCGCTGCGCTATGGCAAATGGAAATACAACCGCTGCACGCTGGATCCCGACCAGTTGTATGATCTTGAGGCTGATCCCCACGAATTGAACAACCTTGCGGACGATCCGGAACATGCAGGCACGTTGCAGACGCTGCAGGCAAAGTCCGAAGCGCGCTGGGATCTGGATCAGTTCGACGCCGATGTGCGCGCCAGTCAGGCTCGCCGCTGGGTCGTTTATGAAGCGCTGCGGCAGGGCGGCTACTATCCGTGGGATTACCAGCCGCTGCAGAAGGCGTCTGAACGCTACATGCGCAACCACATGGATCTGAATGTCGTAGAGGAAAACGCTCGTTTCCCGCGCGGGGAATGACCTTTTCATCGTTTTGAAATACTCCCGCCGAGTGTCTTCCGAATTGGCGCGGCGGGGCAAGGAGTCGTGAATATGGAAGCAGATTTCGTCATCGTTGGCGCAGGATCCGCGGGCTGTGCGATGGCATACCGGCTTAGCGAGGCCGGCGCCTCGGTTCTGGTGATCGAACACGGTGGCACAGATGCCGGGCCGTTCATCCAGATGCCGGCGGCGCTCAGCTATCCGATGAATATGTCGCGCTATGACTGGGGTTACCAGTCAGAACCTGAACCGCACCTGAACAACCGGCGGCTGGCCTGCCCTCGCGGCAAGGTGATCGGTGGATCGTCTTCGATCAATGGCATGGTCTATGTGCGCGGCCATGCCCGGGATTTTGATTCATGGGCCGAACTGGGGGCCGATGGCTGGTCTTTTGCGGATGTGCTTCCCTACTACAAGCGCATGGAAACCTGGCATGACGGTGGTCATGGCGGCGATCACAGATGGCGAGGCACGGATGGGCCGCTGCACGTCTCACGCGGACCCCGTGAAAATCCACTGTTCAAAGCCTTTGTGGATGCTGGCCAGCAGGCAGGCTACGAAGTCACCGGGGACTACAACGGAGAGAAGCAGGAAGGCTTTGGGCCGATGGAGCAGACCGTTTGGAAGGGACGGCGCTGGTCGGCAGCGAACGCGTATCTGAGGCCTGCTCTGAAGCGCGAAAACTGCGATATTGTCCGTGGTCTCGCCTCGCGCGTTGTCATGGAAAACGGACGCGCGAGCGGGGTCGAACTGGTCCGCGGCGGCAAGAAAGAGATCATCCGCGCGCGGCGCGAGGTGGTTCTGGCTGCGTCATCGATCAACTCGCCCAAGTTGCTGATGCTGTCCGGGATTGGCCGGGCCTCTCATTTGGCCGAGCACGGCATTGAAGTCGTGGCGGATCGTCCGGGCGTGGGTGCGAATCTGCAGGACCATCTAGAGCTGTATATACAGCAGGCTTCGCTGCAGCCGATCACGCTCTACAAGCATTGGAACCTGATCAGCAAAGGCCTGATCGGTGCGCAATGGCTGTTTACGAAAACCGGGCTAGGCGCGTCGAACCAGTTCGAAAGCGCGGCGTTCATCCGGTCAAAGCCTGGCGTGGAATATCCTGATATCCAATACCATTTCCTTCCGATGGCTGTGCGTTACGATGGAAAGGCCGCCGCCGAGGGGCACGGTTTCCAGGCGCATGTGGGGCCGATGCGGTCGCCCTCGCGCGGAGCGGTGACGCTGCGGTCGAACAGGCCGGAAGACGCGCCCGTTATCCGATTCAATTACATGAGCCACGAAGAAGACTGGGAGGACTTCCGTACCTGTATCCGGTTGACCCGTGAGATATTTGGGCAGGACGCGTTCAAACCTTACGCCGGCAAGGAAATCCAACCGGGTGCGCATGTCCAGACGGATGGAGAATTGAACAGTTTCATCGCCGAGCACGCGGAAAGCGCCTATCACCCCTGCGGAACTTGTCGGATGGGGCGTGCTGACGACAAAAACGCCGTTGTAGATCCCGAGGGGCGCGTGATTGGCGTGGATGGGCTGCGTGTCGCTGACAGCTCGATCTTTCCGCAGATCACAAATGGCAACCTGAACGCTCCTTCGATCATGGTCGGCGAAAAAGTATCGGATCACATGCTGGGCAGAAATCCCTTGCCGAAAGCCAACGATCGCCCTTGGATTCATCCCGGTTGGGCGACGGCGCAGCGATGAGATATCCCACAAAAGACTGAATGGCGTGGGTTGTTTTTGATCCGCGTCAATGTGGTGTCTGGCAGGTATCCTTAGCATCGGGACGTAACGCCAATTAGAGGAGCGAACAGGATGTCCCACACCCCGCATGAACTGGCCGAAGAATTCCCCGACAAGGTCGAAATGATGAGCCAGCTCAAGCAGACGGACGCGCATTTCGCGCGGCTGGCGGATGAGTATCACGAGGTCAACCGCGAGGTTCACAGGGCCGAAACCAATGTTGCCCCGATGGAGGAGCTGGCCGAAGTTGAACTGCGCAAGAAACGCGCGGCACTCAAGGACGAGATCTGGGCGATCCTGTCCAAGACCTGAAATATGAGTGGGGGCTCCGCCCCCGCCGCAACCTCGCCGTTTCGGGGAATTTAAGCCCGAGGACAGTCAGGTCACTTCGTAGGGCAGAGTACCTCGTCTATGCGCGTCAATCGTCAGGCGTCGTTCAAGCGGTGGGACTGAGCGCTGATGACATGTCTGGCGTTCGCAAATCCGGCAAGAGATGCCGATCGGTTCAAAGGCGCTTGCGTTGTTGATGTCCAGATTGTCGGCATAGACCAGCGCCTCCGCGTGACGGACCTCGCATCCCAGGGCGATAGCATATCGACGGACCGGCGCGCCAAAGGAGCCGCCGGACTTCGAAACATCCCGCGCCAGAGAGATATAGCGAACACCGTCCGGGGTTTCCGCCAGTTGGCGCAGAAAGTGCCCCGGTGTTTCGAACGCGCGGTGGACGTTCCATAGCGGACATGCTCCGCCAAAGCGAGCGAATTGCAATCGGGTGGCGGAGTGGCGCTTGGTAATCGTTCCGGCCTGATCGACGCGCACGAAAAAGAATGGTATGCCCTTGGCCCCCGGACGCTGCAGCGTAGACAGGCGATGTGCCACTTGTTCAATCGAGGCCCCGAAACGGTTGCTGAGCAGTTCCAGATCATGCCGGTCCTCTTGCGCCGCGGCCAGAAACGGGCCGTAAGGCATCAGCGAGGCGCCGGCGAAATAGTTGGCCAACCCGATTTTCGCGATGGCGCGGGCTTCGTCACTTTGAAAGCGGGCGAAATCCAGGGTGGCCTCAAGCAGCTTGTCCTGGCTGATCAGGGCTACTTGAAGCAAAAGCTGAAACACCTGCGTCTGCGGCGCGGCGCGGGAAGACAGACGCAGAGTTTTTTCTGCCGCGTCATAACTGCGCAGCGTTTCGGTATCGGCAAATGTGACCTGAATTCCTCGTTCCGTCAGGCTACCGAGGGCCGCCTGTCGGATACCGCCCGGTGCTTCGGCGCGCGATGCGAACCGTTCGGCAGCGCGATCCACCGCATCAATATAGTTGTCGCAGTAGTGGAAAAAATCGCGCACCTCTTCCCAGGGGCTCGCCTGGGTGCGCGCGTCCTCGCGTCCCAGAGCCTCGTCCAGCGACGCCAGTCGCTCATGGGTTTGACGATACGTGCGATGTAGTTCGATAAACGCGCGCGCCAGTGCCGGAGCGTTCGAGGCGGTCAATCGCAGATCGGCCAGTGGTGGCATGGTGTCGGCAAAAACGGGGTCGGCCAACACCTCTCGCATATCCGAAACCAGCCGCTCACTATCGCCGGTACTGAGTTCGGTCACATCCATGCCGAACTCCTGCGCCAGCGCCAGAACAACCGTGGTCGAGATTGGCCGGTTGTTGTTCTCCATCTGGTTCAGATAGGGCAGCGAGACACCTAGTTTGGTGGCGAATTCCTTCTGTGTCAGGGTCAGGCGCGTGCGCATTTCGCGCAGTTTCGCACCGGCGTATAGTTTCTGAGTGGCCATGGCGTGCCTTTGCAGATTTCCTGAATGCGCAGGCTAACTTTGCAAATTCACGGGCGCAAGCCGTTAGAGGCCCAGCTGCCGTTCGCGCCATATCACGCTGGTAATTGCAAATATGGCCAGAACCGATGTCGCCAGCATCAGCCACAGCAAGGGCATGGCCCCCGTCTCGTGCGTCAGAAGGGCACCAGCCAGGGCGCTCAGGGCGGCGCCGCCGCCAAGCATGATCGCGCCGCTCAGCCCCGAGGCGGTGGCGGCCAGACGCGGGCGGACAGACAGCGCGCCGGCGGTGGCGTTCGGGATAGACATGCCGTTCCCAAGGCCAACAAAGGTCATCAGGCCGAAAAAGCTGATGGCCGTACCCAATCCCAACAGAAACAATGCCGCGGACAGCGCTACGCCAATTGCATTCAACCAGCAGCCCCAGCGCACCATTCTGTTGACGCCGTAACGTATCGAATAGCGTCCGCTGATGAAATTGCCGAAAAAGTAACCCAGCGCTGGGGCGCCGAAATATACTCCGACCTCAGAAGCAGTCATGCCGAAAACTTCGGTCCCGATGAATGGTGCACCCCCGAGATAGGCGAAGAAAGCGCCGGAAGACAGCGCCGAGGACAGCGAATAGCCCCAGAATCGAGGCGAGGTCAGCAGCTCGGGGTATTCGCGAAACTGCTGCAAAAGCGTCTTTCCGCTCGCGGCGGCTGTTTCCCCGAAATCTCGATAGGTCAGTAGCAACGTCAGCGCTGCCAGACCGAAGGGCATCCAGAAGTTGGCCTTCCAACCAAAGGCCTCCTCAAGCAACCCGCCGATTGCAGGGCCAATCATCGGCACGACTGCCATGCCCATGGTTACATACCCGATCATCGACGCCGCCTGATCCTGTTCATACATGTCGCGGACGGCGGCACGGCTGAGTACCATACCCACAACAACCACAGCCTGAAACATTCTGAATGCCAGAAACGTCTCGACATTCGGCGCGTAAATACAACCCAGCGTGGCCAGCAGAAACAATGCCAACCCCCACAGCAGAACCGGCCTGCGCCCGGCCTTGTCCGCAATGGGGCCGATCAGAATCTGCAGGACTGCGTTGACCAACAGGTACAACGCAATGGACAGCTGCATGATCTTGTAGTCGGTTTGAAAATAGGCGGCCATGAAAGGCAGGCTGGGCAGGAACAGATTCATGCTGAGTGCCGACAAACCGGACAACAAAACAAGTGTTGCAAGTGTCGGGGGTGTTCGGCTCACAGTGGACGTTCTGAACTGCATGGTTCACCATTAGTGCCTCATTCCGGGAAACGCCATCCGGCTTTTGAGGTGTCGCGCGAATTAACAAATTTGCAATTATCTACACTTCGATTGCCAAAGGTTTGCAAATTTGCCGAAAACTTCTTTGGTCACAGGTCGCGCATCGGTATTGTCCCGGAAAATCTCATAGGGGAATACCGGCATGAAAGACATCCTTTCCGAGCTTGAAGACCGCCGCAACAATGCACGTCTCGGGGGCGGGCAAAAGCGGATCGACGCGCAGCACGCGCGAGGAAAACTGACTGCACGCGAACGGATCGAGCTGCTGGTGGACGAAGGCAGCTTTGAAGAATTCGACATGTTCGTCAGCCATCGCTGCACCGATTTTGGTATGGAAAAACAAAAGACTGCCGGCGACGGGGTCGTGACCGGATGGGGTACGATCAATGGCCGGATGGTCTATGTGTTCAGTCAGGATTTCACGGTATTCGGTGGTTCTCTTTCGGAAACACATGCGCAGAAGATCTGCAAGATCATGGACATGGCTGTGCAGAATGGCGCCCCCGTGATCGGTATCAACGACTCGGGCGGGGCGCGAATCCAGGAAGGTGTTGCATCGCTGGCGGGGTATGCGGAAGTTTTTCAACGCAACATTATGGCGTCGGGCGTCGTGCCTCAGATCAGTGTGATCATGGGGCCGTGTGCCGGCGGTGCGGTATATAGCCCGGCGATGACAGACTTTATCTTTATGGTCAAAGATACCTCGTACATGTTCGTGACAGGTCCGGACGTCGTCAAGACCGTCACCAACGAGGTCGTAACGGCCGAAGAACTGGGTGGGGCGTCGACCCATACCAAGAAGTCTTCGGTTGCCGATGGCGCGTTCGAAAACGATATCGAGGCATTGGCAGAGGTTCGGCGCCTGGTCGATTTCTTGCCACTCAACAACCGCGAAAAGCCGCCCGTCCGTCCGTTCTTCGATAGCCCCGAACGGGTTGAGGGTTCGCTCGACACGCTGATCCCCGACAATCCGAACACGCCCTACGACATGAAGGAACTTATCACCAAGGTGGCGGACGAGGGCGACTTTTACGAAATCCAGGAAGACTACGCCAAAAATATCATCACCGGCTTCATCCGTCTGGAGGGGCAGACTGTTGGCGTGGTAGCCAATCAGCCGATGGTTCTGGCCGGGTGTCTGGACATCGACAGTTCCCGCAAGGCGGCACGGTTCGTACGGTTCTGTGACTGTTTCGAAATTCCGATCCTGACCTTCGTGGATGTTCCGGGCTTCTTGCCCGGTACTTCGCAAGAATATGGTGGCGTGATCAAGCACGGCGCCAAGCTGCTGTTCGCATACGGCGAGGCGACAGTGCCGAAGGTCACCGTAATCACCCGCAAGGCGTATGGCGGGGCTTATGACGTCATGGCGTCCAAGCACCTGCGCGGCGATTTCAATTATGCCTGGCCCACGGCCGAGATTGCGGTGATGGGCGCCAAGGGTGCCACCGAAATCATCCACCGGGCGGATCTGGGCGACTCGGACAAGATCGCCAAGCATACTCAGGACTACGAAGACCGGTTTGCCAATCCCTTCGTCGCCGCCGAGCGTGGCTTCATCGATGAGGTGATCATGCCGCAATCCACCCGCCGCCGCGTGTCCAAGGCGTTTGCCAGCTTGCGCAACAAGCAGCTGAAGAACCCCTGGAAGAAACACGACAATATCCCGTTGTGAGGTAAGCGGCGGAGCAATGCGCCCGCCGCGATCAAAGAAATCCAAGCGAAACAGCGACGTACAGCCTCTAAGTAATGCAAGCAAACAGAGATAGCATAGCGCAGGTCCAAAGCCTGATGCGCGCAACTCCGAATGGAGGTTGTCGCCCGCGGCGGTTCCGGGGCTGCGCCTCTGTTTGGGCCGTCGTAACGTTGCTGTCGGCACCGGTGGCGTGGGGTGAATCGTTGCTTCCGGTTCCGTCCGGACAACCTGTCGAACTCAACAACGTTTTGCTGGACACAAATCCGGGCGAGCTTTGGGTTCGGTTCAGGTTTGTCGCGCCGAAAATCGGCTCGACCGCCGGGCACATCACCTATGATGTCGCGGTGGTCGACATGGCGCACTTGTGCGAGGCTTTGGCGGTGCCTTACGTGGCGAAGCACGAATTGGAACCGGCCCGCGTCGTAATCTCGTTCTCGGATCGCGCACTGGATTTCGGCGAAACGGACCTTGCCGCCACCCAGTTTTTCGAAGCCTACCGCCTGGAAGAGTCCCGGTGTATCTGGGAGGGGCTCTGACCATGAATACCAGAATTCATGACCTCAGCGAGCCTTATCCCCATGTCGCACCTTCGGAGGTTTGCATGACTTTTCCATCCCGGTCCATACACCGGTTTCCTTGTCTTCTCAGCAATAAGAGCGAGGAGATTAAAGCATGTTGAAACATCGCGGTTTCCCCGGCCGTTTGCCCGGTACGGATTTTCAGTTCACCATTCGACGCGCCAACCCAAAGGGCGCGACACCGCTGACCCGGCGCGAACGATTCAGGGACCGCAAACCGGCTGACCGCAGGGCTGATGCCGCCTTTATGCGTGCCTTGATAGAACATTTTTGGGATCAGCCCTTCGAGCGCGGAAACCTGGATGCCGGGCGCTTGAGCTGGCTGTTCGGGCGTGAGGTTGTCGCGGCGGAGGATCCCTTTGATCCTGCCAGCTATGATGCTTTGCTGGTCATTGATCTGGAAGCTGTGCGCCAGTCCTTTCCCGACATTCTGGACGGGGCAGGTTGATCGTGACTGGTGTGATGCAAAATATGGCGCAGCGCGGCGAAGGCCGTGTGACCCCGCCCTGGATTGGGCGAGGCCATGTTGATGCGTCAGAAGTTCAGTTGTGCGGCAACCTGAACGCGGTTCCCGTCGAAAGTACGGCCAGTGTTGACGTCGTTCCGCTCGCCGTAGATGTACTCGGCACTCAATGTCAGGTTGTCAGTCGCCTTGTAAAAGGCGTTGACGTGGATCGTTTCCAGTTCGGTGAACGAAAGCGTTCCGGTCGAGGTCGGCAGATCGTAGTCCTCCTGACCGTAGCTGATGCCAACATTCCATTTCGGGGTGATATCCTGTCGGAACTCGACGGTGTAGCCGTCGACATCGTTGGCTTGGCCGTTAACGATCGGAGCACCCAGGCCGATCAGGTAGGGTCCAAGGGCCTCGCCGTTGACATAGTTGACCTGAAACAAGCCGCCGTTCCATGGGCGGATCGAGCCGGACAAAGTAAAGCCGGTCTGGTCGACCTCGACATTGCCGGACTGCGCCTTGCCGTACAGGGCCGAAGCCCGTGCGAGGTAGGTTCCGTCATTGTATTCGACAGAACCAGTCAGGACCGGATCATTGGAATTGGAGCCGCCAACGTTTTCTTCAACCGAGACGGCGAAGGTCGTGTTATCCGCAAAGTTATTCGTATAACGCACTTGTGGAACACGAGCGAAGGGGATCCCGACAGGGCCATTGAATTCGACCGTGGTCGGGTACGAATTGAGCGGCATGAAATTGGTCCATGTCTGACCGATCAGCCAGGCGTCCCCGATTGTGATATTGGCGTGGCGCAGGCGCAGTTCGGCTGTTCCGTTCGACGCGAAAAGGTCCAGTTCCAATTGACTTCCGATGTCTCCGATCGCCGAGGGAGTGTTGGTTCTCAGGCCAATCCGCGACTGCCGGACCGTGGCCCCAAAAGTTCCGTCGGTTGCCGCCGAGGGCTCGCCGATTACGTTCACGAAGGCCGTGTCGCCCTGAGCGTATTCAAAGTCGTAGAAGAAGTCGGCTTTGACGTATCCGTAGACGTCAAGTGTGGTGTTGCCGATCTGCAAATCACCGGTCCCCGAGCCGGGATTGGCGGTCTCCAGAGCTTCGACCCGGGCGCGCAGCGCGTCCAGTTCGGCCTGTGTCTGAGCATCTTGCGCAAAGGCTTGCGTACCGGTCACGCAAAGCGTGCTGGCAGCAAGCAGGCAAGTGGTTTTACCCTTTATTTTCATGGGATTAAGTCCTTGTGTGCGAGTGTGCGACGCCACCGTTTCACGCATGCAAGGTTGATGGAAATCACTAAAGCGGGAGAAAATAAGCGCATTTTCTCAAGCAATCGTGACGGGAACTGCACCGGTATTCACTCGGGTGTGATCCGCGTTCCTAAGCGCCCATATGCACGCAATAATTTTCATCGCATCCAACACATTTGTCGTGAGCGGATTTGGCGTCGGGCTGGGCTCTCACAGTTGTTTTGTAACGACAACGTGACGTGCGAAACGGGTGTGAAAACGGGTGTCTCATGTCGAGACGTCGGCGCAAATCTGCGCGTGATTTTGCCCGATTGGCGGGTTTCAGCCGGAAATCAAAAAGGAAGAAATGCCTGGTTGGCGGCTGAAAATGAACTGTGCAAGGTGGTCGGGCCGTGCGGCTCTACTTTGCCTGCGTCGCACAAGCACCTACTATTCCGTACCCCTTCCTTCCGCGGACAGGCTTGTGAACCCCACAATCACCTGTCCGCGTTTTTCTTTGCACAGGGTTCCAGTCAGGGTTCCGGGGTAAGAAGGCAAAAACCTGCGCAATTCATGAAATTCCGTGCATTGTTATTGCATAACAACGCCTGTTTCCCACATCTGCCATCAAAGACTTCAAGAAACCTAAAGGGGCAGAAGAAATGCGATTCTCAAGACTATGCTATGTATTGGCGGCCTGCGCAGGGCTTGCGGCCTGCGGCGACACCACAGGCGAGCAAGCGGTGCTTGGCGGCGGTGCCGGGGCAATCGGCGCAGCGGTCCTTAACGCCGACCCGTTGTTCGGAGCGGCGGTCGGGGCCGCAGGCAACGTCTTGTACTGCAAGACGCAGAACAACTGTAACTAACAACACTTCTTCGGGGCTTGCACGGCCCCAACCGTCATCGCGCATCACGCCGTTGCAGGGCTCGCACCCTGCAGCGGCGTTTTTGCGTTTTCAGAACACCAAGACAAAGGACGTTTCATGTTCAACAAGATCCTGATCGCCAACCGGGGCGAAATCGCCTGCCGCGTCATCAAAACCGCGCGCAAGATGGGAATCGGCACGGTTGCCATTTACTCGGATGCGGACAAGAACGCGCTGCATGTCTCAATGGCGGACGAGGCAGTTCATATTGGCCCACCGCCGGCCAACCAGTCCTATATCGTGATCGACAAGGTCATGGACGCCATACGTCAAAGCGGTGCCCAGGCGGTTCACCCGGGCTATGGCTTCTTGTCTGAAAACTCCAAATTCGCTGAAGCGCTCGAAGCCGAAGGGGTCGCCTTTGTCGGCCCTCCCAAAGGCGCAATCGAGGCTATGGGTGACAAGATCACCTCGAAGAAAATTGCTCAGGACGCGGGGGTTTCGACCGTGCCCGGCTACATGGGCCTGATCGAAGACGCGGATGAGGCGGTGAAAATCTCAAACGACATTGGTTATCCGGTGATGATCAAGGCCAGCGCCGGGGGTGGTGGCAAAGGGATGCGGATCGCGTGGAATGATGAAGAGGCGCGCGAGGGCTTCCAGTCATCCAAAAACGAGGCCGCCAACTCGTTCGGTGACGATCGGATTTTCATCGAAAAATTCGTGACCCAGCCTCGCCACATCGAAATTCAGGTGCTCTGTGACAGCCATGGCAACGGCATCTATCTGGGTGAGCGCGAATGCTCGATCCAACGCCGGAACCAGAAAGTGGTGGAGGAAGCTCCATCGCCTTTCCTTGATCCTGAGACTCGCAGGGCAATGGGTGAACAGGCGGTCGCACTGGCCAAGGCTGTGGACTACGCAAGCGCGGGGACGGTCGAGTTCATCGTCGATGGCGAAAAGAACTTTTACTTCCTTGAAATGAACACACGTCTACAAGTGGAGCACCCTGTGACCGAGCTGATCACCGGTGTTGATCTTGTAGAACAGATGATCCGTGTGGCGGCGGGCGAGAAACTGTCGATCACGCAGGACGACGTGACCCTGACCGGATGGGCCATTGAAAACCGCCTTTATGCCGAGGACCCGTATCGCAACTTCCTGCCGTCGATCGGGCGCTTGACCCGCTATCGCCCGCCGCAGGAAACCGCCGCTGGCCCGTTGCTGGTGAATGGAAAATGGCAGGGTGACGCGCCCGAAGGCGACACGGCCGTGCGCAATGATACCGGCGTCTATGAGGGCGGCGAGATCAGCATGTATTACGATCCGATGATCGCCAAGCTCTGCACCTGGGCCCCGACGCGGGCGCAGGCGATCGAGGCCATGCGTGTCGCATTGGACAGTTTCGAGGTTGAGGGCATTGGCCACAACCTGCCTTTCCTGTCGGCCGTGATGGACCATCCCAAATTCGTCAGCGGCGACATGACCACGGCCTTCATTGCCGAGGAATACCCGGATGGTTTTGAAGGTGTCGAGCTGCCCGAAGACGATCTGCGACGCATTGCGGCTTCTTGCGCGGCGATGCACCGGGTCGCGGAAATCCGCCGCACCCGCGTATCTGGCCGGATGGACAACCACGAACGCAAGGTCGGGAAACGCTGGGTCGTTTCGTTGCAGGGTCAGGAATATGCCGTGCAGGTCAATGCCGACAGGGAAGGTGCGACCGTGAAGTTCGAGGACGGATCCGCGCTGCGTGTCGCTTCGGATTGGACTCCGGGCGATCAACTGGCGGTGCTGGATGTCGATGGCCATACGCTGGTTCTGAAAGTCGGCAAGGTCTCGGGCGGCTTCCGCATCCGGAACCGCGGCGCGGACCTGAAGGTGCATGTGCGCCGCCCACGCGCGGCGGAACTGGCCAAGCTGATGCCCGAGAAACTACCGCCAGATACCTCAAAGATGCTGTTGTGCCCGATGCCCGGCCTGATCGTGAAAGTCGATGTCGAAGTCGGTCAGGAGGTGCAGGAAGGTCAGGCGCTTTGCACGGTTGAGGCGATGAAAATGGAAAACATCCTGCGCGCCGAAAAGAAGGGCACCGTATCCAAGATCAACGCGGGTCCCGGCGACAGTCTGGCCGTGGACGATGTGATCATGGAATTTGAGTGATCACGCCATGCGCGCGACTGTGCCACATATCCCAAAGTTACCGGCGCTTTGCGCCGGGGCCAGCCTGTGTGGCAGTCTGGAAGAGTTCGGTCAGCCGCCTTCGCGCCGCTCGCGGATTTCGCGCTGGCGCAGCGGCGTCTTGTCGATGGACCGACCGATCTCACGCACGCTCCAGGGACTGGGCTTGCGCAGCTTGACCACGCCGTCTTTATCGACGAACACCATCTGGAACCCACGCGGGCGCAACTGTGACCGGATCGCCGACCGGGCCGCCGGGTCCGTGTCGGTCAACACGATCACATCCCGGTCGCGCATCGCTTCTTCGCCCTCAAGCAGCATGTCGATTTGTTGCTGGAAACGCGGATCTGCCGGCGTGTCCGCGAATACGACAATGGGCCGATTGACCCAGAGAAATTCGCTCAGATCGCTGTCGCCAGCCGGACGAACGAATGCGTCATCCGTAGGTGCAGACCCGTCTGCGGCGAATGCCGCCAGCGGGATTAGTGCCGAGAAAACAAGGGCAAGCGTGCGTGTCATAGGGCCTCCTGTCCTGTTGAATATAGCCGCTGTGCGGACGAATGCGACCGGCGAATTGCAGACAGCGCTCAAAAATTCGCGCTTTGACCGTCGGAAAGAGGCGGCGCCGAACAACTCTGCGCGCGGGCAACAGCCTGCCGCGACCCGAATTGACGAGAGGAAATCGAAATGACCAACACGAAGGACTGGCAGGCGCTGGCTGAAAAAGAGCTGCGCGGACGGCCGTTGGACGATCTGACCAAAGAGACGCTGGAAGGTATCAACGTCAAACCGCTTTATACGCAGGAAGATACCGCTGATTTGCCCCATATGGGGTCGCTTCCCGGATTCGGGCCGTTTACGCGCGGTGTCAAGGCAACAATGTATGCGGGCCGCCCCTGGACCATCCGTCAATACGCCGGGTTTTCGACAGCTGAGGAGTCGAACGCTTTCTATCGTCGCAACCTGGCTGCCGGCCAGCAGGGCGTGTCGGTTGCCTTCGATCTGGCGACGCATCGGGGTTATGACAGTGACCATCCGCGCGTCGTTGGAGACGTGGGTAAGGCAGGCGTCGCTATCGACAGCGTCGAGGATATGAAGATTCTGTTCGACGGCATCCCGCTGGACAAGGTTTCTGTCTCGATGACCATGAACGGTGCGGTGATCCCGATCCTGGCGAATTTCATTGTAGCGGGCGAAGAGCAGGGCCACGACAAATCAGCCCTGTCTGGCACCATTCAGAACGACATTCTGAAAGAGTTCATGGTGCGCAACACCTACATCTACCCGCCTGAACCGTCGATGAAGATCATCTCGGACATCATAGAATACACTTCGAACGAGATGCCGAAATTCAACTCGATCTCGATCTCGGGCTATCACATGCAGGAGGCCGGGGCCAATCTCGTTCAGGAACTGGCCTATACGCTGGCGGATGGCCGCGAATATGTCCGCGCCGCGACGCAGGCCGGGATGGATGTGGACAAGTTTGCTGGCCGGCTGTCCTTCTTCTTTGCCATCGGCATGAATTTCTTCATGGAGATTGCCAAGCTGCGTGCGGCGCGCACGCTGTGGCACCGTGTGATGACAGAGTTCGGGGCAAAATCCGAACGTTCCAAGATGCTGCGCACCCACTGCCAGACCTCGGGCGTCAGCTTGCAGGAGCAGGACCCCTACAACAACGTGATCCGCACTGCCTATGAGGCGATGAGCGCGGTACTGGGCGGAACACAATCGCTGCATACAAACGCTCTGGACGAGGCGATTGCGCTGCCCACCGATTTCTCGGCCCGCATCGCACGGAACACGCAGTTGGTGCTGCAGGAAGAAACGGGCGTGACCGACGTGGTCGATCCGTTGGCCGGGTCTTACTATGTCGAAAGCCTGACCAACGAACTGGTCGAAAAGGCCTGGGCCTTGATGGAAGAAGTCGAGGAGATGGGCGGTATGACCAAAGCCGTCACCTCTGGCATGCCCAAGCTGCGGATCGAGGAAAGCGCGGCCCGCCGTCAGGCGATGATCGACCGGGGAGACGAGGTGATCGTCGGGGTCAACAAGTATCGCAAGGAACAGGAAGATCCGATCGACATATTGGACGTTGATAACGTTGCCGTTCGCGAAGCTCAGGTCGCACGTTTGGAACGTATTCGGTCGACCCGCGACGAAGCCGCCTGCCAGCAAGCCTTGGACGCCCTGACCGTTACCGCCCGCGAAGGAGGCAATTTGCTGGCCGCTGCCGTCGAAGCCGCCCGCGCCCGCGCATCCGTAGGAGAGATCAGCATGGCCATGGAAAAAGAATTCGGTCGTCATCGCGCCGAAGTTAAGACGCTGGCTGGCGTTTACGGCGCAGCCTACGAGGGCGACGAAGGTTTCGCCGCGATCCAGAAATCCATCGAGGATTTTGCCGAGGCTGAAGGGCGCCGCCCCCGTCTTCTGGTCGTCAAGATGGGGCAGGACGGTCACGACCGGGGCGCCAAGGTGATTGCGACGGCCTTTGCCGACATCGGTTTTGACGTGGACGTTGGGCCTTTGTTCCAGACCCCGGCCGAAGCGGCGCAAGACGCAGTGGATAACGACGTGCACGTGGTTGGGATCTCCTCTCAGGCTGCGGGTCACAAGACATTGGCGCCTCAACTGGTCGAGGAGCTGAAAAAAGCCGGTGCCGAGGATATCATCGTGATCTGCGGCGGCGTCATCCCGCAACAGGATTACCAGTTCCTGTATGACCACGGCGTCAAGGCGATTTTCGGACCGGGAACAAATATACCTGAGGCGGCGCAGGATATCTTGCGTCTGATCGGTGAAGCGCGCGAATAGTGCTTTCAGGCAACGACCGCAGGATCGAGATTTTTTACTGAAAAATCTTGTGGTACAAAGCCTTCGACGACGACTCTGCCATCGAAAGCAGCGCGTTTTCGCGCTGCTTTTTCTTGGATGATTTGAAGGAGTACGCCATGAAATTGGACCATATTGCCGTTTCCGGTGAATCGTTGGAAGCCGCAACCGCCCATGTCGAGCATGCTCTCGGCGTTGAACTGCAGCAAGGCGGCAAGCACGCGAAATTTGGCACCCATAATCGTTTGCTCGGGCTGGATAACGGTCTGTATCTGGAAGCGATCGCAATTGATCCGGATGCACCTGTGCCTGACCAGCCACGATGGTTCGATCTGGACCGGTTCCAAGGGGACGCGCGCCTGACCAACTGGATTTGTCGTGTGACCGATATTGAAACCGTTACAATGCCTGGTGGTCCCGTTACACCAATTGATCTGGATCGGGGCGCGTTGCGATGGCGGATGGCAGTACCTCCGTCCGGGCGGTTGCCTTTCGACAATCTCTATCCGGCTCTCATCCAGTGGCAGGGGGATCTGCATCCTGCTCAGATGCTGCAGGCCAGCGGGTGCAGATTGCGACGATTGGTGGTGTATCATCCCGATGCATTGGATCTTGCGCGTCTGTTGGGGCCATTGGATCTGGTCGAATTCGACTCTGGCCCTGCGGCGATGCAGGCCGAGTTTGACACACCGCACGGGCCCCGTGTGCTGGAATGATCATTCGTCCGGCCCGGGCCGCCGATGCAGATGCGATTGCCGCGATCACCAACGCGATCATTCGGGACACACTGGTTACGTTCACGACCGAAACACGCAACCGGGACAGCATTGCTGCCGATATCGCCTCACGACCTGAACAGTATCTGGTGGCACAGTTGGATGAACAGGTCGTTGGTTTTGCCACGTACAACCAGTTCCGTGGGGGTCCGGGATACGCTCATACCTGCGAACATACGATCCAGTTGGCGCCCGAGGCACGCGGCCAGGGTGTCGGTCGTGCTTTGATGGCCGCTCTGGAAGAGGCGGCCCGCCTGAACGGAGTGCATGTTCTGGTGGCAGGCATATCGTCGGCCAACCCGAATGCAGTGGCTTTTCACGCTGCCATTGGTTTTGACGAGGTTGGGCGGATGCCAGAGGTGGGCCGAAAACGAGGGCGCTGGCTGGATTTGGTATTAATGCAAAAAATACTGGCCCCGCAGTGATCTGTCGCACCTGACAGTCGCATCGGTGCGCGCTACTGTGCGCCCATGTCGATTTGGACCCGCATATCCGACGCGCTGAGCGCGCTTGCCAAGGGCGAAAGCCTGACAGCAGTTTTTGAGAAACTTCGCACGCCGCCGGAGCGTTCGGTGGCCTTTGCCATCGCGGTGATCGCACTGGGCGCCAAGATGGCCAAGGCCGACGGGCAGGTAACACGCGACGAAGTGACGGCGTTTCGCGAGGTGTTTCAGATCGCGCGCGAAGATGAAGAGGGGGCGGCGCGTGTTTTTGACATGGCCCGCACGGATGTCGCGGGGTATCAGGATTACGCCCGCAAGATCGCAAAGATGTTTGGCGAGGACAGCACCACCCTGTGCGACCTGATGGAAGGGCTGTTTCATATTGCCATGGCGGATGGGTTCTACCATCCGAACGAAAACGAGTTTCTGGAGGAGGTCAGTCGCATTTTTGGCCAATCCGAAGCTCAATTCATGGCCCTGCGCGCGCGGTTTGTTCCGGACGCGCCAAATGACCCTTACACTGTGCTCGGCGTGCCCCGGGATATGCCTTTGTCCGATATCCGCAAAGTCTGGCGCCAGCTTGTTCGCGATACACATCCGGACGCGATGATGGCCCGCGGTGTGCCGGAAGAAGCGGTGCGTCTGGCGGAAAAGAAGATGATCGACATCAATCGCGCCTGGGACGAGATCAACGGGGCAACGGTCTGAGCCGATGCGGCTGGCGACCTATAATATCGAATGGTTTGCCAATCTGTTTGATCGAAATGATGCGTTGATCGTGGATGACAGTTGGTCGGGCCGTCATGACATAACGAAAGCCCGGCAGGTCGAAGCCATCGCCAAGGTTCTGACGGCATTGGACGCCGATGCGATCCTGATTGTCGAGGCACCCAATACAGGAAAGTCCCAAAACACAGTCCGCGCACTTCAACAGTTTGCCGAGGCTTTCGGCCTCAGGACAACGCGCGCTGTTATGGGGTTTCCCAATGACACACATCAGGAACTGGGGCTGCTTTTCGACCCAGATATCCTGCGCGTTTGGCATGACCCGGTCGGAGAGCCTACGACCGAAGCCGGCAGTACCAATACACCGCGATTTGATGGGGTTTTCAGAATAGACCTGGATGTGGACGCCACGGAAGATCTTGTCAGATTTTCCAAACCTCCGATGGAGTTGGCCGTCGAATTGGCAACCGGCGCATCTTTTCGCCTGATCGGGGCGCATTTGAAGTCCAAGGCCCCCCACGGCGCAGAAACCAGAGACGAAGCGATCCGCATCTCGATTGCCAATCGCCGTAAGCAACTGGCTCAGGCGATATGGCTGGCCCGTCGGGTCGAGGCTCATCTTGCCGATGACGAGCCCACTATCCTGCTGGGTGATCTCAACGACGGTCCCGGTCTGGATGAATTCGAGCACTTGTTTGGACGTTCCTCGGTCGAAATATTGTTGGAGGCCGGTCTCTATGATCCACATGCTGCTCGGGCATATGGGCGGCGCCCCGGCTCGGTCCCTTCCACGGCGCGTTTTGCGCGACCGGACGAAGGCCGTTTCCTTGAGGCACTGTTGGACTACATAATGATCAGCAATGACTTGCGTGACCTGAACCCGGAATGGCGTATCTGGCATCCGTTTCGGGATGCCGCCTGCTGGTCCAACCCGGAGCTCAGGGATGCCTTGCTGACAGCTTCAGATCATTTTCCGGTTACGCTGGATATCAACCTGTAACCTTTCAACCTGAATAAGCATCACCTATATTTTTTGCCATGCAACGTATCGCGATGATCTGCGCGGCCTGTACGGCCATGGCTATTCCAGCCCATGCCCAGGAAGAAGGCGGTCAGTCTCTGATGGAACAGGGTGCCGAGCTGTTTCTGGAAGGCCTGCGAAAGGAAATGGAACCGGCCCTGGACGAATTGCTGAGGCTTACGGATCAGTTCGGCCCGGCAGTTCAGTCCTTTATTCAAGAGATGGGTCCCGCCTTGGCAGAGCTGGCGGCGCAGATCGATGATTGGAGTGTCTATGAGATGCCCGAATTGCTGCCCAATGGCGACATTATCATCAGGAAAAAGCCACAACGAGATGAGCCGCAGGATATTGAGCCCGAGATTGCGCCGTCTGAAGGTTTGACCGAAATTTGATCAACCAGGATCAGCCTCGCAACTTCACTCGGCTCTCCGAATTCAGGGCATCAGCAAGTGAATTGAACCGGGCTTCAGCCACTTCGTTGAAAAGTGGTGCGGCTTCTTTTGGCAGGATCAACTCCAGCTCACGTTTTTTGGGGAAGTAACGTAATTCACCCATTGCTGCGTCCTTCTGCATCCAGAGCATGGCACCAAAACGCATGGCTTTGCCAAGAATCTCGGCTTGCTTCTGGCCTGCTTCATCAAGCAGCTCGTACAGCGGCGCAAACCGATTGCCTTCACGTTTGTTGCGGTACCGGTGTTGCAGGGCCAGGCCGATGAAGACCCGTTCGGAATGCTTCAGGCCACTCATGTTTGCGCGCGTTACAGTTTCGAAACAGACCTCGGCGCGATAATCAGGGTGCGCACGCCAGCTGACATCATGCAACAGGCAGGCAGCCTTCACCAACCGCACTTTTTGGGGTGGCGCTGAACGGAAAAGGGGCATGACGAAATCGAAAAGATGTTTGCCGAATCCGGGTAGTCGCGCGTCCTTGGCCTCGGAAAAGCGGCTGGCCTCGATCAGTGGGTCCCGGTCGCGCACATGCTGCGGCATTTGCTGATACAGCAACCCTTCGCGAATACCGTAACTTGAGATCGCGATGTCCTTGGGTTTGAACGTTCGGATCAAGCGCGCAAGAACATCCATTGCAAACGGTATCAACGCCATGCGCGAACTGGAAACTCCGGCTTTGCTGCGCAGCTTGTCCGGATCGTTCTTTTCAATGAACTTGATGGTTTCGCGAACCTGTTTATGGGTCATGCGGTATTCGTGCAGCACGTTTAGCGGATAGCCGCGACGCAACATATCCAGCCGTGCAAATGCGCGCCAACTGCCTCCGACCAGAAACAGGCGATCTCTCTGTGGACCCATCCGATCGCGCATCTCTTCCAGCGTTTGTTTGATATGCGCCTTGCGGGCCCGGCGACCGCCCTTGATGTCGCGCAGTTTCAGCGGGCCCAATGGTGATGTCATTCTACGGCCTACCTCGCCGCCTCCGATCTCGGCCAGCTCGACCGACGAACCGCCGATATCGCAGATCAAGCCATAGGCACCTGGCCAGCCAAGTAGGACCCCCTGGGCAGACAAACGCGCCTCTTCCTCGCCGTCGACAACCTTGATCGCCAGACCAGTCTTTTCTTTCACTTCTTCGCAGAAGTCAGGCCCGTCTTCGGCTTCGCGTACGGCCGCAGTTGCGACCGCGTGCAGGGCAGGTAGCCCAAGATCGTTGGCTAGGAATTGAAACCTTTGCAGGGCTGCCAGCGCCCGAATGCGTCCACGCGGGTTAAGTCGCCCCGTTTCCGATAGGCCAGCCCCCAATTCACACATGACCTTTTCATTGTAAAAGTAGGCCGGAGATCGCGCCGCCCCGTCGAAGATGACCATCCTGACCGAGTTCGATCCCACATCCACGACACCCACTTTTGACAACGCTCTGGCGTCGGGATCGTCAAAGAGAGGCGTTCCAAACGGGCCGTAGTCGGGGGTTTCAGTCACAGTCTGTTTCATGGATTCCCCAGAAGTTCCGGCCACAGGATGCGAAATCGTTGTTGCCCGGTCAATCGTCGGTGGTGAGCTTATTGGCCGCAGTATTCAAAACACGCGCTGCCAGCGCCCTGGTAATTTCCCGTTTCTCCCTGAGCGCCAAATCGTCCAGTTGGTCAACCACGCCAGCCGCGTTTTCAAAACTGCGATCCATATGTTTGACGAGATACGAGATGACATCAGGGCCGGGGTTCAACTGCCGGTCCGTAAACAACTTGGCCAGCACTGCCCCTAACAATGCGTCGTCCGGGCTTTCCAGCGCAACATGATGCGCGCCCTCGACGCGGCTTTGCAGATCGGCAAGCGGCAAGTTCCACAACTTCGGGGTTTCGCGCCCGGTCATCAGCAGGGTGTGGCCTTCGGCGAGGGCGAGGTTGTGCAGGTGAAACAGTGTCTTTTGTTGCTCGAGGTCCGATGCGATCAGCGGCACGTCTTCGACAGCGACGGGCGCGCGGGCCAGATCCGGAACATTTTCGTACCGTAATGCAGAAGCCGATAGGATCCGCGCGCCGGTTTCGCCGGCCCAGACATGCGCCAGATGGCTCTTACCTGATCCCGCAGGGCCGCTCAGCACCAGCTTATTTCCAGGCCAGGATGTGGCCGAAATCATCGCAACAGCCAGTGCGTTGGCAGGCGAGACAAAGAAATCCTCGCGCCCCAGCGCCGTCTTGGAGGGCAAATCGAAACTCAGCTGAGTGGCCATCTCTTAGTCTTCCTGCTCCAGCCCTTCGTGACCGGTGTAGAGCCGGCTGTGCAGGTATTTGTCAGTTGCAAACCGCGCCAGCACGCCCAGGGCCGCCGCGACAGGAACAGCAACCAGCATTCCGACAAACCCAAACAACGCACCGAATACCGACAAGGCCAACAGCAGCCAGACGGGATGCAGGCCCACAGAACTGCCAACCAGTTTCGGCGTCAGAAAATTGCCTTCGGTCACCTGCCCAAGCGCAAAGATCCCCGCAACCAGACCGATATGAGCCCAGTCCCCCCAGAACTGAAACAGGGCCAGACCAATCGCCAACGTGCCGCCGATCAGGGCGCCTAAATAC
Source organism: Ruegeria sp. HKCCD9138 (assembly GCF_057220975.1). Classification (NCBI taxonomy): domain Bacteria; kingdom Pseudomonadati; phylum Pseudomonadota; class Alphaproteobacteria; order Rhodobacterales; family Roseobacteraceae; genus Ruegeria; species Ruegeria sp. HKCCD9138. Next base: position 72,515 of record NZ_JBWVAZ010000005.1, on the reverse strand, counting down.
GGTATGAACGTGACCAGACCTGCGATGAAACCGACAATCAGGCCGAACTGCAATCCAACGACCATCAAGGCGATGGCGTAATAGGTGCCAAGGATCAGACAGACCGTACCCATTCCGCGCACGAAGGATGCAAGGACCGCGTCAATCTCACTCGCCAGCCGCTTGATGGTGGGGGCATGGTCGCGCGGCAACAGCTCGCCAATACGGGCGATCATTCGATCCCAGTCCATCAGCAGATACACAGCAACCACCGGGACGATCACCAGCAGCACGACCACATTGATGGCCGATCCCAGTGAAGCCAGAACGGTTTGCAATACATCTCCGGTTTTGGACTTCAGCGTCTCACCGAATGAGACCAGCATCTGGTGCGTGTTGGATTCGCTGTCCAGAAGCGACGGGAACTGTTTTTCAATAAAGGCACGTAATTGCTTGAAAAGGCTGGGAAGAGTGTCCACCAGATCCAGAAGCTGCGTAATCAGCGCAGGCACGACCATAAGGATCATCAGGACAAAGCCAAGCACACCAACCACCGTGATGATCCCGGTTGCCGCTATTCGGGACAGGCCCAGTTTTTCCAGCCGGTCCGCTACCGGGTCAAGAAAATAGGCAATCGCGCCACCGATGACGAAAGGAAGCAGGACGTCGCCCAGAAGGTACAAAACCAGTACGAACACCGCCGTTGCGATGCCCCAATACCTGAATTGATCCTTAACCGGCAAAGCCATGGCGCATCCTTCTTAGCGGCGCATTGCCATGTTCTTGGCGTATGAATGCCTGCGATGCAAGTGGTTCATAGCTCAGCCGGTTTTGCTGGTCAGTCGTGAAGCGTTCCCAGTTCGGGCGTATCCCTGTCGGCGGTTTCGTCGGGCCAGTTGGTCCTCCAGATCTCGGCCGACCAGTGGCCGCAATGCACCGCGGGACGGTCAAAGCCGGGAAGCGGCGTTAGCAGCGGTTTCACTGTGACGTCGTGGCGCGGCACCGCAAAATAGGGGAACGAATAACGTTCTCGCCCTGATCTGTTGACCACTCGATGTGGTGTGGATTTCAACCGGCCGCCCGACCAGAGTTCGAGCATATCGCCGATATTGACCACAAATCCACCCTCGGGGCAGTCCGGAGTGACCCAGCCGCCCCCGCGGGTCTGAACCTCCAGTCCGCCGACCGGATCCGGTGCGATGATGGTCAGGGCGTCGGTATCTTTATGCGGGTGGATGCCGTAACCGCCCTCATCAGGTGCCTGAGGCGGGTAGTGTAGCAGGGTCATATTGGTCATTGGGTCGCTGAACGCCTGGCGCAACGCCCCGGGTCCAAGTTCCAACCCTGTTTCAAGCGCACCCAGCAGCTTGTCCGTAACACCGTCCAGTGCTTGCCAATACTCAAGGATAGTGTCCCGGGCCTGCGGAACTTCCTGTGGCCAGTGGTTGGGGCCATACAGCGGGCATTCCACACGGATGGCGGCGTCCTCGGCGGTTTCGCGATGCAGTTTGTAGCCTTCGTACTTGTCGGCTTTGCCGGACCCGTCATTAGGGGTGAAGAAACCCATCGGGATATAGCCGCGATAATTGTCCCGCGTAATTGCCTGATCCCATTTTCTTTTCTCCGGAATAGCGAAAATTTCACGGACGCAAGCGCGCACGCTACCTATTGTCTCTTGCGAAATCCCAGTGCCCGTAATCGACAAAAAGCCGATTCCAGTGCAAGCGTCGAGAATCTGCCGAACCGTCCTTGCAAAATGCGGATGGGTTGAGTCGCCGAGCGGTGAGATATCAATGGTCGGAATACTGTCCATCAGTGGATCCTGACCCCTTGGCGCTGCAATTCTGAGTGGACTGGCGCAAGGTTCAGGCAATCCAGCTCCTGATTGGTTTTGAGCGACAATGCAGCGGCAATACCCGCGCCCTGACCCATAACCGCGCAGCAGGCCATGTTGCGTGTCGCGGCATGCGCGACCTTGTCCGCGCCGTGCGACCGTCCAGCAACAAGCAGACCCTTGATCCCTTTTGGCAGCATCGAGCGGTACGGAACTTGCATGTACCGCCCCGTCGTCGGCAGGATCAGAATGCCGTAACCGTCGATGAACTCAGGATAGATACCGATTGTATCTTCGAACCGCCCCTGATGGCGTGCGTCGTCTTCGGTCATGTTGTAGACCGCGTTGATCTTGCGCGTGTCGCGAATGCCGATGGTCATCCCAAAATTCCGTAATCGTGCGTTTTCGCACCCGGGCATGAAACGCCGTAGCGCCTCGATGGCCAGCATTGTCTGGCGGCGGCCTTCGATCTCTCCCTTGGTCAGGCTGTCCGGGTCGGTGCCGTCTATCTCTGCCAGATGGATCAGGTTCATGTAGGTCAGTTCACCCGTGTCGTGCATTGCGCCCCAGGTGCCGGCGATGGTGTTCAGATGCGCAGGGATGAGCCCCTCTTCGATGGCCTGCTGGAACGGCTTCTTGACGAAGGGCGAGAACATGTCGTCCTCTTTTCCGCTTGTTTCGATGTTCCATTCACCGCCGCCGCCCCAGTCCTTGTAGGTTTGCGGATCAGATTTGATGCCCTCCATGAAGGCACGCTTGTCGACACCGGCCAGATGGAACATGACCGAGGCGGCCATCATATCCTCTCGCGGGGTCTTATGAGTTGGTGCGCCTGCGCGATGGGCCACATCGGCGTCACCAGTGGCGTCGATAATCACTTTGGCCAGGATCGCTTCGCGTCCGGCCTTGGATTCGGTAATGATCCCGGTGATACGGTCGCCCTCCATGATCGGAGCCACGAACTGCCGGTGCAACATTGGGTGCGCGCCAGCCTCTTCAACCAGTTTGTCCGCGACCAGTTTGAATCCTTCACTGTCCAGTTCATAGCTGAGCGACTGGCTTTCCGGCACGGCCGCGCCCATTTCCTTGGCACGCGTTTCGAACTCCATGCCGATGCCGCCAGCCTCGACGGTCTGTTCGTGGCGGTACCACGCGAAGCCCTCGACCCCGACGGCGGTGATATTACCTCCCATGCAGCCAAATCGATCGACCAGAGACACTTCGGCCCCTGCGCGCGCTGCGGCCAAGGCGGCAGCCAGCCCTGCGGGACCTGATCCGACAACTAGAACGTCCGTCTTGTGGATAACGGGAATCTGCCGGGCGGGTTCCTGAATCGTCTGCATTGGAGCCTCATGAGTTTTACATTTCTGTCACACTTGAGGTTCCTGACTGACTGGTCAATCCAAAAACCGACTGACCTGAGGTCGCAATTTCGCCAATGCCCGATTGCCCCCGGCGAGGCTTTGTCATAAGCAGCTTTGAAGTCGAATTCTCACCTTTGAAGGTCATACAATGCGCCTCAGCCGTTACTTTCTGCCCGTTCTCAAGGAAAACCCATCCGAGGCCCAGATCGTCAGCCACCGGTTGATGCTGCGCGCTGGTATGATCAAGCAGGCCGCAGCCGGAATTTATTCGTGGCTGCCACTGGGCTTCAAGGTTCTGCGCAAGCTGGAAAATATCGTCCATGAAGAGCAGGCGCGGGCAGGTCATATTCCGATACAGATGCCGATCCTGCAATCAGCGGACCTGTGGCGCGAATCCGGTCGCTATGACGATTACGGCCAGGAAATGCTGCGGATGCAGGATCGCCACGGGCGCGACATGCTGTATACGCCGACCGCCGAAGAACTGGTGAGCGATATCTTCCGCGGTCACGTCAACAGCTACAAAGATCTGCCGCTGACGCTGTATCAAATCCAGTGGAAGTTCCGCGACGAAATCCGTCCCCGCTTCGGTGTGATGCGGGGTCGCGAATTCTATATGAAAGACGGCTACAATTTCGACCTGACGAAAGAGGACGCGCTGCACGCCTATAACCGGCACCTTGTCAGTTACCTGCGCACCTATGAGCGGATGGGTCTGCAAGCCATTCCGATGCGCGCCGATTCCGGCCCCATCGGTGGTGACGATACGCATGAATTCCTCGTGCTGGCTGATACAGGTGAGTCTGAGGTCTTCTATGACAGCGCCGTTACCGATCTGACCTTTGGCGACCGTGAAATCGACTATGACAACCGTGAACAGTGCCAGGCGATCCTTGAGGAGTTTACCTCGAAATACGCCCGCACGGACGAAACCCATGACGAGGCGCTGTTCAACCAAATCCCTGAAGAACGCCGCCGCGTGGCGCGCGGGATCGAAGTTGGTCAGATTTTCTACTTTGGCACCAAGTATTCCGAACCCTTGGGCGCCACGGTTCAGGGACCCGACGGTAAACCCGTCCCGGTTCACATGGGTAGCCATGGTATCGGTGTCAGCCGCCTGATCGGTGCAATCATCGAGGCCAGCCATGATGACAAGGGCATCATCTGGCCCGAAGGCGTGACGCCGTTCCACTGTGGCATCGTCAATCTGAAGCAAGGCGATGAAGAGGCAGACGCGGCTTGTGAGAAAATCTACGCGGCGCTTACCGCTCTGGGGCTTGAACCGCTATATGATGATCGCAACGAACGGGCAGGGGGCAAGTTTGCCACCATGGATCTGATCGGTTTGCCGTGGCGTATCACTGTCGGGCCGCGTGGTTTGAAGAATGGCGTAGTTGAACTGACCAGCCGTCGAACCGGAAAGAGTGAAGAACTGAGCCCCGAGGCTGCCGTCAGCAAGATCGCCAAGATCTACGAACAGATCGCCTGACAGGACGGGCCGTTTCGTTACGCTTTAAGACGCACCCTGTGTTGGCCGAACGGCCAGCACATCGCCGTCGGCCTGACTGCCTCGGGCCACGACGATCGGGCGGCCCATGCGTCGCACCAGCTCCCGAAAGTCCAGGCCCAGAAACCGCAGCCCGCAGATCCGCTGGTCCGTCATGCGGTCGGTAATGCACAGCCGGCCTTTGCGGAAGGCGAGACGATAGCCTTTTTCTTTCAGAATGTCCGTCAGGTTGCCCCAGTTTGCGGCGCCGGTGAATAACGGGCGGATAGAAGCGCGTAACAGTGCTGCGCTTTCGCAATCCAGGTCTGTTGATGCCGTGCGGGTCAAATTCGACCCAACTGTTTCAAAGTCACTATCAAAATTCATGAGCGTACCCCCGCTCTAAAATCGTTACCCCCAACAACAGGGTGTCAAAGTTTCTTAAATTAAGCAAAAAGCGAAAGAAAATTGCTTAGTATATGTTGCATTTTGAATTCAGTTTTGGATGCAATAATCACATTGACTTCATAACCGAAACAATACCGCGATGTCTGTGAAGCGCGTCACAACTGCCGGTTTAATCAGGTCAAAGCGTGTCTATTTTTGGAGGATCGCCTAACAGGAGCGCCGTGCAGTGATTCGCAAGTGTCACGCTTAAGCATCAGAATTTCGCAACGTGAGGCCAGGGTCATGAGCGCGTTCGGTAAGCAGACAAAGCTGTTTTGCAGACCGCCGCCGACCAATCGGTCTGACCTGCATTGCCCCCCATAACCGACTTGACCATCCGCCCAAATGCCTAAAGGGTCGCGGCAAAACAATTGTCGGAGCAGGAATGGCCAGTACACCCCCGCCTTTCGCCCCATTTGAATGGAAAATTGCATGGCGATACCTGCGTGCACGTCGCGCCGAAGGGGGCGTCAACGTGATGACATGGATATCCCTGATCGGGATCACGCTTGCAGTGTTTGCTTTGATTGCAACCCTCGCGGTGAGGTCAGGTTTTCGGTCGGAGTTTGTCGGCACAATTCTGGGCGCGAATGCACATGTCACTGTTTACTCGACAGGCGAGATTGATGGGCAAGGTCATGTCGACCGCACCATTGCCAACTATGATGAAATGGCCACGCGCATCGCTCAGGTGCCGGGAGTGGAACGGGCTGCTCCACTCGTCAAGGGTCAGGTACTGCTAACCAACCGGGATCGCAGCTCCGGGGTCGAAGTGTTCGGGATTCGGCCGGATGACCTGTTTAGCCTGCCGGGAATTGCCGAAAGCGATCAGGCATACGGTGATCTGACCCGCTTTGACGAGGGTATTGCCATCGGCTCGGGCGTGGCGCGGGCTATTGGGGCAAATGTGGGGGATACGGTCAAGGTAACCTCACCCAACGGCGTCAAGACGGCCTTTGGAACTTCGCCGCGGGTCAACGCTTATGAAGTCGTCTATGTCTTTTCCGCCGGTCGCTATGACATCGATCGCACCCGTGTCTACATGCCGTTTGACGAGGCGCAGAGTTTCTTCAACCGCGAAGGCGTTGCCGACGAGATCGAGGTGATGGTTGCACAGCCCGAAGACTTGAACCCGATTCTGGTTCCGATCCTTGAAGCTGCCGGTGATAGGCCGCAATTGTGGACATGGCAGGATGCATCGGGCGGGTTTCTTCGCGCGCTCGAGGTTGAGGACAACGTGATGTTCATTATCCTGTCGATCCTGGTTCTGATCGCGGCGATGAACATCGTTTCGGGCCTGATCATGCTGGTGAAGAACAAGGGCCGCGATATCGGGATCCTGCGCACCATCGGGCTGAGCGAGGGGTCGGTGCTGCGCGTGTTTTTTATCTGCGGGGCCTTCACCGGGATCATCGGCACCGCGATGGGCGTCATCCTGGGGTGTCTCTTTGCGATATACATCGACCCGATCTTTTCGTTTGTGAACTACGCCATGGGCGGAGGGGTGTGGGATCCATCCATCCGCGGTATCTACGCGTTGCCCGCGGAACTGCACCTGTCTGATGTGCTCAAGGCCATTGGTCTGTCTTTGGGGCTTTCTTTTCTGGTCACATATTTCCCGGCCCGCCGCGCGGCGCGGCTGAACCCGGTCGAGGCGCTGCGCTATGAGTGATGTAACTTTGCGGCTGAACGGCCTGACCAAGTCCTACTTGCAAGGCACGCCGGGCGAGCTGCAGGTATTGCGCGGTGCCGATCTTGAGTTGCGCGCGGGCGAGGCGGTGGCGCTGGTGGCACCTTCTGGTGCAGGTAAATCCACACTGCTGCATATCGCGGGTCTGCTGGACACTCCCGACACCGGCACGATCGAGGTTGCCGGGCAAGCCGCATCGGGCAAAGGAGATCGCACGCGTACGGCGATCCGGCGGCGCGATGTTGGATTTGTCTACCAGTTCCACCACTTGCTTCCGGAATTCACCGCGCTGGAAAACATCGTGTTGCCGCAACTCGCCAATGGTGCCTCCGAACGGGTCGCGCGGGAGCGGGGGATGGTACTGCTGGATCGCGTCGGTGTCGCCGCCCGGTCTGATCATCGCCCTGCCGCCCTTTCGGGCGGCGAGCAGCAGCGGGTTGCCTTCTGTAGAGCTTTAGCCAACGAGCCGCGTGTTCTGCTGGCGGATGAGCCGACAGGTAATCTGGACCCCGAGACCTCGGATCAGGTGTTTGCCGCGCTGATGTCGCTTGTGCGTGAAGCCGGATTGTCAGCGCTGATCGCAACGCACAATCTGGACCTTGCGGCCCGTATGGATCGCATGGTGCGTTTGGACGCGGGCGTTCTCAGGCCAGCTGAGTAATTGCAACGCCGATGGCCATGACCGTGATACCTGCGGCCCGTGTCAATGTGAGCGGCGTGATCTGAGCGCCAAATAGGCCGAAATGGTCAATCGCGGCGGTGCTGATCAGCTGACCCAGCAATACAAAGAATACGGCATTTCCCACCCCAAAATGGGGTGCCACATGGGTAATGGAGAGCACGTAGAAGGCAATCAGCACGCCGGCAAGAAACAGGTGTTTAGGGGCACTGGCTGCTTTGGCAAAAGCCTGACCGCCCGGCAACACCATCAAGGCAAGCGCGGAAGCCGCGAACGCAATGCCAAACAAGATAACCGCCGCAGTGTTCGGCGACCCGATCAGCTTGCCAAGGGCTGCGTTCAGCGCTGCGAGAACCGGTATGCCAACTCCGGCCGCCAGCATGATCGCCGCGTATTGTGTCATGATAAGCCCTTCCAAGCTGAAACTGTTGATCTGGATCATTGCCTTCAGCAGGGCTTCGGGCAAGCCTGTAAATGTCTGATTGCAGTGGAGGAAGCGATGATCAGGTGGTACTTCAAGACGTGTATGGCGGCTGCGCTTGCTGCGATTCCCCAGTACGCTGCGGCGCAGGATGCCGAAACGGGTGCTGAGTTGTATCAACACTACTGCGCGACCTGCCATGGGCTGGATGCGACCGGGCACGGTCCGATGGCCGGGGTACTGATTATTCAGCCAACCAACCTGAAAACCCTCGTTGACGAGGATGGCGTCTTTCCAACAGCTCGGGTTGTGGCGCGTATCGACGGGCGTGACCCTCTGGTCAGCCACGGCAGTCCGATGCCGGTCTACGGTCCGTATTTCGAAGGGCAGGATACCGCGATCAAGACCGCAGACGGGCAACCGATTTTAACAAGCAAACCTATTGTCGATTTGGTTGCGTATCTGAAAACACTGCAGGGCAACTGACGCTTCAACCGCATATCCCCTGAAGCTCGGCCCCGGCCCACGGCAGCAGCACGTCGCGTTCGCGTCGCGCGCCCGGCAGCTTCGACACGTCGAAGTGGGGGCTCAGCATTTTGTGCAGTCGTTTGGTGCGTGGTGCATCAGGGTCCAGCGCACGGCAGCACACGTATTCTTCGACGATCGACCCCTGCTGTTCATACCCATAGGCCAGAAAATCGGGCGAGGTATCCAGATCGAACAGGTAAGGGTCGCTTTGTCTTCCATGTTCTGCGGCTGCGCGCAGGGGGTGGTACCCGGTCGTTTTGCGGTTTTGCCATTGCCAGACATGTGTCAGTTCATGAGCTAGCAACATCGCCGCGATCAGGTTCATCTGATCCGGGTATTCGGTCATGTAGTCGTCCAGATACCAGTCTCTTGTGAAATACACGCGGTTGAACAGCGCGACGGCTGCCGGCTTTCCGGTTACGGTTTCCTCTTTCGCCGGCGGCAGGATTCGTTCCCGGCAAGCAAGGCGGGGGCGCACCTTTCGAGTATAGGTAATTGCGGTCACCGGCGCGCCTTCGACCAGTCGCACCCGGTCGAGATTCAGCGTTTCACCATGAATATTACCGGCAAAGGCGCGTTCTTGCTCGGTCAGGGGACGACCGCAGGCTGAAATCAGGAACACGATGCATATCAGCAGGGGACGAACCATGGGTATGAGCCTAATGCGTCCAATCCGCTCTGCAAGCCGTTTTCAAAGGCTCATCGCCAGAACTCGGCTGATCTCGGTCAAGGAGCGCCCGGATTGTTCCATCCAGATGTTGAAAGCGTCCTGAACTGCTGTCATCGCTTTCTTCGACGTTGCGGGTTTGTCGATCACGCCTTCGGCGATCAGGCGGGCCGTGACATCTCGTGACAGGATGAAACTGTCACGCCCGGCAAACCGCATCGCGTACTGCGCAGACGCGCCGCCCAGCCGCGAGCCGCGCTTTGCCAGCATCGCAAGCAAACCGATGTAATCGGACGACGGCCACCCCCCGAGCACCTGTCCAGCACCACCTTCGTTCCGCAGTTCCAGCAGAAAGGCAGCGTTGTCGCGGACCGATGCGATCTTGGTGCCGTTTCGCACGATCCTTGTATCCTGAAGCAAGGCGTCGAATTTTTCGTCGTCCATGAACGCGCAACGCCCCACGTCAAAGCCGTCGAAAGCGGATTCGAACCCCTCCCATTTTGCTTCGATGACTTTCCAGTTAAAGCCGGCCTGAAAGACGGTCTTGCTGATCGTCGATAACCAACGATCGTCAGACATCTCGGCCAGCTCTGCTTTGGATTTCGGTTTGACCAGTTTGCCTTCCAGAGCGTCCAACCCACCGTGGCGGTCCGCAGCCAAGGTATGGATTTCGTCGAAATTGCGCATGTCGGACCTCCTGTTTATCGGGAAGTGTTGCCCGTTTGTTCCGTTCTGGCAAGTGGGAATTTCAGGCGTCTGAGACCGCCGGCCAAGTCGCAAATTCGCGATCGATGGTCGATCTGTGATTTTTGTAATTGACTAGTCAATCAATTTCCCGCAGCCTGCGACGAGAAACAAGCCAGATGCGCGCAAAGGGGTGCAGACGGGATGGGGAGGGTGACGATGGTTCTTCGGTCGAACAAAACGACCAAGCGGCCAACTGTTCTCTTTTCTTTTCCGACAGAATTTGTGCATGCTGCGACATGGTTTTGTAGTCGGAGAACACCTTGGTCGGGTTTTGCCTGTCACAAGGGGTCTTAAAGGAAAACAGGGAGTTAAACTGATGAAAAAACTAGGTGTAAGCCTTCTGGCGATGACCGTTGCCGGTGCTGCCAGCGCCGCCGACATGGGCGCTGTGGACGAACCAATAAAACTGGCGATCAACGAATGGACCGGGCAGCACGTTACGACACATGTTGCCGGAGAGATGTTGAAAGCTGCGGGTTACAACGTCGAATACGTGACGGCCGGCATGATGAACCAGTTCCAGGCGTTGGCGGACGGCGACATCGACGCAACGCTGGAAATCTGGTCTTCGAACGTATCTGACGAATATGCCAAGAAAGTTGCCGAAGGCACTGTCGTCGAAATCGGCGATCTGGGGCTGGATGCCAAGGAAGGTATCGCATACCCGGCGCACGTTGCAGATCTGTGCCCTGGCTTGCCCGCGTGGGAAGCTCTGAAAGATTGTGCGCAGGTCTTCGCAACGGCTGAAACGTTGCCCGGCGGGCGCCTGGTTGACTATCCGGCGGATTGGGGCACACCGGGAGCTGATCGCATGGTCGGTCTCGAGCTGCCGTTCAAAGCCGTTCCGGCAGGTTCCGAAGGTGCTTTGATCGCAGAACTTCGCGCTTCGACCGAGCGTAAATCACCGCTGCTGATCACTTTCTGGCAGCCGCACTGGGCGATGTCGGCCTATGACGTGCAATTCGTCGATCTGCCGGCTGGAGAAGAAGCTTGCTTTACCGATCCGGCATGGGGCCCAAACCCCAACGCGGTCAACGATTGCGACTTCTCTCCGTCCCGTATTTTCAAGGCCGGTTGGAGCGGGCTGGAGGAAAAGTGGCCTGCCGCCTACGAGATTCTGTCCAACTATCAGCTGGCTGTTGAAGACCAGCAGCCGATGATGGGCGCAATCGACGTGGATGGTGGTTCCGTTGAAGAAGTTGTTGCCGCCTGGATGACAGAAAACGAAGGTAAGTGGCGTCCGGTTGTCGACGCTGCAACACAGTGAGCTGACATAAGTGACTGAAGCGACTACGCCAGCCATCGCCTGCCAGAATCTCTGGCAGGTCTTTGGCCCCGGCGCTGACAAAGCCCTGACCGACGCGCTGTCTCGGTCAGGGAATGATGCCGACAAAGCCGCCGCTGACTTGCGCGACAACGGGTTCATTCCAGCCGTTCAGGATGCCAATTTTGAAGTCAGGGATGGCGAGTTGTTCGTCATCATGGGCTTGTCCGGGTCGGGCAAATCCACGCTGATCCGCTGTATTTCGCAACTTTTGCCGGGTACGGGCGGTGAGATTCGCGTTGATGGCGACAACGTCATTGGTGCCTCAAAGAAAAAGCTGACCGAACTGCGCCGCAAAAAGCTGGGGATGGTGTTTCAGCATTTCGGCTTGTTCCCGCATATGACAGTGGCCGAAAACGTAGCCTATCCGCTGCGTGTCCAAGGTGTCGGTCGCAAAGAGCGGCTTGCCCGCGCTCAAGAGGTTATTTCGCTGGTGGGTCTTGAGGGCCGCGAAGACAGTTTTCCCCGCCAGCTATCCGGTGGCCAGCGTCAGCGAGTAGGGATCGCGCGGTCTTTGGCCGTGAATCCCGATATCTGGTTTCTGGACGAGCCGTTCTCGGCGCTCGACCCGCTGATCCGCCGCCAGTTGCAGGACGAATTCCTGCGTATTCAGGCGACGCTGAAGAAATCCATCGTGTTTATTACCCACGATATCGCCGAGGCGCTGAAACTGGCAGACCGTATCGCCATTATGCGCGATGGCAAGATCGTTCAGATCGGTACGCCATCGGATATCGTGCTGCGCCCGGTCGACGACTATGTGCGAGAGTTTTCCAAGGACGTCGCAAAAGGCCAACACGCCAAGGTCGCTTCGGTCCTGCATCACGGAGAAAGCGACTATGGCCCCGATGATCCCGGTCTGACGACGTCGATGACGCTGGACGCTGCTTTGGCGCATTGCATGGAACTTTATGAACCGGTGCCTGTACGGGACGAAAATGGCGCCATCGTTGGCACGGTCCACCCGTCCGATCTGGCGGCGGCCTTGCAGGTGGATGAAGCATGACCGCCCTTACGGATGTTTCGGTGCACAGGCATGCTCGAATGACGGCAGGAGCGCAGGCGGCTCTGATCACGCTGGTCGTTGGCGCGCTGTGCCTCGCGCTTGAGGGCGTCGCTCCGTGGCTGATCAAATGGCCTGCTTCTTTGGAGTTGCCCGCAACGGAATGGGTGGGTTCGTTTCTGGCCTGGTTCCTGAACGGTATCAAACCCGCCGCGCGACTGTTCTCGGATTTGATGGCATACCCGATGGACTGGGCCAATTTCGTGCTTGGCAATACACCCTGGCCGATCCTGATCGGCCTTGTTACAGCGCTGGGTTGGTATCTGGGCGGGCTACCGATGGCGGCGCTGGGTTTCTTCGGGCTCTGCTTTGTACTGGCCTCAGGTTATTGGGCCGAAAGCATGAATACGCTGGCCCTAGTCGCGGTATCTGTCCCTGTGGCGCTGATCGTCGGCGGTGCAATCGGTATCCTCGCCAACGAAGTCCCTCGGGTGAAATCGGTGGTACAGGCCGTGTTGGATGTCATGCAGACGGTTCCGACATTTGCCTATCTGACCCCGTTGTTGCTGCTGTTTGGATTTGGTCCCGTTGTGGGACTGATCGCTTCGGCTATTTATGCAGCCCCTCCGATGGCCCGCAACGTAATGCTGGGCCTCGAGCGGGTGGAGCCGGAAATCAAAGAGGCCGCCATTATGTCCGGCGGCAATCGGTTCCAACAGTTGTTTCAGGTCGAGATCCCCTCGGCCGCAACCCAGATCATGGTCGGCGTAAACCAATGCCTTATGGCAGCCTTGTCCATGGTCATCATCGCGGCCGTCATCGGCGGTTTCAATGACATCGGCTGGGAAGTCCTGCTGACCATGCGCAAGGCCCAGTTTGGGGAATCGCTGCTGGCCGGCCTGGTGATCGTGGTCTTTGCCGTCGTTATCGACCGCATGAGCGGGACCTTGGCCACAGAACGCAAGCGATACGACCAACGTGTCGTTTGGGCGGTACTGGGCTTCACTGTTCTGCTCACGGTCGCATTCTGGGCCTGGCTTCCGAACCCGTCTGAGCTGACCCTGCTGGACCCGCTTGCCGGCGCTGTTGATAGCGGCCTGACAGCGTTTACGCAAAGCAACGGCCCGTGGCTGGACGCGCTCAAGAACAACTCGATGTTTTATGTGCTGCTCCCATTGCGGATCGGCCTTGATCAGGCGGTGCTGCCGTTCACCTGGGGCTTTGCCTGGACACCAACGATGAGCTACGGCCTATTTGCCTTTGGTGCGGTGATCGCACTGGTGATGGCATGGCGCGGGCATCTGACCGGCGGGCTGGTGGTTCTGATCCTGATCGGAATGTTGGAAACGGGCATTGCCAACCTGCCGTGGCCCTTCGTATTGACCGGCGCTGCCGCTCTGGGCTGGGTCGCAGGCGGCTGGCGACTTGCGGCGCTGTCGGTTGGGTTGCTGTGCACCATCCTCGTTTCGGGGCTGTGGGAGCGGGCATTGTTGTCGCTGTACCTCAGCGGTGCGGCGGTGTTTTCGTGTGCCGTGCTTGGTGGCTTGATCGGTCTGGCAAGTGCTGTTTGGGGACCGGTGTGGAATGTGGTTCGCCCGATCTGCGACATGTTGCAGACCATACCCTTGTTCGTGTTCCTGATTCCCGTGTTGATGGTGTTCCAGATCGGCGAGTTTTCGGCATTTCTGGCGATTTGTGCCTACGCGATCGTACCGATGATCCGCTACACCCGGCACGGTCTGGTGAACACGCCGGACGAGATGATGGAGGCCGCGATTTCCAGCGGCGCGACCGAGTGGCAGATCCTGCGTGACGTGCGTGCGCCTTACGCGGCGCCAACCATCCTGCTGGGTTTGAACCAGACCATCCTCTATGCCTTCGCCATGCTGGTCATTGCGGCGCTGATCGGCACGACCGGACTGGGTCAGTCAATCTATCTGGCACTGGGGCAGGCGGATGTGGGGCTCGGCATCTCCGCCGGTGCAGCCATGGCAATTCTTGCCCTGATCGCCGACCGAATGGTGCAGGGTTTCGCCGAGGAACGCCGGAAAGCGCTCGGCCTTTAAATCATGGCAGGGGCGGTGCGACCGCCCCTTTGCCCGGCTTGATTTCGGACAAGGACCAGAAGCAAACCGAGGTCTAAACCGGTGACAGTAAGTTCGGAGGCAACCATGGCCGGTTGGGGCATATTCTTCGCGGCTCTCATGACCTTTTTGCTCAGCCACGCCATTCCGGCACGCCCGGCTGTGCGGGGGTGGCTGATCGGTGTGTTTGGGCGGACTGGCTACTTTGCCGCCTATTCGGTCCTTTCTCTGCTCGTGCTGGCCTGGCTGATCCTTGCCGCCGCCAATGCGCCCTATGTCGAGGTGATCCCGCCCTATGCCGCATTGCGTTGGGCGCCGATCCTGATCATGCCTGTGGTGTGCTGGCTGGCAGTCGCCGGTCTGACCATACAAAATCCGTTTTCCTTCGGAGGCCTTGGAAGTGCATCATTTGACCCCGATCACCCCGGAATACTGCGCACGACCCGTCATCCAATCCTTGTGGCGCTAATGCTGTGGGCGATTGCGCATCTGCTGGCGAATGGCAGCCTGTCTCATGTGATCCTGTTTGGGTTGTTTGCCGGATTCGCGGGGCTAGGCATGGTCCTGGTTGATCGCCGCAAGGCACGGGATATGGGAGCTGATTGGTCCCGTCTGTCCAGAAACACCGCGCGCCTGTCGCTGCGCGCGCCTCGGCCATGGCCGCGTCTCTGGGTCTGGCTGGTCGCCGCCGCAGCATATGCGGCCCTCATCCACCTGCACGCATCCGTGATCGGCCTCTCAGCGCTGCCGTAATGGTGCGGAGTGGTCGCGGAGCCCGTTGCGTGCTATCTGAAACGAAACACTGGAATTCTCTGAGGGTTTGAAGAATGAACCTGGCCTATGTCACTACTACCGATCGCGGAGCAACGGACCGATTGCTAAGCGCGGTTGCCGAACGCCTGCTGGCGAAGGGCGCCCGGTTGTCCGGCGTTGTGCAGACCAACACCGAATGCGCCGACAACACGAAATGCGATATGGATCTGCGGGTCCTGCCCGATGGCGACACAATCAGAATCTCGCAATCTCTGGGGGCAGAATCGCGCGGCTGTCGTCTGGACCCCGCGGCGTTGGAACAGGCGGTGGGCTATGTGACGGCATCGCTAAGTGAAGCGCCGCAACTTCTGATCGTCAACAAGTTCGGCAAACATGAAGCCGACGGTCGGGGCTTCCGTCCTGTGATTGGCGAGGCTTTGGCGCTGGAAATCCCGGTACTGGTCGGCGTGAACAGTCTGAACGAGGATAAGTTTCAGGACTTTACGGACGGAGCAGCGGAGGCTTTGGAACCGGATGTAGACGCGATTGTCGCGTGGTTCGACCGGATCGATGCGCTGCGCACCGCTGCAGAGTGACCCGCAGCCCCCCTAGCCGAAACGCGTAGCGGGTGCGCTGATTCAGTGAACCTCATTAGGAGTTTCACCCTTTCCGAGCTTCACGCGCGTGTGGATGCATCACGCATGGATGCTCTGTGTCGCCGTTCAAAGAAGGAGTGCTGTATGGAGGTTGGAGAATGGTGGGCGACCCTGGAATCGAACCAGGCGTGCGTCTCCGCGAGGGAGTTACAGTCCCCTGCCACACCTTGCGGCCTGTCGCCCACTGTCAGGCGTTGCACCTGACGTGGAGGCGTGATTACTAGCGCGCCTAAGGAGCGTCAACAGGAAAATTCCGCTTTGACGCAGGAAACGTATTCGTCGGCCCGGAGGCTAATGACATGAAGAAACCCAAATGGGTCGTCGAGAAGGAACAGGCGCGCAAAGCGGCGGCCTCGGAAACTGTTTGGCTGTTTGGATTGCACGCCGTGCGCGATGCGTTGATGAACCCGGACCGTAAGAAAATCCGCCTGATCGTGACCCGGAATGCGAATGATAAACTGGCCGACGCGATAGAGTTTGCGGGGATCGAGGCCGAGATGGTGGACCCGCGCAAATTTACCGCTCCTATCGATCCGGGTTCGGTCCATCAGGGTGCAGCGCTCGAAGTCAAGCCGCTGGACTGGGGTGGACTTGCGGAAAACTGTATCGGGCGCGAAAACCCACGCGTGCTGCTTCTGGACCGGGTGACTGATCCTCATAACGTCGGGGCGATCTTGCGCTCGGCCGAGGTGCTGGGGGCCAGTGCCGTAATCGGGACGCGACACCATTCCGCCCCGGAAACCGGCGCACTGGCCAAGACCGCCAGCGGGGCACTGGAAAGGCAGCCTTATCTGCGGGTCCGCAATCTGGCCGATGCAATCGTCGAATTGCAGGGCATGGGGTTCCTGGTGCTCGGCCTGGACGGTGAGGCGGAGGAGACAATAGAAGCGGCTCTTGAAGGGCGGCGAGACCGACCCGTGGCGTTGGTGCTGGGTGCCGAGGGGCCGGGACTGCGCCAAAAGACCAAAGAGACCGTGGATCAACTGGTTAAGATTGACGCGGCGGGTGGATTTGGGTCACTGAATGTCTCAAATGCGGCCGCGATTGCCCTATATGCATCGGGACGCAGATAGCAGGAGGTTCCAATTTCCACGCCGCCCAAAATCGCAACGTGCTGCTATTGCGGCACCCGCGCAGCACTGGTTCTGAAAGGCAAGCAGCAGCACGAGCTGAGCTGCTCGAGCTGTGGTGCGCCACTGCATAACCTTAAGATGATGCCCAAGGCCAAGTTGGCAGAACGCAAACCAAAGCAGCCCTCAAAATACGAAAAAAGATACGACAGGCCGAAAAAGAAGAAGAAAAAGGGCCTTTTCTCGCGCGTACTTGATGAAGCCTGGGACGCGATCGAGGACGTTTTCGACTGATCCGACTGGGTCTTGGCACGGTTGTTCACATCAACGTCATCGGGGGTTTCTACTGGTGCATGAAACATGCATGTTTAAACCTTCAAATTGATACTGAATGAATCGCTCATGTTGTCCAGACGCACATTTCTTTCTGCCCTGACATGTTCCGCTTTGGCGCCAATGGTCCGGGCGCAGACCATGCCGATGTTTTACGCGGCCGGCGGTGTGGCTGTGTCCGGCTATGATACCGTTTCATATTTCAGAACCACTGGCCCTGTAGCCGGGCGGCCTGAGATAGCCCTGATGTGGAAAGGGGCGACCTGGAAGTTCGTGTCCGAGGAAAACCGCGACCGGTTCGAGCGCAATCCACGCGCCTTTGCCCCTCAGTACGGCGGGTATTGCTCGTATGCCATGGCGAAGGGCAAACTCATCAGTTCGGACCCGTTGGCCTGGAGGATCGTCGACGGGAAGCTGTATCTGACGCACTCCCCAGCAATCGAACAGATTTGGCAGCGAAATGTGGGTAAGTTCATCCGTCAGGCTGACAAGAACTGGCCGGGCATTCTGTATCAATGATAGGCGGGTTTCCGCTTTTCGTGATATGTCATCACAAAAATGCGCTCCCCCTCTTTTTTTTACCGAACTCGTGCTTAAATGTCACAGTGACCGCGGAACGGAACTGCCGCGGGTCATTTCACTGTCCCTCGTTCCAACAACTGGCGCCCAGGAAGTCCTGGGCGCTTTTTTCTTTTAGTCGGTACGGTTAGGGTGCCGACATGCCAGATTATTCCGACGTGTATCTGAAATCCATTTTGCAGCGCACAAAGGTTGTTGCCGTTGTAGGTGTGTCCCTGAATCCGGTGCGGCCCAGTTATTACGTCGCGCGGTACCTGTCGCTCAAAGGGTATTCAGTGATCCCGGTAAACCCCGGGCATGCAGGCAAGGTTCTTTTCGGGAAAACGGTGCGCGGGTCCCTATCGGATATTACAGAAACTGTTGATATGGTGGATATTTTCCGGCGCTCTGAAGCCGTGCCGCCAATTGTTGATGAGGCGTTGGAGGTACTTCCTGACTTAAAAACGATCTGGATGCAAATCGGCGTCGAAAATCAAAAGGCGGCTGAGAAAGCTCTAGCGCGCGGCATTGATGTGATCATGAACCGCTGCCCCAAGATCGAATACCAACGCCTGTTTGGCGAATTGCGAATGGGTGGCTTTGCTACCGGTGTGATATCGTCGAAGCTCTGAGACCTTAGCCGCCTGGCAGCGGCTTCAGGCGTGCCACTTGTTCCTTGCGGCGCTTTTCCAACACAACCTCGCGTGGAACCCATTCATAGCGCGTATCCTCGGACAGCGGAGCCCAGAACAGGACGCCTCCGTAACGCCAGGGGTCCAGAACCACCCCGTCATACATGGTTTCTCCCCGGCGGCTGATAATGGCAGTGCTGTGATCGATTCGGAACGGATTGTCCGCATTGGCGATTGCGCGATGCAGCGTCAGGGTTTGAAAATTCTCCTGTTTCAGCCTCCGCTCGATATCTTCGGCCCAGTGCCAACAGAGGCCGCGGGGGCGCAATCCCTTGTTAACCTTGGCATTGTGGATCAAGGGTGGGTCGGTAATCTGGTATTCCTGCACCAGCTGCGCAGTATAGGAATAAGCAATGCTGGCGGCACGATCCGCTTCTTCCCGATCGATGTCCGGCCCCAGGCCTTGGATTTGGGTTGAAAGCCGTTGAACATCATCGCTGCCGGCTGGGGGCGGGGTGGAACAGGCGCCAAGTGCTACAAGGGCAAACAGCGCCAGTGCATATGCCAAAGGTCTGATCATTCCTGCACCCTCAGATTGTCGCGCCAGCGCGCATCAGCCCGAGTATAAAGACCGAGGCCTGACACCGGAACCCGCCGGGTCAATTGTCTGGACGAGTGGCCTTTTCCGCGATGCCGCTGACGCCCTGACGTCGCGCCAGTTCCTGCAAAACGGCATCCAGAGATACGTCGCGTGCGGCCAGCATGACCAGCAGATGATAGATGACATCAGCCGCCTCGGCAGTCAGTTTATCAGAGTCACCCTTGACGGCTTCGATGATGGCTTCGATTGCCTCTTCCCCGAATTTCTCGGCGCATTTCTCGGGTCCCTTGGCTAGCAGTTTGGCGGTCCAACTCGACTCCGGGTCCGCGCCTTTGCGGGTTTCGATGGTTGCTGCGAGGTCGTGAAGAATGCTCATGTCAGCCTCATCGGGATGCCTGCGGCGGCCATGTGCTCCTTGGCCTCGCGGATCGTGTATTCGCCAAAATGAAAAATCGAGGCCGCCAGAACTGCACTGGCTCCACCTTCGGTAACACCTTCGACCAGGTGGTCAAGATTACCCACACCGCCAGACGCGATCACCGGTACATCCACCGCGTCCGAGATGGCGCGGGTGAGAGGCAGGTTGAATCCGGCCTTGGTGCCATCGCGATCCATCGAAGTCAGCAGGATCTCACCTGCGCCTTTGGCGACGACGGTTCGGGCAAATTCAACCGCGTCGATGCCGGTGGGTTTGCGCCCGCCATGGGTGAAAATCTCCCACTTGCCGGGGCTGACGGTCTTGGCGTCAATCGCGCAGACGATGCACTGGCTTCCGAACTGATCCGCGGCCTCGGCTACGACGTCCGGGTTCGCTACGGCAGCAGAGTTAAAGCTGACCTTGTCCGCACCCGCCAGCAGCAGCGCGCGAACGTCATCCTTGGTCCGAACGCCGCCGCCGACCGTCAGCGGTACAAAGCACTGTTCGGCCGTGCGTTGCACCACATCGAACATGGTGCCCCGGTTTTCGTGGGTGGCGTGGATGTCCAGAAAGCAGATTTCGTCCGCGCCCGCGGCGTCATAGGCCTTGGCCGATTCCACCGGGTCGCCTGCGTCGCGCAGACCCACGAAGTTCACACCTTTGACCACGCGGCCATCAGCGACATCCAGGCAGGGAATGATCCGGGTTTTCAACATGGCGCATCCTTTGTTGCCGCACCTCTACCGGCAAACCCCCGCCGATGCCAGAGTTGTGATTGTCACTCGCACGAAAGCCGTGAAAAATGGCCACTAATTCATCAGGAGATCAATGTGATGCGTAAACTCTTTTTGACGACCACATTTATTTTTGGAAGCGCTGTCACAGCGATGGCCGACGACATAATCAAGGTAAATACCGCCAAATCGGTGTCCGATGCGATGGATGCCCTCGAAGCCGCCGTGGGTAATGCCGGGGCGACCGTTTTTGCGCGAGTAGATCACGCTGCGGGTGCCGAAAAGGTAGGTATGACGATCCCGGCCAATCAAGTTCTGATCTTTGGCAATCCTGCGCTGGGCACACCAGCGATGCAAATCGACCCACGCGCCGGGCTGTTCCTGCCTCTGAAAGTGCAGGCTTACGAGGATGAAAACGGTCAGGTCTGGCTAGCCTATGAAGACCCAAAAGAGACCATGGACGAACTTGATGCGGTCGAAAACTCGCCTGTGATCGAAAAAATGCGCGGCGCGCTGGCCAAGCTGACCTCGGCCGCCGCGCAGTAACTCAGTTCAGGGCGCGAATGGCTTCGGCCAGGTCAATCGCGCCATCATAAAGCGCGCGGCCTGATATCGCGCCGTTCAGTTCTACTCCGCAGTCGCGCAGGGCGATCAGGTCGTCCAATGAACTGACGCCGCCTGAGGCGATAACGGGGATGGATACAGCCCGTGCAAGCGCTGCGGTGGCCTCGACATTCGGGCCCTGCATTGCGCCGTCGCGATTGATGTCGGTGTAGATGATCGCGGCCACGCCGGCGTCCTCGAAACGACGTGCCAGATCGGTGACCTGAACGTTGGTTTCTTCGGCCCAGCCCTTGGTGGCGACCATACCGTTGCGCGCATCGATGCCTACTGCAACTTTGCCGGGGAAGGCTTTGGCCGCATCCCGCACCAGATCGGGGTTTTCGACAGCGACTGTGCCCAGGATGACGCGCGCCAGACCTTTGTCGATCCAGGTTTCGATCGTGGCCATATCGCGGATACCGCCACCCAATTGGGCAGGCACGTTGCAGGCCTTCAGAATAGCTTCGACGGGGGAGGCGTTGACCGGCTCACCAGCAAAGGCGCCGTTCAGGTCGACGAGGTGCAGCCATTCGCATCCAGCCTCGACAAAGGCACGCGCCTGCGCGGCGGGGTCTTCGTTGAAGACCGTGGCCTTATCCATTTCTCCGCGCAACAGGCGCACGGCCTGGCCGTCTTTGAGGTCGATTGCGGGGTAGAGGATCATTTTGCGCGGCCCTATATTTCAGTTACACGCGCGGGATATCGCACAAGCGGGGCAGGGGATGCAACGCGACGCAAAGTCAATCTTGCCCGATTGCAGTCAGGCGGCCAGAGTGGCCAAAACAGGGAGAATATCATGAAGACATTCACAATTGCGGCTGCATTTGCTGCCCTGGCCACCAGCGCCGTTGCAGCCGATCCGGTCGATGGCCTATGGAAAACGCAGCCGGGCGATACCGGCGGTTACCTGCACGTTTCGATTGCCGAGTGCGGCAGTGCCATTTGCGGCACCATCGACACCGCATTCGATAAAGATGGCAACGAGCAGCTGGAATACGAGAACCTCGGGAAGCAGATCATCTGGGACATGATTCCGGAAGGCGACGGCAAGTATGACGACGGCAAGATCTGGGCGCCCGACCGCGACAAAACCTATAGGTCGAAAATGGAGCTGGACGGGCAGAATACGCTGACAGTCAAAGGCTGTGTTGCCGGTGGCCTGGTCTGCCGCGGCCAGACCTGGACGCGCGTTCAGTAACCCGTCACGGGGCCCAGGTCAGAAAGTTACCAATCATACGCAGCCCCACGTCCTGACTTTTTTCGGGGTGAAATTGCATGCCGACCATCGTGTCGCGGCCAATCACGGCCGTGACTTCCTGACCGTAATCCACATAGGCCAGACGTTCCGCAGGCTCGTTGACCCGGAAGTGGTAGGAGTGGACGAAATAGACATGGTCGCCGGATTTCACCCTGTCAAACACCGGGTGGGTGTTTTCCAGCACCAGATCGTTCCATCCCATATGCGGCACCTTCAGGGTGTGGTCTGACGGTTCGATCCGCACAACATCGCCTGCAATCCAGTCCAACCCATCGGTTTCGCAATATTCATGGCCCTTGGAGGCCATCAGTTGCATCCCGACGCAGATACCCAGAAACGGTCGGCCTTTCTGTTCGACGGCCTCGACCATCGCGTCGTGGATGCCTTTGTGCCCGCGCAGCTCGGACGCACAGGCGGGAAAGGCCCCGTCGCCCGGTAAAACAAGACGGTCCGCGCGCGCGACAACTTCTGCATCCGAGGTGACAACGACTTCACCCGCATCCAACTCACGCGCCATACGTTGAAACGCTTTCTCGGCGGAATGCAGGTTGCCACTTTCGTAGTCGATTATTGCGGTGAGCATTTACAGCGCGCCCTTGGTGGACGGGATCGCATCCGCCTTGCGCGGATCGGTCTCGACCGCCTGACGCAGTGCACGGGCCACCGCTTTGAAGGCCGCTTCGGCGATGTGGTGGCTGTTGAACCCGTGAAGCTGATCGATATGCAGAGTGATGCCGCCATGGGTACTGAGTGCCTGAAAAAACTCTCGCACCAGCTCGGTGTCGAACGTCCCGATTTTTGACGTCGGCAGGTCCACGTTCCAGATCAGGAATGGACGGGCCGAAAGGTCGAGGGCGCACCTTACCTGCGCGTCGTCCATGGGCAAGTGACACTCGCCGTAACGGCGGATGCCCTTCTTGTCGCTCAATGCTTGCATCAGAGCCTGACCCAGCGCGATGCCGGTATCCTCGACCGTGTGGTGGTCATCGATGTGGTAATCGCCTTTGGCCCGGATCGTCATGTCGATCAGCGAATGGCGCGCCAACTGGTCCAGCATGTGATCGAAAAAACCTACACCGGTCTGGTTGTCATATGTGCCGGTGCCATCCAGATTGACCTCGACCGAGATATCCGTCTCGGCGGTCTTGCGGCTGATCGAAGCGGTGCGCATGGGCGAATTCCTTTTGCTACAGGCGCGCTTATAGACGGGCTGGGGCAGATTGATCCAGCCCAAGCTTGGCTATCGATACAATCTGTTGCAGGGGATTGCACCTACGGGCCCGCCATGCCAGCCTGCCGGCAACTCAACCAACAGGGCCATACCATGTCCACCTGCGTATTCATTCAGATCCGTTGCAAGCCGGGCACAACATACAAGGTTGCCGAAGACATCGCGCTGCGGGAAATTCATTCCGAGCTTTATTCGACCAGCGGCGAATACGACCTGCTGCTGAAACTCTACATCCCCGAGTCTCAGGATGTAGGCCATTTCATCAACGAAAACCTGCTGACGATTCCGGATATCGAGCGATCGCTGACGACGATGACGTTCAAGGCGTTTTGACGTTCAGCCCAGCTCGAACGTCGTAATACCGAAGATCTTGTCCAGATCGATGTCTGGCGCGTGGCTGGAATACATGCGACCGGTCTCAAAAACTTTGGTCAATCCCAACTGGGCGGCCAATTTCATCGCCTGTCCGTTCGGGTTTGGCATGTCGATAAACACCTCGGCGCCCATCTCGTCTTCCGGGATGGCTGACAACAACGACACCAAGAGGGCCTGCGCTATTTCGGAATCGTCCGCGAATAAGGGTCCGACTTTGTAGCCGCTCAGGCATCGCCGCACGGTCGCATAGCCTTTTATGCGCCCATTCTCCCGATAGACGCGGGAAACATGGTTTGGTGCGTCCAGCCAGGCTTGCAGGAACGTATCACGCGGTGCAGGAAACAAGTTCCGATCATACTGTTTAAGCTCGTCGGTCACGGCGCTCAATGGTGTAATCTGGTTGGTGTGAGCGTGCGCCAAGCCCTGCAAAACATCGCCGACAGTACCGGCGAAGCGGTAATTGTCATAGGCCAGGGTGAAGCCGAATTTGCGATAATTGTCCTGTTGTTCGACGACACCATCCATGCCCATGTTTCGCTCGCCGCAATGTGCCTTGACTGCTTCGGCCACCTGAATACCGTATCCCGAGCCGCGAAATTCGGGCCGCACAATGTAGAAGCCCAAAAACGAATAACTGTCATCGTAATTGACCGCCGAGGCCGATGCGATCATCTCTCCATCCAGAAACCCGCCCTTGAACCCTTCGGGATCGGAGCTATGAAAACAAACCGCGTCATGAAGCCCGGGGTTCCATCCTTCGTGACCCGCCCAGTCCACAGCCCTTTGCAGTTCTGCCGCTGTCAACGCGCGAATTTCATATTCCGGCATGGGCGCATCTCCTTCGTGATTGCGACTAAAATCACAATGGAGCAACGTCCGGGAAAGAACCAGTATGTTCGGAGTGTTTGGTATCTGGAGCGGGCGAGGCGATTCGAACGCCCGACCCTAACCTTGGCAAGGTTATGCTCTACCCCTGAGCTACGCCCGCATCAGATACAATTCGACCCAATGGTCTCTCAATGGAGCGGGCGAGGCGATTCGAACGCCCGACCCTAACCTTGGCAAGGTTATGCTCTACCCCTGAGCTACGCCCGCGCCGTTGAGTGAGGAGGGATGTATAAATTCCAACGCGGGGCTGCAAGCGGAAAAACACAAAAAGCCGAAAAATCTTTGGCGACAGAAATTGTGAACTTGCGCGTTAAAGACCCAGTGAATTGCAAAACAAGAATAGTGGAGGAAAGCTGATGGCGAGGTTCGAGAGTGTGAAAATGATGGCCCTGACCGCATTGATATTGCTGGCCATGGCTTTGTGCAAAACCCGCGAAGATCAGTTGGGTAAGGTCGACCCGAACCTGAAACAGCCGCCCGAGGTCGAATTGCGCGTTTTGACCGGGTAGGGCGGGCCAGCGCCCATTGTGGTACGTCAAGTCGCCAGTACGAGGTTCGCCATCGCTGCGACCAGAATTGCCGCAAAGGTCAGGAACATGCCGATCTGTCGCAGAATCACGATTTGCGGCGTGCGACCGAAGCCATAGGCATGAAGCAGGCGACCAGCCAGCAGCATCAGCCCCAACAGGTTCAGCAACAGTCCTACGGCGCCCTGTAGCTCGGCCATGGCAATCAGAAGTAGGGCAAACGGCGCATACTCAGCAAAATTGGCCTGGGTGCGCATCGCTTTGATCATCGTCTTATTCCCATGGTCTCCCACCGAGATCTTGCCACTTCGACGGTGCAGGATGACATTGACGCTGAGCGCGAGGTAAAGAAATGCAATCAGGGCCGCGTAGATTGGTGTGATGGTCAGCATAAGTAGCCTTTCAATGCGCAACAAAAAAGGACCGCGCAGTTTCCCGCACGGCCCAATAATTCTAATTCGATCTGTAGTTTATTCCAGTTCGACGAGAAGGTCTTTCGCGTCAATCTGTCCGCCGGGCTGGACGTGGACCGCCTTGACTACCGCGTCGCGTTCGGCGTGGATGCCGGTTTCCATCTTCATCGCTTCGATGGTCAGCAGCAGATCGCCTTCTTTGACTTCCTGCCCTGCGTTGACCGCAACGGTCGCCACGACACCGGGCATCGGAGCGCCGATATGATTGGCGTTGCCAGCTTCGGCCTTGGGGCGCTGCGCGGTTGAGGCCTTGACCAGACGATTTGGCACCCGGATCACACGCGGCTGACCGTTGAGCTCAAAGAACACTTTGACCTCACCGTTTTCGTCGGTTTCGCCAATGGCCTGGCAGCGGATCTCCAATGTCTTGCCCGGGTCGATTTCCGCGGTGATTTCTTCGCCAGGCTCCATGCCGTAGAAGAAGGTGCGGGTGGGCAATGTCCGGACCGGGCCATAAACCCGATGTCGCCCCATGTAATCCAGGAACACCTTGGGATACATCAGATAGCCATTCAGGTCCTCGTCATCGACTTCTTTGCCTTCCAACTGCTTGGACAGCTCGGCGCGCGTGGCCTCAAGGTCTACAGGGGGGACATCCTTGCCGGGGCGGTCGGTGTTTGGCGCTTCGTCCTTGAGCACCTTCTTGACGATGGTGTCGGGAAACCCACCCGGAGGCTGGCCCAGATTGCCGCGCATCATGTCCACGACCGAGTCCGGGAATGCCACGTCTGTGCCGGGATCCTCGACCTGCTCGCGCGTCATGTTCTGGCTAACCATCATCAGCGCCATGTCACCGACCACCTTGGACGACGGCGTCACCTTCACGATGTCGCCGAACATCTGGTTCACGTCCGCATACATCTGAGCGACCTCGTGCCAGCGCTCTTCCAACCCCAGCGAGCGCGCCTGCGCCTTGAGGTTGGTGAACTGACCACCGGGCATTTCGTGAAGATAAACCTCAGAAGCCGGTGCCTGCAGGCTGGATTCGAAGGCCGCGTACTGGCCGCGGACGGATTCGAAGTAGTCGCTGATTTCGCGGATGGCCTTGATGTCCAGCCCGGTGTCGCGGTCGGTATGGCGCAGCGCCTCGACCACTGTACCAAGTGTTGCTTGGCTCGTGTTGCCCGAGAAGCTGTCCATGGCGCAATCCACAGCATCCACACCGGCTTCGGACGCAGCCAGAATGGTCGCGCTGGCGATACCGGCCGTGTCGTGGGTGTGGAAGTGGATCGGCAAGCCGACCTCTTCCTTCAGTGCGCGGATCAAAACCCTGGCTGATGCCGGTTTCAGCAGGCCCGCCATGTCCTTGAGGCCCAGCACATGGGCGCCGGCGTCACGCAGTTCCTTGGCCATGCCGACATAGTATTTCAGGTCATACTTGGCGCGATCCGGGTCCAGGATATCACCGGTGTAGCAGACGGTACCTTCGCAAATCTTGCCGTTCTCAATGACCGCATCCATGGCGACACGCATGTTTTCGACCCAGTTCAGCGAGTCGAACACGCGGAAAACGTCGATGTTTCTGGATGCCTGACGGACGAACTCCTGCACGACGTTATCGGGATAGTTCGTGTAGCCAACCCCGTTCGCCCCGCGCAACAGCATCTGCGTCATCAGGTTCGGCATCGCCTCGCGCAAATCGCGCAGACGTTGCCAAGGGCATTCCTGCAGGAAGCGGTACGCCACGTCGAACGTTGCACCGCCCCAGCATTCGACCGAGAACAATTGCGGCAGGTTCGCCGCATAGCTCGGCGCCACCTTGATCATGTCGATCGAGCGCATCCGGGTCGCCAGCAGCGACTGGTGACCGTCGCGCATGGTGGTGTCGGTAATCAGCAGTTGCCGCTGCGCCTTCATCCAATCGGCGACAGCTTGCGGTCCCTTCTGTTCCAGCAGATTGCGGGTGCCCATCCGCGGCTCGGCCTTCGGTGCAGGGGCCTTGGCCTCTTTCAGATCGGCGCGCGGGGCGGGGCGGTCCTTGGTTTCGGGGTGACCATTGACCGTGATGTCCGCAATATAGGTCAGGACCTTGGTGCCGCGGTCGCGGCGCTTCTTGAACTGGAACAGGTCCGGGGTCTCATCGATGAACTTGGTGGTGTATTCATTCGAAAGGAAAGTCGGGTGTTTCAACAAGTTCTCGACAAATGCGATGTTGGTGCTGACACCGCGGACACGGAATTCACGCAGCGCGCGATCCATTCGCGCGATTGCTTTTTCAGGCGTCGGCGCCCAGGCGGTGACCTTGGTCAGCAGCGAGTCGTAGTACCGCGTAATCACACCACCCGCATAGGCGGTACCGCCATCCAGACGGATGCCCATGCCGGTGGCCGAGCGATAGGCGGTGATGCGGCCATAGTCGGGGATGAAATTGTTGAGCGGATCTTCCGTCGTCACACGCGTCTGCAGCGCGTGGCCGTTCAGACGAATCTCGTCCTGGCTGGCCTTGCCGGTCGCTTCTGCCAGAGTTTTACCCTCGGCGATCAGGATCTGAGCCTGAACGATGTCGATACCGGTGACTTCCTCGGTGACGGTATGTTCAACCTGAACGCGCGGGTTCACCTCGATGAAGTAGAACTTGCTTGTGTTCATATCCATCAGGAACTCGACAGTCCCGGCGCACTCATAGTTCACATGCGCGCAGATACGGCGGCCAAGCTCGCACAGTTCGGCGCGCTGGTCTTCGCTCAGGTAAGGGGCGGGCGCGCGTTCTACGACCTTCTGATTGCGGCGCTGGACCGAACAGTCGCGCTCGTACAGGTGGTAGATCTCGCCGTGCTTGTCGCCCAGGATCTGCACTTCGACATGGCGGGCGCGGGTGATCATCTTTTCCAGATAACCCTCGCCATTGCCAAAGGCGGCTTCGGCCTCGCGCCGACCTTCCAGCACTTTTTCTTCCAGTTCATCCTCGGACAGGATCGGGCGCATGCCCCGACCGCCGCCGCCCCAGGACGCCTTGAGCATCAGCGGATAGCCGATCTCTGCCGCCTCGGACTTGATGGCGTCCATATCGTCGCCCAGCACTTCGGTGGCAGGGATGACTGGAACGTCAGCGGCAATCGCAACCTTCCGCGCGCTGGCCTTGTCGCCAAGCGCGCGCATGGTTTCGGCCTTGGGGCCGATGAAGGTGATACCGTTCTTGACACAGGCATCGACAAAATCCGGGTTTTCCGACAGCAGCCCGTATCCGGGGTGGATGGCATCGGCGCCGCACTCTTTGGCGACGCGAATGATCTCGTCAATTGACAGATATGCGGCCACCGGCCCCAAACCTTCGCCGATGCGGTAAGCCTCATCCGCTTTGAAGCGATGCAGGCCCAGCTTGTCCTCTTCGGCAAAGACAGCAACGGTGCGCTTGCCCATCTCGTTGGCAGCGCGCATCACGCGAATGGCAATCTCGCCGCGGTTGGCGATCAGGATTTTCTTGAAGTCGGTCATCTCTGGTCCCGGTCTTTTAGGTGTGGCCGTGTTGATAGAGCGAGATTATGCGCAGGGATATCAGTTCTTCTGGGTAGAACCGGCATGTTAACGCTCGCAAACGCCACTTGTTCGCGCTGACCTTTTAGCGATGCGGCAATGCAGCATCAATCTTTTGAACGATTCGAGCTTAGTTTTTTACCAAAGGTTGCGATTCCGGCCTTCTTGGGTGGCCTTGGAGTGTCAGAGTGAAACAGAACGGGTCAGCGTCTTCATCAAATTCATGGACAATGATTCGTGCCTTCCACCACCCTTTGACGGTCGAAAATCGGATAAAGCTGATCTTTCAAACCCGGTGCCAGCGGTGCATCGGACCTGTCCATGAGGTCAACGGCTATGCGGCCGATGCAGGCGGGGTTGGTTCTTCCTTTTGCTTGGTTTTGACTCCCGAGGTGCCAGCAACTGCCGAACCAGCCACCTGAACCTGATTTCTTCCTTTGTCCTTTGCAGCGTACAGGGCGTCATCCGCAGCACGCATCAGATCTTGAGGCATGGTTCCATGCGCAGGGTAATGCGCAACCCCAACCGAAATGGTGATGCGTGGCAATGATTTCTCACCATAGCGCACCGTCACGGCTTCGACCGCCTGCCGCAGGTGCTCTGCGCGGGTGATTGCTTCCTCGGGGCTGTTGTCGGGCAGGATCAGCATAAACTCCTCTCCGCCAATGCGGCAGGCGATTTCGTCCCGGTCGCATCCTTGTTCCAGTGCGGACCCCACAGCTCGCAGGACCATATCGCCCGCATCGTGACCATGCGTGTCGTTGAACTTCTTGAAATGATCCACATCCACCGCGATCAGGCTGAGCCGGGCCCCCGTCTGCTGACTGCGGCCGATCGCCT
This sequence comes from Ruegeria sp. HKCCD9138, assembly GCF_057220975.1. Taxonomy (NCBI): domain Bacteria; kingdom Pseudomonadati; phylum Pseudomonadota; class Alphaproteobacteria; order Rhodobacterales; family Roseobacteraceae; genus Ruegeria; species Ruegeria sp. HKCCD9138. The sequence goes on along the minus strand of NZ_JBWVAZ010000005.1, from coordinate 42,838 downwards.
TGCGTAGCGTTTCCGTCATATGCCGGCGGTTGAACAGCCCGGTCAGAGGGTCGCGGACCGACTGGTCGTGCAACTGATCCCGCATCCGCACGTTGGCAATCGCCATGCTGATTTGTTCAGCGCAGAGCTGCGCGAGTTTCTTGCTGGAATGAAACTCCTCACCGCGGCCCTCATGAGCACGCAAGTGAAGCAGTCCAACAGTCTCTCCATGGGCGAGGATCGGAAAGCAGAAATAGGGACGCCCGTCATGGGGTTCTGCATGCTCGCAGACGAAATCGATTTCCGAGGCTCCGAATTCATAAGTTCGACCTCGCCGCAAACCCCAGCAGCCTTCCGGATGTATATGGGCTTTGTGGGCGCCGCCGTTCCAACTGGCGCATCCGTCCAAAACGTCGCGTGAATTGGAGTACACGTAAACACTGCCCTCAGCCTCGGGCAGAATGTGTGTCATAAAGCGCGAGACCATATCGAACAGTTCGTCCAGAGAGCGGCTGGATTGCAACCATTCGTTCAACTCGCCCAACAGGCGCACCTCGCGCGCCAGACGCAGCTGGTCGTCCATCAAATCACGCTCTTTCGCGGCCCGAACACGCAAGTCGCGCATCTGACGGCGATTTGTGCGGTAGATGACCAGCACCACAGCGGTCAAAGCCAGCAGGGCTACGCCGCACAGGACCGCCAGCGAAAGACGGGCCCGCAGGATGAACAGGTTTCGCACTTGCGTGATGTCCGTGTAAAATTCAATCGCGCCCAGAAAGCGCCCGTCTTGCAGAACAGGGACATAAATTTCAGCCACGTGGCGCGTTGTGCTACCCGCGTTATGCTGCAGGTCAGGGTTGAAAGCATCGACGTCGGTAAGTGGCTTTTCTTCGTGTTTGTAGAAGATGTTGCCGGCGGCGACGATCGCTTGGAAATAAGGTTTGTTCGCCGTTTCCCCGATGTCCGCCCTGCGCGTCGACCAAACGACTTGTCCGGTGCTGTTGAAAAGTTTGAAGCGATAGATGTCGGATGTTGCGGGCAAAAGTTCCAGAAATTCCTCGTCATGCCCATCCAATTCACCAGTTCGAAATGTCGCTTCGACTTCGCCCAAATGTGAGATGACCTGCTGTTTCAGCTGCATGGCGCGGTAACGGAGATCGGATTCCAGCATTCGATCCACCAGCGGAGCGGGCAACGTGAATATGCCCCAACCTGCAATACCCGTCAGACCGATCAGCATCAGCGCGATTGCCACTGCCTTTGCTTTGGGCATATCGCCCGGCTTGCTGTCGTTTTGCATGTCTTGTGCTCCCGCATCCACCGGACCAGCATCACAAGCGCGGTTTGACAGAGTCTTAACGCGGTCGTCTGAATGTATGGAAAGATTGTTAGAATTGACCACATTGAACTGAATATGTTTCGGCGAACAAGCCGTGAACAAACCCTTTCCCTCGGCGCTTATCCAGCGTAGTTTGAGGCCATGAGCAGTTTTGATGAAACGGACGCCTTCGAGGGCGCATCGCTGTCGGTACGCGCCATGGCCGCGCGCCCCGCGCCATATCTGGATGAATTGAATACGGCGCAGCGCGAGGCGGTTGAACGCCTGGACGGTCCGGTTCTGATGCTGGCAGGCGCGGGAACCGGCAAGACAAAGGCGTTGACCGCACGAATTGCGCATCTTTTGTCCACCGGGCGGGCGCGACCCAATGAAATCCTGTCCGTGACCTTCACCAACAAGGCCGCGCGCGAGATGAAAGAACGGGTCGGACGTCTGTTAGGCCAGCCGGCAGAAGGTATGCCCTGGCTCGGCACTTTTCATTCAATCTGTGTCAAGCTGCTTCGTCGCCACGCAGAGCTGGTGGACTTGAAATCGAACTTTACGATTCTGGATACAGATGACCAACTTCGCCTGCTCAAACAATTGGTTCAGGCCGCAAATATCGACGACAAGCGCTGGCCCGCTCGGATGCTGGCCAGCATCATCGATGACTGGAAGAACCGAGCGCTGACCCCAGAGAAAGTGCCCGCTGCAGATGCCGGGGCATACAACAGCAGGGGCGTCGAGCTTTATGCGCAATACCAGACACGGTTGCGCGAACTGAATGCTGTGGATTTTGGTGACCTGCTGTTGCATATGGTCACGATCTTTCAATCTCATTCGGATGTTCTGGAGCAATACCAGCGCTGGTTCCGGTACATCCTTGTGGACGAATACCAAGATACGAACATTGCCCAATACCTGTGGCTAAGGTTGCTGGCGGGCGGACACAAAAATATCTGTTGCGTTGGTGACGACGACCAGTCGATCTATGGCTGGCGTGGTGCCGAGGTGGGCAACATCCTGCGGTTCGAAAAGGACTTTCCTGGTGCCTACGTTGTTCGGCTCGAGCAGAACTATCGCTCGACCCCGCATATTCTGGCGGCGGCATCGAACGTTATCCGGGGCAATGAAAGCCGTCTTGGTAAGGAACTCTGGACCGACCAGAAGGAAGGCGAAAAGGTTCGCCTGATCGGCCATTGGGATGGCGAGGAAGAAGCGCGCTGGATCGGGGAAGAAATCGACGCGATGCAGGGCGGCACGCGCGGTGTGCGGCCAATGAACCTAGACGAAATTGCCATTCTCGTGCGTGCCAGCCACCAGATGCGCGCCTTTGAGGATCGCTTTCTGACCATCGGCCTGCCTTACAAGGTGATTGGCGGACCTCGGTTTTACGAGCGGATGGAGATTCGCGATGCCATGGCCTACTTCCGGCTGGTGGTCAGCCCCGAGGATGATCTGGCCTTCGAGCGGATCGTGAACACGCCAAAACGCGGCCTGGGCGACAAGGCACAGCAGACGATCCAATTGACCGCGCGGGAAAACGGTGTGTCCCTGGTGGATGGCGCTCGGATCGCGGTGGATCAGGGATTGATCAAGGGCAAAGGTGGCGTGGCACTCAGGCAATTGATTGACGGTATCACCCGGTGGAATGCCATGACCCGTGGACCGCGGATCGAGATTGACGATGACTCGGTGATCGACGATGGCACCTCGCCGGCCCGCTATGGCGAACCGGAGCACAACCATATCGAACTGGCACAGGTCGTCCTGGATGAATCCGGCTATACCGCGCATTGGCAGAACGACAAGACGCCTGAGGCACCGGGGCGGCTGGAGAACCTCAAGGAACTGGTCAACCAGTTGGACAATTTCGAGAACCTGCAAGGGTTTTTGGAGCATGTAAGCCTCGTCATGGATAACGAGCAGGAATCAGATGGCGCAAAGGTCTCGATCATGACTTTGCACGCCGCCAAGGGTTTGGAATTTCCAGCAGTCTTCCTGCCAGGGTGGGAGGACGGACTGTTCCCCTCGCAACGGTCGATGGATGAATCGGGACTTAAAGGCCTCGAGGAAGAGCGTCGCCTTGCCTATGTCGGCATTACCCGCGCGGAAGAGGTCTGCACGATTTCGTTTGCGGCCAACCGGAGGGTGTTTGGGCAGTGGCAGAATTCGATGCCATCGCGTTTCATCGACGAATTGCCCGAGGATCACGTGGAAGTTCTGACACCGCCGGGCCTCTATGGCGGTGGGCAAACCGCAGCCAGTATCGAAACCCGAGCGGCCGAAGCGAATGTATACAACTCGCCCGGTTGGAAGCGGATGCAGGCGCGGCAGGGCCAGTATGGCATGTCTCAACCGCGCGAAAGCAGAAATACCGTGATCGACGCGACCGCTGTCGCCAGCTTTACGCTGGGCGAGCGTGTGTTCCATCAGAAATTTGGCTATGGCGCGGTGGTCGGAATCGAAGGCGACAAGGTTGAGGTCGACTTTGACAAGGCCGGCATCAAGAAAGTCGTCTCGCGGTTTCTTTCTGCTAAGGATGACGTGCCATTCTGAAAGATCAAATACCCTCGACCAGTACCATGTTTGTTGTTGCCGTCGCTTTCCGGATTTCCGCAAGCGCGACGTAATCCGGATCGTTCTTCCATGCGTGAGCGGCAGCAAGGTCAGGAAATTCCATAAGGACGATCCCGCCCTCGGGCCAAGTGCCTTCGATCAGATCGACGGGCTTGGATGAAACCGTCAGCAACCGGCCGCCGTGTCGGTCGAATATCGGCATGAACCCCTCAAGGTAGCCTTGGTAGTTTTCGGGATCGTGAATGTCAATCTGAGCGATGAAATAGGCGGGCATGGGTGACTCCGGGGCAAAGGGATATGACCCGATCATACAGCGGCATGCGCAAAAGAAAAAACGGCGGTTCCCAGGGAGGAGGAGGGGGAACCGCCGTTCTTTTCAACACCGGGGCAGGGAGGAGGAAAGCCCCGATGTATCCGAACCCGGGTTACAGCCCGGTATGAGGAAGACGCGGCGACGCCAGGGAGGAGGAGGGCGTCACCGCGCGCTTTCAACATCGGGAAAGGGAGGAGGAGTACCCGATGCATCTGCGTCCGGCGTTCAGAGCCGGTATTAAGTGCGGCAACGTCAGGGAGGAGGAGAGACGCTGCCGCTGAAATACAGACCCAAAGGGAGGAGGTGGGCCTGATCTCGGTTGTTCGTTTCGCGCTTAATGCGCTGTGTAGTCTTCGGTTGCCTGCAGCGCGACACGGCGGATCATTGACCGGTGCAGGCCCAGATCGGCCAGCTCACGGTTGGACAATGCCGACAGTTCGTTCACCGTCTGGCGATAGATCCGGTAGCGGACAAAGCGGGTTTTCATCGCTTCGATCAGTGACGCCAGGACGTTTGTGTGTGTGCCTTTCAGGGCGGAAATGTTGCTTGCTGCTGCCATCGTCTTATTCCGGTAACTCGTGTCTTGCACCGGTGCGTCCGGCGCTTGCTTGAGACTGAAAATAAGCGAATGCTGCGATTGCACAATAGCGGGTGTCATCAATGCTGCTATGCAGCAAATGCATAGATATCATTATGTTGCCCGCCGACAGCGCAAGCCGCCTTTAAAACAGGGATTTGCAGCTTGGTCATGCCCCTTGCGCGCATGTTTGGGGAGAGGGGGCGTGCGATTTGTTTAGGCGGATGCGGTTGAAATCTGGGCTGATTGAGAACTGGACGACGGCGCTGGTGCTTTAATTGCTGGGATTGATTTGGTGCTATGGGAATTCATGGGCCGATACCTTCTAAGGTGCGGTTGGCTAAATCCCTTACCACGCGCGGTGGGTGATTCGGCGGAAACCGAGGTCAAAACTAAAGTCAGCGTTAGTTCTGGCGGGGTTTTTCGAAAAATTCTGGGAAATTGTGGGAAGAATCTGATTCCTGTCGATGCGCATACATCTTGTGTTATTGGAATCGACAAGGGCAACTTGTGGTGCGATTTTCGCTATATCTTGTGATTCTGTGAGGCCATATTGTCTTCGCATTATAGCGGTATCCCAAAAATGACTATTGATTTCCATGAATTCCCATGCCATCCCTTATACATCCGATGAGGACGAGGCACATGGGGCACCAAACGACCCCGAACCAAAAAGACTAATTCAGGTTTCATACAGGCATCTCGCTTTCATCACTCAAGAGATCCGGCGCGCGGGCGAGCAGACATCCCCCCAGGTGGCGCGCGCAGCTGGACATCCCGCAAAGCGGGTCAATGCGGCGGGTTGATCAGTGGCAGCAGATCAACCCGCCGTTTTTCATCCGGGGGAACGTGAAATTTGGGTGGGGCGCAAGCGAAAGGGACAGTCGTCTTGGCGCGCAGGTTTAGAGGTGAAAGCCACCACAAGGTGGACACGAAGGGCAGGGTGTCGATCCCGGCCTCGTTTCGCCGTGTGCTGGAAGCCTCTGACCCAAACTGGCAGCCCGGTGACAATCCCGAACTGGTGATTGTCTATGGCGACCACCGAAGGAAATACCTTGAATGCTACACGATGGAGGCCATCGACGAGGTTGATGCCAAGATCGATGCGCTCCCACGCGGTTCGATGCAGCGTAAGATGTTGCAGCGCATGTTCCATGGTCAGTCTTTCCCGACCAATGTGGACGAAACCGGACGGCTGGTGCTGCCCGCGAAGTTGCGCACCAAGATCGAGCTTGAGGGCGAGGCGTTTTTCATCGCTGCCGGTGATACATTTCAGATTTGGAAACCCGAGACCTACGAGGCCGAAGAACTGGCAGCAGCCGAAGAATGGCTGGATGATCTGCCGGACGACTTCGACCCAATGGAGTTCCTCGACGGAACCGGGGATGCGTGACGGCATGGCCGGCGCAGGGAACCCCTCGGACAAACCTCACATCCCCGTTTTGCTGCGCCCGCTTTTGGCCGCCGTGGCACCGGTGTCCGGAGTTTGGCTGGACGGAACGTTTGGCGCTGGCGGTTATACGCGTGGTCTGCTGGAGGCCGGGGCAGACAAAGTCATCGGCGTGGATCGTGACCCGCTCGCCTTTGAAATGGCTGCGGATTGGGCCGGCGAATATGGTAATCGATTGGTGATGCAACCAGGTGTATTCTCGCGCATGGACGAATACGCACAGGATCTGGACGGGGTCGTGTTGGACTTGGGTGTTTCTTCGATGCAGCTTGATCAGGCCGAGCGTGGTTTTTCCTTCATGAAGGACGGCCCGCTGGACATGCGCATGAGCCAGGAAGGCGAAAGCGCTGCAGATCTGGTCAATACCGCGACCGAGGCGCAACTTGCCGATATTCTGTTCCACTACGGCGAAGAACGCGCCAGCCGTCGCATTGCCAAGGCCATCGTCAAGGCGCGGGCCGAAGAGCCAATCACTACGACCCTGAGGTTGGTCGAAATCATCGAATCCTGCCTGCCACGTCCGAAACCGGGGCAATCACATCCGGCAACGCGCAGCTTTCAGGGCCTGCGCATCGCAGTGAACGCCGAATATGAGGAACTGTTTCAGGGCCTTATGGCCGCTGAACGCGCATTGAAGTCGGGCGGGCAACTGGCTGTTGTCACATTCCATTCCATCGAAGACAGAATGGTGAAGCGGTTTTTCCAGTCTCGCGCTGGCAAAACCGGGCGCCCCAACCGTTATGCGCCCGAAACACAGCAGGAACAGCCGCAATTTACACTGAAAACCCGTAAGGCCGTCGGCCCCGATGATCAGGAATTGCAGGAAAATCCGCGCGCGCGTTCGGCCAAGCTGCGCGTGGCCATTCGGACCGAGGCTCCGGCCGGCGAAATCGATGCCCGCGCCATCGGGATGCCTCAGTTGGGGGGAAGGGCAAGATGAAGAGTGTGTTGTATGTGTTGACTGCTCTGTCCGTGTTCGGGCTGGCGCTATGGGCATATCAGGAGAATTACCGGACGCAGCAGGTACTGAAGGAAACCCAGTCGCTGCAACGCCAGATTGGCGTCGCGCAGGCGCGGTTGGCGGTGCTGCACGCAGAATGGGCCTATCTCAACCGCCCTGACCGACTGCGTGAACTGGCCGACCTGAACTTTGAGCGTTTGGGTCTTTTGCCCTTGCGGGCAGAGCAATTCGGGCGCGCAGATCGTATTGCTTACGGTGAAGACCCCGATCTGCCCGAAGTTGATCCCGATGAGTTGCAGGCCATCACCGAGGTTCAGGCATTGATCGAGGTGCAGATTCCATGACACGCACACCTCTTCGCCCGCTTGCGCGAATCCTTGATGCCCGTGCCCGCGGTGAAAACCCCAAGGCTATCGAGCGTGAGAACATCCGCCAGCGTCACGAAGACATGAAGGACCGTGCCCGCGCCCGGGCCGAAGGGCGCCTGCTGGTCCTGGGTTTGTTTTTCTTCTGTGCCTTTTCCGTGGTCGGGTTCCGCATGGGGATGCTGGCAACCTCAGAGGCGCAAGAGCCTCTGGCCAGTGCGCCGGGGGCCTCCATCGCCATGCAGCGTGCCAACATCGTGGACCGTGAAGGGCGAATCCTGGCAACCAATCTGGATACGTATTCCGTTTACGCCCAACCCCCTCTGATGATCGACCCCATTGCTGCGGCTGAAAAGCTGGTGGCTATTTTCCCCGATCTGGAAAAAGAGAGGCTGATCAAAGATTTCACGGGCAAACGCAAATTCCTGTGGATCAAAAAACGGGTTTCGCCCGAGCAGAAACAGGCTGTTCACGACATCGGCGATCCCGGCATCCTGTTCGGCCCGCGCGAAATGCGCCTTTATCCTAACGGTAAACTAGCTGCGCACATTCTGGGCGGGTCCGGTTTTGGTCGTGAAGGTGTCAGTGCGGCTGAGGTGATTGGCGTTGCCGGGGTTGAAAAACAATTCGACGACTATCTGCGGGACCCGGCCAACGGCAACAAGCCGCTGCAACTGTCCCTCGACCTTACAGTTCAGGCGGCGGTCGAGCAGGTGCTGTATGGCGGCATGAAGATCATGAACGCCAAAGGTGCCTCGGCCGTTCTGATGAATGCACATACAGGCGAAGTGATTTCGGCTGCTTCGCTACCATCTTTTGATCCAAATGACCGGCCACGCCCTCCGACTTCGGGGTTTGATCCTTCCGACAGCCCTCTGTTCAACCGCTATGTTCAGGGGGTTTACGAACTGGGTTCCGTTTTCAAGATCTTCACTGCTGCGCAGGCCGTTCAGCTTGGGTTGGTGAAATCCGAGACGATCATCGACACGTCCGGCCCGATGAAGATCGGGCGGTTCCCGATCGGAGAGTTCAACGGCAAGAACTATGGCAAGATCAGTGTGGCGGATGTGATCATGCACAGCTCGAACCGGGGCACCGGGCGGCTGGCTTTGCAGATCGGTGCACGGCGGCAGCAGGACTTCCTGCAGGCATTGGGTATGTTCGATCCGACCCCGTTCGAGATTGTCGAAGCGAAGGGTGGCGCACCCCTTAAACCCAAGAAATGGGGCGAGTTGAGCACTGTGACGATCTCTTACGGTCATGGGCTTTCAACCAGTCCGATGCATCTGGCAGCAGGTTATGCTGCGATTGCCAATGGTGGGCACTATGTCAGCCCCACGATTCTGCGAAGGAACGGGCCGCAATATGGCCCACGGGTCATGTCGCAGGGGGCGGCACGCCAGGCACAAAAAATGTTGCGCAAGGTCGTGACGGACGGAACGGCCAGCTTTGGTGACGTTCCGGGTTATGCCGTCGCCGGCAAGACCGGAACGGCGGACAAGCCGAAACCGCGTGGTGGTTATTATGACGATAAGGTCATCGCCACGTTCGCCACGATTTTCCCGGCATATAACCCGCAATATGTTCTGGTGGTTACCCTGGATGAGCCGTCGATCGTGGCTTACGGCGAAAAACGGCGGACGGCGGGCTGGACGGCGGTGCCCGTGGCCTCGGAACTGATCGCACGGATTGCACCCCTGCTGGGCCTGCGTCCCCGGCTTGAGCCTGAGGCGGGCGCTGCTATAACGCTGACTTCGAATTAGACTGTCCGGCAAGAGGTGGGTCATGGGCGCAAGGTCAAAGAAACTCAGCCAACTGGCCCTGACCGCTCGGGGTGGGGCGAACCCAACGATCACCGGCCTGGCTGTTGATAGTCGTGAGGTCAAGGATGGATACCTGTTTGCGGCGCTGCCTGGAACACGGGTCCACGGCGGCGAATTCATCGAATACGCCTTGCGCATGGGTGCGGCGGCAATACTGACCGACGCCGAGGGGGCCGAGATCGCGGCTGATGAGCTTGCCCGTTCCGATGTCGCGTTGATCGTGGTCGAAGACCCGCGTCAGGCGCTGGCGGGCTCGGCCGCATTGTGGTTCGGTGCACAGCCTCAGACAATCGTTGCTGTTACGGGTACTAACGGCAAAACGTCGGTTTCCAGTTTTGTGCGCCAGATCTGGACCGAACTCGGCCATGCCGCCGTCAACCTGGGCACGACCGGCGTTGAAGGCAGTTGGACCGCCCCGCTGGCGCATACCACGCCCGAGCCGATCACATTGCATCGCTGCCTCGCCGAAGCGGTGAGAAATGGCGTGACGCACGCGGCGATGGAGGCTTCGTCCCATGGTCTTGAGCAGCGCCGGCTGGACGGGGTTCACCTGTCGGCTGCCGGATTCTCGAACTTTACGCAGGACCATCTGGACTATCACGAGACGTTTGAGGCCTACTTTAATGCCAAGGCCGGGTTGTTTGACCGGGTTCTTCCGCAAGACGGTACAGCTGTGGTCAATCTGAGCGACCCGAAAGGCGCGCAGGTTCGCCGGATCGCGGAACGTCGTGGTCAGTCGGTACTGACGGTAGGTTTGGGATCGGCCGATATGTGTCTGATCAATCAGCGATTTGATGCAACCGGGCAGGATCTGCGATTCTCGTGGAAGGGGAAGGTCTACCAGACTCGTCTGAACCTCATCGGCGGCTTTCAGGCGGAAAATGTTCTGCTGGCCTGTGGCTTGGTCATTGCAGCCGGGGATGAACCTGAGCGTGTCTTTGAGACGCTGCCCCACATGGCAACCGTTCGGGGACGCATGCAACTGGCCGCCACGCGCGAGAACGGCGCGGCGGTCTTCGTCGACTATGCCCACACACCGGATGCGGTGGCCACGGCGCTCAAGGCTATGCGGCCACACGTGATGGGGCGTCTGATTGCGATCGTCGGTGCCGGGGGTGATCGCGATGCCACCAAGCGCCCGTTGATGGGAAAGGCTGCAGCGGCCAACGCGGATATCGTTTTTGTCACCGACGACAACCCCCGCAGCGAAGATCCCGCAACGATCCGAACAGCCGTCATGCTTGGCGCGCCTGAGGCGACCGAAGTCGGTGATCGGGCCGAGGCGATCCTACGCGGCGTCGACGCGTTGCAGCCGGGCGATGCGCTGCTCATCGCGGGTAAGGGCCATGAGACGGGTCAGATTGTTGGCGATCAGGTACTGCCCTTTGACGATGTCGAACAGGCCAGCATTGCCGTGGCCGCGCTGGACGGGCGGGTCGCATGACACTCTGGACTGCGCAGGAGGCCGCAGAGGCCACAGGTGGACACGCTACATCGGATTGGAAGGTCAACGGTGTTTCGATCGACACACGCACATTGCGGCCCGGTGACCTGTTTGTTGCTTTGAAGGCAGCGCGAGATGGGCATGATTTTGTCGCTCAGGCGCTCGAAAAAGGGGCAGGCGCCGCGATGGTATCGCGGGTGCCGAACGGTGTGGCAGAGGACGCCCCTCTTTTAATTGTCGAAGACGTTCAGGCGGGACTTGAGGCACTGGGGCAGGCGGCGCGCGCCCGGTGTTCCGCGCAAGTAGTGGGTGTCACTGGAAGCGTTGGCAAGACTTCGACCAAGGAAATGCTGGCCACGATATTGGAAACGCAGGGCAAAACCCATGCCAGCGTCGCCAGTTACAATAACCACTGGGGGGTGCCGCTGACATTGGCCCGGATGCCGCGCGATACAGATTTCGCAGTGATCGAGATCGGGATGAACCATCCGGGCGAGATCGCTCCGTTAGCCCGGCAAGCCCGCCCACATGTCGCCCTGGTCACGACAGTTGCAGCTGTCCATCTTGAGGCGTTCGAGTCAGTTGCCGGTATTGCCCATGAAAAAGCCGCTATTTTTGAAGGGCTGACCGATGGTGGCGCGGCCATCGTGAATGCCGATATCGAACACGCGCAGATCCTGCGCGATTGTGCTGCGGCGGCCGGTGCCAAGATGGTCGATTTCGGGCGGAACGCGAAGGACTATGTGCTGTCAGACGTAGCCCAGTCCGCAAATTCGGTCAAAGCGCAGGCTATGGTCGACGGTCATTCGACGACATTCGAGGTCAAATCCGCAGGCACGCATTTTGCCATGAATGCGCTGGGTGCGCTGGCGGCGTGCGCCGAGCTGGATATTCCGTTGAAGCAGGCAATCCAGGGCCTTGGCCGCTGGTCACCGGTGACCGGACGCGGAGTGCGCGAAACTCTGCCTCTGGCAGGAAGCGGGCAGATTGAACTTCTGGACGACAGCTACAACGCGAACCCGACCTCGATGGAGGCCGCGCTGGACGTTCTGGCCGCAGCGCAAGGCGCCCGTCGCATTGCGTTTCTGGGCGATATGAAAGAACTGGGCGCACAAGAACACGCAATGCACGCGGCTATGGCGGAAGTTGAGGCGATGTCACGCGTTGACAAGGTGCATTGCATCGGGCCGCTCATGCGGGCGCTGCACGAGGCGTTGCCCGAAGATAAGCGCGGGCTGTGGTTTGAATCCAGCGATGAAATGGCCGCGCAACTACCCGACCTGATCCGGGAGGGGGATGTTGTATTGGCCAAGGGCTCGTTGAGCATGGCGCTGGCGCGAATTGTTGACGGTTTGCGGAAAATGGGGCATGAGCGCGCGCTTGAACCATGACCGCCGCGTGAGAGAGGTTTTGTAATGCTGTACTGGTTGACCGCCTTGTCGGATGGAGGGGATTTCTGGAACCTCTTCCGCTACATCACCTTCCGCGCTGGCGGCGCCTTTATGACGGCATTGGTTTTCGGGTTTCTGTTCGGCAAACCTCTGATCAACGTATTGCGCAAGAAGCAGGGAAAAGGGCAGCCGATCCGCGACGACGGCCCCGAGGGGCATTTCAACAAAGCCGGTACACCGACAATGGGCGGGTTGCTGATCGTCGGCGCGCTGGTCACGTCGACACTTGTCTGGGCACGGTGGGACAACCCTTATGTCTGGATGGTTCTGTTTGTTACGCTGGCCTATGCGGCGATCGGTTTTGCGGATGACTATGCCAAGGTTTCGAAACAGAACACCAAGGGCGTATCCGGCAAGATGCGAATGGCGCTGGGCATTCTGATTGCCGTACTGGCGGCGCTTTGGGCAACCTTGCACCACCCCGAAGCGCTACAGAACCAGCTGGCTTTGCCGATTTTCAAGGATACTCTGATCAATCTGGGTATTTTCTACATTCCTTTCTCGATCGTTGTGATCGTCGGGGCCGCAAATGCGGTGAACCTGACCGACGGGCTGGATGGTTTGGCGATCATGCCCGCAATGATTGCTGCCTCGACGCTGGGTGTTATTGCCTATGCTGTGGGACGCGTCGACTTTACCGAATATCTGGACGTGCATTACGTGCCAGGAACAGGAGAGATCTTCATCTTCACCTCGGCGCTGTTCGGCGCAGGTCTGGGTTTTCTGTGGTACAACGCGCCACCTGCGGCTGTGTTCATGGGTGACACCGGTTCGCTGGCATTGGGCGGTGCATTGGGCGCAATCGCGGTGGCAACCAAACACGAGCTGGTGTTGGCGGTTGTCGGTGGCCTGTTCGTCGTCGAGGCGCTGAGTGTGATCATTCAGGTGCTGTATTTCAAACGCACCGGAAGACGCGTGTTTCTGATGGCGCCAATTCACCACCACTATGAGAAAAAGGGATGGGCAGAACCTACTATCGTCATTCGGTTCTGGATCATCTCCCTGATCCTGGCGATGATCGGTCTGGCGACCCTCAAGGTCAGGTAGCACTCCCGCCAGGTTCGGCGGGCCTGCGGCCAGCCTGCCACCTGTTGGGCCCGGCTCGCGCATAGGCGCGAGCCTGAACGCGCCCTTGCCATTCGGAATTTCTTCGGTGCAGTGTGGCAGCGCATAATTTTCTTGTGAGGGTGGGCAGAATGATCCCGGTCAAAGGGTTTTCCGGACAGAAAGTTGCGGTACTGGGCCTTGGCCGCTCCGGGCTTGCCACCGCACGAGCTTTGCGCGCCGGCGGCGCCGACGCGGCCTGTTGGGATGACAATCCAGCCGCACGCGAAAAGGCCGAGGCCGAAGGGTTTCAGTGTGCCGATCTGCACCGAAATGGTGCATTCGACAATGTAGCCGCGCTGATCGTGTCTCCGGGAATTCCGCATCTTTTTCCAAAGCCCAACTCCATTGTGAAAGCCGCGCTTGACGCGGGCGTGCCAGTGGATAACGACATCGGATTGTTCTTCCACTCATTCGCGGGGGCAGAGTGGAACAACTACGACACGCCCCCACGTGTAATCGCGGTGACCGGATCGAATGGTAAATCCACGACCGCTGCATTAATAGACCATATCTTGTCCGAAGCCGGACGAGAGTGCCAACTGGCGGGCAATATCGGACGGGGTGTTCTGGACATCGACCCGGGCGGCGACGGGTCTGTCGTGGTATTGGAACTGAGCAGCTACCAGACCGAACTGGCCCGCGCTCTGACGCCAGACATTGCGGTTTTCACCAACCTATCGCCGGATCACCTGGACCGGCATGGGGGTATGGGTGGCTACTTTGCAGCCAAGCGGCGATTGTTTGCCGAAGGCGGCCCTGACCGTGCCGTAATCGGCGTCGATGAAACCGAAGGAGCATTTCTGGCGGGGCAACTGGCCGAAGCGGCAGCAGATGATCGGGTGATCCGTGTCTCGGTCGCGCGGAAACTGGCGGGTCCGGGTTGGCAGGTCTTTGCTCGAAAAGGGTTCTTGTCAGAGTACCGCAAGGGGCGACAAGCCGGTTCGATCGACCTGCGCGACATCAGGGGGTTGCCCGGAACCCACAACCATCAGAACGCTTGCGCCGCTTATGCGGCCTGTCGTGCGCTGGGGCTTGCGCCGCGCGTGATCGAAGCCGCCATGCGCAGTTTCCCGGGCCTGCCACATCGCAGTCAGGTAGTAGCCGAGGAAAACGGGGTCACTTACGTCAACGATTCAAAAGCCACGAACGTCGATAGCGCGTTGAAAGCGCTGAACGCCTTTGAACGCATCCGCTGGATTTGCGGCGGATTGGAAAAAGAAGGTGGACTTGCTGCGTTGAACGAAGCTGGCGGTCGGGTCCTCAAGGCCTATGTAATAGGGCGCGAGGCGGCCTCGTTTGCCATCCAACTGGATATGGAAACAGCAGTATGCACGGATATGGCAACTGCTGTTGAACAGGCCATGCAAGACGCCCGACCGGGCGAAACCGTTCTGCTTGCCCCCGCCGCGGCCAGCTTCGATCAATACGACAATTTCGAACAGCGGGGTGAGGATTTTACGAAGAACGTCAAACACCGGCTGAAAGAGGCCGCCGGTTGCAATTGATTGCCGGTTCGGCAAAGCTTGGACCCTATCCGCTTGACGCGACATTGTTATTGGTCTTGCCTTGCGAAAATTCAACACGAGGTCATGGATATGCCAAACCGTAAGTCTCTTTTGATTGTTCCCGCAATTCTGCTGGCGGGTGCCTGCTCGAATGTCGGGGCAAATTATCAACCCGTGGTCGATGGTCCGGTTGGGCCAAACTACAATGCTGATCTGGCTCAGTGTCAGGCGCTGGCACGGTCTCAGCCGACCGTTGACAGTCGTACGGCGGGCGCAGCAGCGATCGGTGCTGTCGGGGCTGCAGGCACCAAAGCCATCATCGACGACAGTGCCAGTGATCTCGGACGCGCTGCGGCTGCAGGTGCTCTGGTCGGTGCCGGCGCCAGCGCGCTCCAGAATACCCAGAACCAGGAAGTGATCGTGCGCAATTGCATGCGCGGGCGCGGCTACAACGTGGTCGGCTAACGGCCGGCGATTGCCGTTCCGGCGGCGTGGCCAGAGGACCACGCCCACTGGAAATTGTACCCGCCCAGCCAGCCGGTGACATCCACCGCTTCGCCAATTGCATAGAGGCCGGGGACATCCTTGGCCTCCATCGTTTTTGACGACAATCCCTTGGTATCGATCCCGCCCAAAGTGACCTCGGCCGTCCTGTACCCTTCGGTTCCCGAAGGCAGCAGTTGCCAATCGGTCAGAGCGGCGATCAATTCACCAAGCGCGGCATCGGACTGATCCGCCAAATTTCCGTTCATCGGAATGTGATGGCTCAAGTAGTCGATCAACCGAGTGGGCAGGTGCCGTGCCAGTTCTGTCTTCAATGCCTTGCGACCTGCCGACTGCCGCTGTTCGCGCAGAAGATCGAACAAGGGAAGATCGGGTATCAGGTTGGCGGAAATCTCCTCTCCTTCGCGCCAGTAGGATGATAGCTGCAATACCGCGGGTCCACTCAATCCGCGATGCGTGAACAACAGTGCCTCATCAAAACTTGCGTGGGAATTCGTAAGACGCGCAGGCACGGAAACACCTGACAAATCATTGAATCGGCCATCGGAAAACGTGAACGGCACCAGAGCTGCCCGTGTATCCGTGATTTCGAGGCCAAATTTCCGAGCGATTTCATAGGCGAGCCCAGTCGCCCCCATTTTGGGGATCGATTTGCCGCCTGTCGCAAGCACCAGATTGCGACAGGTCACGCTGTATCGACATCCATCGCGTTCGAGCTCTGCAGCGAACCCGTCTTCGGTCTGGTCAAGCGTTTGCAGTGTGGTTTGCAGCCACAAATCGGCACCTGCGCGTTCCATTTCGGCCAGCAGCATTGCGATGATCTGCTTCGATGAGCCATCGCAGAACAATTGCCCCAGCGTCTTCTCGTGCCAGGCGATGCCATGGGTGTTCACAAGATCAAGGAAATCCCATTGCGTATACCGTGCCAGGGCGGATTTGCAGAAGTGCGGGTTGCCGGACAGAAAATTTTCGGGACCCGCGTACAGGTTGGTGAAGTTGCACCGCCCGCCACCCGAGATGCGGATTTTTTCGCCCGGTGCCTTTGCATGATCGATCACCAGGACCCGCCCGCCACAGCGGGTCGCGCACATCATGCCTGCTGCTCCGGCGCCCAGAATGATCGTGTCGTAAGTCATGCCGAGGCCTTGGCTTGATTCCGGCGTGAAGACAAGAGGGATCAGGATTGCAGGAGCTGGCTCAGGTTTCTTTGAAGGAACAGAAAATCCTGGTGTCTGGTCGGTGAAACGGATTGTATTCAGTGGCCCGTGGCCTTACTGGTTTTTCAGACCCGCAACGGGTCCGGCGCCGTGCGGGCGTGATGGAATGGTAGACATATCAGACTTAAAATCTGAAGGGCGTACGCCCGTGTGGGTTCGAGTCCCACCGCCCGCACCACTGCGCTAAGACATGCTTTGCAAAACAGAAAACTTGCAGGTGTAGCCAAATGGCTGAAGGGCTTCGGCCTGGGCTTCACGGCGTTTTGGTCAAGCAACCGGCATCTGCTGTGCCGCGCAATGAATTCCTCCGCCCATTTCGCCCAACGGATCGACGTTCAGCGTGATGATTTCACGGTCTGGGTAATGGCGCGCCAGAGCGGTTTTGGCAATTTGGTCTGTCTCGCGGTCGCCAAACTCTGCCGCAATCACGGCATTGTTGCAGACGTAGTAATTTGCATAAGATGCTACGAAATCAATGCCTTTTATACGTGGTGAGTGCGGCTCGGGAATGATGTCAACCTGCAGGCCCGACGTGACAAGCTTGTCATATGTATCAAACGCTGCAAGGTGAAACGGGTCGTTCACGTCCGGCACGTCGGGAAGATTAATCAATACTCTCCCGGGTCCGATGAACCGGGCAAGGCTGTCGATGTGGTAATCGGTTATGTCTTCGCCCCAGACGCCTTCGGACCAAATCATGCGATCCGCGCCATAGGCTTCCAACAGGCGGGACTCGATCTCATTGCGTGACAAGTCCGGGTTGCGGTTCGCGTTCACCCAACTGCTTTCATGAGCAAGAAGTACGCCGTTGCCGTCCTGTTCAATCCCGCCCGCTTCACCGACTAAGCCGGTGGGCAAAAGCGGCAGTCCCAGCAATTCTGCCACACGACGCGCAATCTGGCTGTCGTGTGTGTCGACTTGCTTCCCACCCCAACCGTTGAATTGGATGTGGCTGATGGCAATTTCGCCGGCAGGGTTTACGACAAAAATCGGACCTGAGTCCCTGCACCACAGATCTTCGGTTGGAACGTCCCAAAGCTCGACTGCGCCAGTTAGTTTCGAACGTGCGGTGCTGTGGTCCGCTCGGGCCGCCAACATCGAAACCGGTTCAAATTCCGCGATCATATTTGCGATGTCGGCGATGGTCTGTTGAATCATTTCGAGGAATAGCGGGTCGGGGTATACTTGTCTGCTGACAGGCCACTGCATGAATGTCCGCTGGTGTCTGGAGTCTTCCGCGGGGACAAAGAAACCTGTTTTTGAACCTGCCGAGGTAAGGCCCGCCGGTCCGATCATTCCAAGTGCTCCTCCGGACAAGAGCAAGTCACGTCGTTTCACCAAGCCACCCTGCATCGTTGTTCCAAGCGGTTATAAACATGAGCGTACTGAGACAACACCTAAGATATCCACCGCTGGCTGAAAAATTCACCTACAGGATGATCAGACGGGATATCCCAATTGACGGATCAACTGCCAGATATCGCGGTTTGCGGCTGACAGCTGGTCGACCACGCCTTCGATCTCTTTCATGGCCTTTTCATCAACGGTGTCGGCACGGCCAAGCTTGATATCGGTTTTGCGATCGGCAATGCGCATCAGAATGGTCTTGGGGTTCCCGCTCTCGGGGTCAAAGGAATAGATGCAATGATTGTACCTGTTCCGAATTGCGGCCAGACGGGTAAGGCGATGCGTATGATCCAGAATTGGGTCGCGTACCTCGGGGGGTCTCCCCTCCATCTTGGCAAGCCGTTCGACAAGGTCAATCCGCGCGCGTGTCGTGTTGAGGGTCAGGAATATGATAACGGCCACATCTTTATTGGCCCCGGTCAGGCCCGCGATCAAATGGATCAGCAAGCTTTCGGTATTGGTCCACATATAGTTGAGACGGCCGACCAGAAGGATCAGCCTGTCAAACCGGGTTTCGAATGTGTCAGTCACGAAACTGCTCGTCCGGAGCGACCTCGAAGAAGAAATGAGCTGCTGCGGTGCGGTTGCCCACTCCGATCTTCCCGGAAACATTATGTAAATGCAGTTTTACGGTGTGTTCGGTGATCCCCAGTTTGGCTGCAATCATCTTGTTGCTTTTGCCTTGCGAAACCAATTTCAGCACCTGCTTCTCGCGACGTGTCAGCGTTGAATAGAGCTTGAGCTTACTGGGCTCTGTCTTTCGCGCGTGTGATTGTTCCGGCTGCACGTCCCGCGTGTGCGGGAGGCAATCGGCCACAAAGCTGGGCAGGTGCAATTCCTCATGCATCAAAAGGCGCAGAATAGCGCGCCACACGTCCGGCGCGACATTCATCGGCAGATAGCCGATGTCGCCATGATGTCGCCTGTCCCAGTGTTCGAACAGAAACCTGGCCGAATTCTCCTTGCGATATGCAAACGCAAGGCACCCCGCCGCCGCCACTTTCGTGTAGTCCGAGGGGCGCGCCAACAGGTCTTCCAGCAACATCTGGTCGACTATGATAATGCTTTCGATTGGGGTCTGTTTGCCGTTGTTCGAACGTAGAGTATCCAAACTGTCGTACCGAAAGGCCAGCACTCCAAATTCGCTTTGTACACTTCTCAGGGTTTGGTTGGAGTAGAATAATTCCTTTCCAATAAAAACTACTGATAATTCTGCTGGGTAATCATTCTGATTGCGGGCGTTATTTTTCAATGAATCGATCATTGCTTCCTTCCCCACTAATAAACGGTCCCTTGCAAATAGGGCGCGATACTTAACCGGTACAGGATGTTCAAAGGGTCTCTAAAATGTGTGCACATTATAGCTGAAAGTGCGGAAATCGGCAACCAATGGGAATTGTGTTTTTCTGGAAATTAGAACTTTTGGTTAGGGAAAAAACCCTTGTTGAATTGTAACCCAGCGATAAGTCTGAATTTATTCCAATCCCTGGTCAGATCGTTAGGTTCTTGCGCCAGCGCCTCACGTTTGTCGGCGCCACTGTAAAAAACGAATTCAATACAGCTTGTTACATGGTTTTATGCTTTTGGTCAGCTAGTCACAGTTCTGTGTCGCTGCAACGATGAACCTGCTTCAATTTTGGAAGTGTCCTTGAACCTGACCGGTGAACAGGCCGCTTATTTTGCGGAATCTGCGAGGTCACGGAATCGGCTTGGCCGAGAAAGGGGGTGCAGACAGAGAAAAACTTTGGTGGCAATCGCGCATGATTTTGTGCGCGGGTGCTTTTCGGTTTGTTTCAATCGCGCTTGTAATCGCTTTTTAGATGAATGGCGGTCTGGCGCTCGAAAGATGGAAATTTATTATGAGACGCAATACGAATAATACAAATGTCACGACCGTTGACGAAGTAAATATCGACAATCTTGACGCTGATTTCGAAACAGATATCGAAGTTGCAGAAGCCGAGATTGATGCCGACCTGAACGCACAACAGCAACAACAGGATCAGGCTGTCGAAAACAACAATGCCGACCAGAATGAGCAGAGCCAGGAACAGTCAACCGAGGTTGGCAATGAGCAAGGCCAGGACCAAGATCAGAACCAGGCTCAGCAACAGGCTCAGAATCAATCCAACGTCAATGGCGGCGACGACAGCAACGACAACTCGAACACCAACTCGATCAACATTGATTTTGGCGGTGGCGAGTGGATTCCGCGTGACGACGACAAGGTCGATGTTGACGTGAGCAAAGGCGGCTATGTTGGTGGTGACGTGATTACTGCCGGCGACGCCCTGGATTACGATCCGGGCGACGACCTGAATCTGAACATCTCGCTTGATGGTGCCGGCAATGACATGTCGTCGATCAACAAACAGATGGCGGAGCTGAGCGACGATGACACGCTGTCAAACGCGTCAGTGTCAAACAACTCGGGCTTTTATCAGTATGGCGACGCCAATGGCGGCACTGCGAACGCGCAAGAAGGCATCAAAGTGTCCACGGATGGCGGCAATTCCGGCGGTGGTGGAACCAGCTATGGCGGTTCGGCTGCCTCGGACACCTATGGCAGCCATGCGCTGGGCTTTGGCGGTAATACCGGTGATGCCGGTGCAAGCTCGGAAGGTGGCGCCGGTGGTGCCTCTGGTAATGCAACCAATGTCAGCGCGGGACTGGGATTGTCCGGTGCGGGCGCGGACGGCGATAGCGCCGGCGGAAATGGTGGCAATGCCACGGGTAACTCCAACGCAAACAATAACGGCTCGTCTGGCGTAGATGCCGACGGTACCGGCGGTGACGGCGGAAGCGCGGACTCGTTTGGCCTTGGCCTTGGCCTCGGTCTTTCGGGCTCGAACGCCAATGGCGATGCAGACGGCGGCGACAACGGGTCCAGCTCTGACGCGTCAGGATATGGCTCTGCCGGCAACTACTCTCCTGCGAGTGGAGCAAACGGCGGCGACGCAACCGGGACAACCGCCGGGACAGCGAATAACTCCAGCGATGCAGATACCGAAGCCAACGATGCGACTGCCGGCAGCAATGCCGCGGAAGGCGAGGCAAACAGCGCCTCCACCAGCAGCGCCGACGGTACTGGTGGTGATGGTACTGGTGGCGACGGTACCGGCGGTGATGGTACTGGCGGTGATGGCACCGGTGGCGACGGCACCGGCGGCAATGGCGAAGGTGGATTCTCGGCACTAGTCGAGGCGGCCATCATGGCCCTGCAGGAAGAAATCGCCGGATTTGATGCCGAAGCCGGTGAAGGCGGCGACGGAACCGGTGGTGACGGCACTGGTGGCGACGGAACCGGCGGCGACGGCACCGGTGGAACCGGTACTGGTGGTGCCGGTACTGGCGGAACGTCTTCGGCAGAGTCGACGTCCCAGGGTGTTGGTGATCAGTCTACCAGCGGTCCAGACATCGATCAGAGTCCTGGCGATGTGAATGGTGCAGCCAGCAACTCGCAAGCAACGGACACGGATGGCGGCGCCGGTGGCTCCAACTCCGCGACTGGCTCGGCAACCGGATCGGGATCCGGCTCGTCGATGGCTGATGGCGTGGCGGGTGCCGGTGGTACAACCACACCGACCTCGACTTCGACCGGTAGCGGTGCGGGTTCGGCCGATGCGGCCAATACCGCTGGTGCGGGTGGTGGTGCCGACGTCATGGGCGACTCGGCGACGACCGGCACAGCCGACAGCCTTGCTGAAGCCATCGCCGGGTATGGCGGATCGGCCAACAGCGACAACGACGCCACTTCGACCGGGTCGGGCAGCGCCACTGGCGCGGCAAGCTCGGGTGCGGGCGGCGCCGGAGGTATGGCTTCGTCGACCGGCGGAACCAGCGGTTCGTCCACTGGAACCGGCATGTCTGGCGACACCATGGGTGCAACTGTTACCGGCGGTAGCGCAGCAGGTGCCTATTCAGGCGCTGGCGGTGCTGGCGGCAATGGCGGCAACTGGGGCTCGAACAATGGCGGTGACGGCATCGTGACCGGTGAGTCCTATGCCTCGGCAGCGGCCGTGGTCGACACGTCGGCCTTCAACCAGTCGATCATCATGGGTGCCAACGTACTTGGCAATTCGGTCGATACGACAATGGTTGGCGGAGCAATGTCTTCGTCTTACGCAAGCGACGATACTGACGTCTAAAACCAGTTTCGGAGGCCGCATTTTCGGCCTCCGTGTTTTAACTAATCGCCGGGGCCGGACTGTCGGCCCCGGCACAGCGAACCCAGATCCGGAAATTTCTGGCCGGTGAGGGAGATAGGGATCATTCAGATGTCTCTCGACAGTGTTACGGAAACGATTGCCCATTTTATCGGAACCTTTAACCTTACGATTGAACAAGCCCGCCTGAGGGATCAATACGAAGAATTCACTGCGCTGCGGCGCAAGTTCGAGCTTGATGAGCTGGAAGATCCATCGGCTATCAGGGTTAAGGCGGAATTGGACCTTGATCCCGGAAAATATGACCCGCTTCCGTACCGGCTTCCATCTCCTCCGACCGATCCGGATTCGCCTCCGCCGACCGAAGGCGTGGGTGCGGGGCCTTTGATCTCTGTGGGACTGCCGTACCTGCCAGAAATCCAGTTGCCAGAGGTTGAGCCGATTGTGTCTGCGGAGCAGGCTATTGTCATCCTGCAACCCCAGATCGTGACAGATTTAATCGGATCGGCCGTTACCTACACATTCCAGACCCTGTTCATGCGCGACAATGACACGTTAGGTTCGGGTGATTTCCGCGACGCCGAAACTTTGATGGCGCAGGCCGAAGCCATGTTGGATACGGCCTTGTCCTTGCACGCATTATCCGCGCCGTCGTTTTCGATATCGGACTATCTTTCCGTAGAGTACGTCGAAGCGTTGGCCCAGAAAATGCTGTCGCCGATTACGGCTGAAGTGGAAGGAGTAACCATCTACCAGTTCCACGGCGATGACGCGGTTGGCATCATTGTGAACGGGCAGCGTGTTGATGAGGCCCCGCAATGGAGCGATCTGCTTCCCGCGTATCATCAGCCCGATGATCCCGAAAGCGAAGATGCGGGGCCAGAAATGACTCCCGCTGAGTGGGATCAAAGTAAAGATCCGGAATTTGCGGACGGGCACACCGTGGTCACCGGTGGGAACCTTGCGATTAACGAGGTGGCTGCGACCATTGCATGGGTGGACGCCCCGTTCATCGCGGTCGGTGGTCAGGCGGTCAATCTGACCATGATCAGTCAGGTTGCAGTAGTCTCGGATCACGACCAGGGCATCCCCGGCTCCGGATCAGGAACAAATGTCGTCCAGTCCTCTGAAATCAAGACCGAGGCGAAAGCGGCACCTTGGTTGGACGCCACAACCAATCCCGGCGGCCAGCCGTCGCAAATTCATATTGACTGGATTCAGACTGATCTGATCGTGTCGAACTTTATCCAGCAAACGATTGACGCCACCGATATCGACCACATTCAGACCGAAATAACCGCCGCCTCAACTCTTTATACGATGGGCGCGAACCAGTTGGTCAACGTGACGGATATCGTGCAGTTGGGCAGCTATTATGACCTCATCATGATTGCCGGCGACATGATTTCCGTCGACATGCTGTTTCAGACCCTTGTCCTGGCCGATGATGATGTGGTTACCGGCGGAATGCCCGGACCTGCGCGCGGTGCCGACGATAACCTGCTGATGAACCAGGCGTCATTGACCACACTTGGCCAGGATATCGAGGGTGCCGTTCAGAAAGAAATATCTGACGCGATGGCGATTGCCAAAGCGGATCTTGCTGCTCTTGAGGATGCATTGCTGAACGATCCGATGTTCGCCGGCATGGAGCAGATGCGTGTGCTCAAGATCGACGGCGACCTGTTGCAGCTTAATATCGTTGACCAAGTTACCAAGCTGTCAGATCAGGACGATATTCATCTGAGCGGGCCAAATGCCGCCCAGACCGAAGTGATCGCGGGCAGCAATGCGATGCTGAACGCGGCCAACATTACCAAGTCCGGAGTGGACTCGACGGTTATGGCGGCAAACGGAACCTATTCGGATCTCTTGATTCATCAGGCCAGCCTGATCGACTCGCCCCAGGCCGACACCGGTTCGGAGCTTGCCAACGAAGCGATTGCCTTCCTGATGGATGACCCAAACCAGACGGGTGCTCAGGCGGGCGTAGATCAGAACGGTCCGGATTTGACCCCGTCCGAGACAGCGAACTCAGTCGATGGCCTGCAGACCATGCTGGCCTGATTTCCGTAAATGTTACGAGTGACTCAAAGGTTTATTCATGTCGATTTGTTTTTCGTCACGCCGCACCCGTTACTCCAGCCCGCTGGACCGAAACGGAGGCGCACAGGCGAATACCAAGAAGCCCCGCATTGAATCGCTATCCATAAAGCCGGCGAAAGCACCGGCGGCAGACAGAGAGCTTCTTTTGACCGGGGAAATGCGTGTGCCGGACGCCGATCAGGATTCAACCACGACCACGCTGACCGGCGAAAATACCAAGGCGGTGAAAGCTGAAGAGGCCGGACAGGCGGTGCAACCTCCGCAATCGCCAAAGGTCGACCCTGCCGGCATGAAAGAGCAACCACCGCAAGCCTCAGAACATCAAGTGCGCGCCGAACCTCCCCAACAGCGTGCGCAGCCGCAACCTGCCACCGACAATTCCGGCGTGGACAGCGGCGAAGGGGTGGCCAACGCCGATACCTTGGATCGTGATACCACCGACCAGTCGACTGCGCGTATGACCCCCTCTGCGCCGTCGGACGGCGGAGATCGCATGGGCGCCACGATCGAGGCCAAGGCTAATCAGCCGTTGTTGCGACCGGAATCCGGCGGCGGTGACGGTAAAGGGCCACCCCAGACATTCCACAAACGCACTCCGCCCGAGGATTTTCAGAAAACGCTTCGCACGTCTCTACGCGCAATCTGGCGTAACCTTTCATTCGTTCTGTTGCTGACTTGCGCCACGAATATTCTGATCCTCTCGATCCCGATTTACCTGTTCCAGATCAGCGACCGAGTACTGACCAGCCGGTCACTGGATACGCTGATCATGTTGACGGCAATCGTAGCCGGGGCCGTAATCTTCCAATCAGCGTTCGATGCGGTGCGCCGTTTCATGCTGATGCGCACAGCTGTCGAGGTTGCCGCACGTCTTGGCGCACCGGTATTGAGTGCAGCCGCGCATGCCTCGTTGCATGGGAACGGCCGCGAATACCAGACACTGGGCGATTTGCAGCAAGTAAGAGGTTTTCTTGTCTCGGGTACTCTGATCTCGTTCCTGGATGTTCCCTTTGCGCCGATGTTCATCCTGATGATCTTTTTGGTGCATCCGCAGCTTGGAATGATCGTTGTGGTTACTGCGCTGCTTTTGATGATTATCGCCCTGATCAACCAGAAAATGACTGCGAAGCCGTTTGCCAATGCCAATCGGGCGCAATCGATGGCAAACCAGCATCTGGATTCGATGTCGCGCAACAGTCAGATCATAAACGCTTTGGCGATGATCCCCGAGGCGGTACGCATCTGGGGGCGCGATACGGCACAATCCCTGACGTGGCAGGTGCGCGCGCAGGATCGCAACGTGATCTTCGCCGCAATATCACGGGCAGTGCGTCTGCTGACGCAGATCGGGATTTTGGGTTGGGGGGCTTATCTGGCCCTGCAAGGCGAGATTACCGGCGGTATGGTCATCGCGGCCTCGATTATCGCGGGCCGCGCATTTGCGCCGATCGAAGGGTCGATCGAAGGCTGGAACAACTTCCTGCTGACGCGTGGCGCTTTTGGCCGCATCAAGGCGCTGCTCTCCAACTCTGCGCTGCAGTTTGAGAAGCTGCGCCTGCCGCGCCCAGAAGGCCGGCTGGATGTGGAGCGTCTGCTTTACGTTCCCGGCGGCACCAAGCGGGTGGTTCTGAACGGCATTAATTTTTCGCTCAATCCGGGTGAAACGCTGGCTATCATCGGCAACTCCGGCGCAGGCAAGACAACGCTGGGAAAATCGTTGGTCGGTTCGGTTCTGCCGACATCCGGCAGCGTGCGGTTGGATCTGATGGATATCCGCAACTGGGATCCTCGCCAATTCGGGGAAAGCATCGGGTACCTGCCGCAGGATGTGCAGCTGTTTCCCGGAACCATCAAGGACAATATCGGCCGTATGCGGGCTGATGTGACTGACGAGCAAATCCACGATGCTGCGGTTCTGGCCGATGTGCACAATATGATCGCTACACTGCCGCAAGGATATGAAACCGTAGTGGCCGCAGACGGCGCGCCGCTGTCCGGCGGGCAAAAGCAACGTATCGCACTGGCGCGGGCCTTTTTTGGCAACCCCCGAATGGTGGTTCTGGATGAGCCAAACTCGAACCTGGATGTGGCAGGGGACAAGGCGTTGGCGCGGGCGATCGAACAAGCGCGGGAAAGCAAAATCACGGTCGTCGTGATCACGCAAAAACCCACGCTGCTGAATGTGGTGGACAAGATCATGCTGCTGACGGATGGCCGCGTTGCACTGTTCGGTCAGCGCGATCAGGTCTTGCAGGAACTCAGCGGCCACCGACGTAAGCCCGAGTTGCAAAGGTAGGGGGATGTGATGAACGACCTGGCTCGAACCGATGACCCGACCCTTTGGTATTCCGAGGTCCCACGCTCGATCAACAAGCTGATCGTCATTGGAATTCTGATGTTGATTGTATGTTTTGGTGGCTTTGGCGTGTGGTCGTTCAGTGCTCCGCTGGCCGCTGCGGTTATCGCCCAGGGTAGCTTTGTCGCCACCGGGCGAAACAAGATCGTGCAGCATCTTGAGGGCGGGATTATCGAGGAAATCCTGGTGCTGGAAGGCGCGGCGGTTGAAGCCGGTCAGGTTCTGATGACGCTGGACCAGACTTCTGCACAAGCCAATGAGCGCGAATTGTTCATCCGCAAGATTCGCTTGCAGGCCATGACCGAACGCCTGTTGGCCGAACACAGCGAAAAAGAGCAACTGACTTTCTCGCCCGCTCTGATCGAAGCGTCGAGCGATGTCGAAGTAATGACCATTCTCGACAGTCAGAAGCTCAGTTTTGACGTGTCGCGCAAAACTTTGCTGAACGACATCGCTCTGCTGGAACGCAACATGGAGGCGCTGAGGATACGCGCATCGGGGTTTGAAGCACAGCTGATCAGCATGAAACGCCGGTCGGATATTCTTCAGGAAGAGTTCGACACGAAACAATCCTTGTTCGAAAAAGGGTTAGTGCGCAAAGGTGATCTGAACACGATCCGCCGGGTTCAGGCCGAGGCCGAAGGCCAACTGGCGCGTTTGCAGGCCGAAACGGCTGAAGTCAACCAGATGCTTTTGAAGTACGAGGAACAGATTTCGCGAACCCGATCTGCCTATCGTGAAGCCGCGTTGGACGAATTGGGCGTGATTGAGGCTGATCTGGAAAGCGTGCGTGAAAAAGCGCGTCAGGCGCGCAGCGTTCTGGACCGCGCCGTTGTGCGTGCGCCTGTGACCGGAACGGTCGTTCGTCTGCATCACCATACGCCGGGCGGTGTTATCGAAACCGGTGAACCTATCGCAGAAATCCTGCCAGCCGATGCGCCACTGATCATCGAAGCGCAGATACCGCGCACTGAAATTGACAGCGTAGTAACCGGGCAATCCGCAACGGTGCGTCTGGTGGCCCTTAATCAACGCACCACACCGGTGCTGAGCGGCGAAGTCTTTTACGTCTCGGCCGACGCGTTGCTCGAGGATTCGGCCGGTGTTCCGCAAGAGGTCTATCTGGCGCGTATTTCCCTGACAGCCGACGAAATCGAACGTGTTCGCGGTTTTGTCCCGACCCCGGGAATGCCAGCCGAGATCATGATCCAGACAGAAGAGAGGACTTTTGCGGCCTATATCGCCAAACCCGTGGTCGACAGCATGTCCCGTGCGTTTCGGGAACACTGACGTTCGTGCGATCGGCCCCGACACGGCTACATCTTCGAAAAATTGCATGTTAACCTCTGGCCAGATCAGAACTGGAGGAATGCTCATGCCGCTGACGGTAAAAACTATGCTCGAGGCTGCAAACGCCGTGGTCGAACGCATCGACGTGAATCGGGCGAAAAACCTGCTGGAGCAGGGCGCACTGCTGTTGGATGTGCGCGATGCACCCGAGTTGGAACGAGCCGGACGCGCTGTTGGGGCGCATCATATCCCGCGTGGGATGCTGGAGTTTCGCGCTGACCCGGAATTGCCCTCGTACGACGCAGAACTGCGCAAGGATCGCCCGATAATCCTGCATTGTGCCTCGGGCGGGCGTGCCGCACTGGCGGGTAAGCTGCTCAGGGAAATGGGGTATGAACAGGTCTACAACCTCGGCGGTTTCGCGGATTGGGTAAATGGCGGTGGCAAGGTGGTCGGTCCGGTGGATTCGGGGATGTAACCCTTTGATCTGATGCAGATCAAGGAAGTTGCATTCAGTTGTTGCTATGTGAATCTCAATTGCCACCGGATAGGACGACTGACATGTTTCGCCTTGCCGCCATGTTGTACTCTTTGATCGCTACCGCCACGGCAGGGACCGCCGTAATCGCCGTTTTGTCGGCTGGTATGGTTTCAGCCATGGCCATTCTTGCGGCAGCCGCGGTAGGGGCTGTTGTGGCTGCGCCGGTATCCTGGCTGGTGGCAAAGCGCCTGTATCAAGACGCCGCGTAGTCAGGCATTCAGGAATGCCCGGACCGCAGCCTCGAACTCTCGCGGTTTTTCGGCATGCAGCCAATGACCGGCGCCGGGGATCTTGGCAAACTTGGCGGATGGGAAAAGGCTGCGAATGCGGTCTCGATGTTCGGGCAGCACATAGTCAGATGCGGCCCCGGACAGAAACAGTGCCGGACCGTCCCAGGAGGATGAGATGTCCGGA
Source organism: Ruegeria sp. HKCCD9138 (assembly GCF_057220975.1). NCBI lineage: Bacteria > Pseudomonadati > Pseudomonadota > Alphaproteobacteria > Rhodobacterales > Roseobacteraceae > Ruegeria > Ruegeria sp. HKCCD9138. Next base: position 13,964 of record NZ_JBWVAZ010000005.1, on the reverse strand, counting down.
AAGCCCATGATTTTGGGCATTTCTTCGGCCAGAACATCCAGATTAAGACGCCATTTCCTTTTTTCGGTATCCAGCGATTGCGTGAAAAAGCTCTGCAGTGCTGTGTCGACACCCAGTTCGGACAACTGTTCCTGCGCATCCGATCGTCTTTCGACACGTGACATATCAACGGCACGCATCGCTTCGATGAATTGGATTTGGCTATGGCCGTAGGAAACGGGCGCGATGTCGGCGACAACAAGCTTGCGCACCATTTCACCATGTTGAAGGGCCAATACCATTGCGGCTTTGCCCCCCATGGAATGCCCGACGACATCTGCCTGACCGCCAATACTCTCAATCACTTCGGCCAGATCGTTGGCGAGATGGGGATAATCATGATGACTGTCCCAAAAACTGTAGGCATGATTGCGCATGTCCACGGCGATCACTTGCCGCTCATCTGAAAGCCTGCGGGCAATGACGCCCCAGTTCCGGGCCGAGCCATACAAGCCATGAGCAATCAACAATGGCGGTTTCTGTGTCGGCGTGCCGTGAATGATCGTGTTCAGCATATTGCCGTGATACCTTTCACCGGGCGGAGTAACCAGCCCCATTGTCCCCCGCCCCACCCACAGCTACATTGCCCGTTCAGGAGGGCTCATGTCGCAGGAAACCGAAATCCAATCCCGGATATCCGAGACGATCCAGTTGCTGCGCAAAAAGCTCGGCGTGCGCGACAAAACGCTGGCTGCATCCGTTCGGCGGGCAAAGCGGCGACTACCGCGCAAGGTCTACAAACAGGCTTTGGTGCTCGCCAGTGCCGAGCCAATGGTCGAACACCCAAAGCTGAGGTTGATTCTGGATACCCCTGCACTTCAGAAAGCGTCGGATGAGGTGCAGTCCCACCTGAATTCCATCAATCTTGCGGATCGCCGTTGGGGCCTGTTTCTGAGTATTCTCGGCTCAATGGCGCTCGGTTTACTGGCTCTTGCGACTGTGTTTCTTGTGATCCTGCGTTGGCAAGATTTCATCTGACCACTTAGGTGAAGAATGCGCTCAACAAAATAAGAAACGGCGCCTGATCTGGACGCCGTTTTCAGCTTTTTGCCGAATAGATTACAGGTTCGGGTAGATCGGGAAGCGCTTGCAGAGCTCGGCGACTTCGGCCTTGACCTTGGCCTCGACGGCACCGTTGCCGTCTTCGCCATTGGCGGCCAGGCCGTCGACCACCTCGATGATCCAGTCGGCGATCTGGCGGAACTCGACCTCACCAAAGCCGCGGGTGGTGCCGGCGGGCGAGCCCAGGCGGATGCCGCTGGTGATGGTCGGCTTTTCGGGGTCGAACGGCACACCGTTCTTGTTGCAGGTGATATGCGCCCGGCCCAGAGCCTTCTCGGTCGCGTTGCCCTTGACGCCCTTGGGGCGCAGGTCGACCAGCACGACGTGGGTGTCGGTGCCGTGGGTCACCGTGTCCAGACCGCCTCTGATCAGCTGATCCGACAGCGCCTGCGCGTTGGTCACGACCTGCTTGATGTAGTCCTTGTACGAAGGCTGCAGCGCTTCGCCGAAGGCCACCGCCTTGGCCGCGATCACATGCATCAGCGGACCGCCCTGAATGCCGGGGAAGATCGCCGAGTTCACTTTCTTGGCGATATCTTCATCATTGGTCAGGATCATGCCGCCACGCGGACCACGCAGGGTCTTGTGGGTGGTCGTCGTCGCCACATGCGCATGCGGGAAGGGGCTGGGGTGCTCGCCTGCGGCCACCAGACCGGCGAAATGCGCCATGTCCACGTGCAGATAGGCGCCAACCATGTCGGCGATCTGACGCATGCGGGCAAAGTCGATCTGGCGCGGGATGGCAGAGCCGCCCGCGATGATCAGCTTGGGGGAATGTTCTTTCGCCAGCGCCTCGACCTGATCGTAGTCGAGCATGTTGTCTTCCTTGCGGACGCCGTACTGCACCGCGTTGAACCACTTGCCCGACTGGTTCGGGCGGGCGCCGTGCGTCAGGTGGCCGCCCGCATCGAGGCTCATGCCCAGAATGGTGTCGCCGGGTTTGATCAGCGCCTGGAACACACCCTGGTTGGCCTGGCTGCCCGAGTTCGGCTGCACGTTGGCAAAGCCACAACCAAACAGCTGCGTGGCGCGGTCGATGGCCAGGTTTTCGGCGATGTCGACGAACTGGCAGCCGCCATAATAGCGCCGACCGGGATAGCCTTCGGCGTATTTGTTGGTCATCACCGAGCCCTGCGCCTCCATCACGGCGGAGGAGACGATGTTTTCCGAGGCAATCAGCTCGATCTCGTCGCGCTGGCGGCCCAGCTCGGATGTGATCGAGCCGAACAGCTCGGGGTCACGCTCGGCAAGGGACTGGGTGAAAAAACCGTCGGAACGGTGGGGAGCATTCATGGTTCATATCTCCGTTGAGAAAGGCCGATGCGGCTGCCTTGGATGCATTGGCTGATGTTTCAAATGAGTCTCAGATCACACGGTCACGTGGTTCGCGGCCTTCGAAAAAGTCACTCAGGTTGTCGAGCACACGGAACCCCATCGCCTCGCGTGCCTCTTTTGTGGCGCTGCCCAGATGCGGCAGCATCACGAGGTTGTCGCATTGCAAAAGGTCCGGGCTGATGCGGGGTTCCCCATCGAAGACGTCCAGTGCCGCGCCGCCGATCATGTCGAACATCAGGGCTTGGATCAGCGCCCATTCGTCGATCACCTCACCGCGTGCAGTGTTGATCAGAAAGGCATCGGGCTTCATCAGGCCCAACCTGCGCGAGTTGATAAGGTGCCGGTTTGCAGCACCACCGGGACAATGGAGCGACACGAAATCGCACTGTGGTAATAACTCGTCGATTGTGTCTACTTGCTTTGCGTTGCACTGGGCCAGAACGTCCGGGGCCACGTGGCTGCGGTTGTATACAAGTATGTCCATGCCGAACCCGTGATGGGCGCGGCGGGCCATCTCTTGCCCAATACGGCCGTAGCCGATGATGCCCAGCGTTTTGCCGCTGACCTTGGTGCCGATCAGGTGCGTGGGTCGCCAGCCGGTCCAGTTGCCGGCGCGCAGCTCGCGCTCGCCCTCACCCGCCCGACGTGCCACCATCAGCAGCAGCGTCATGGCGATATCGGCGGTGCATTCGGACAGCACGTCAGGCGTGTTTGTCACCGTCATGCCCAGCCCGCGTGCCGACGGCTCGCAGATATGACTGTAGCCGACACCATAATTGGCGAGGATCTTTGTCTGCGCGCTAGGCACATCCAAAGCTTCCGCGCTCAGCGTGTCCGTGACCGTTGGCAGCACAGCGTCATAGGACTTCAGCGCTTGCCGGATTTCGGCCGGGGACATGGGTTTGTCCCCGGTGTTCAGTACGGCGTTATAGTTCTCGGCCAGTTGCGCCTCGACGGCGGCAGGCCAGCGACGGGTAACAAGGACCGAGGGTTTGACCATCACGCAGCCTCCATCACGCGGGCAATGGTTTCGCCGATGACAGCCGGGTTTTCAGCCACGGTCACACCGGCGGCGGACAGGATCTCGACCTTCTCGCTGGCGCTTTCGCCAAAGGCCGAGATGATTGCGCCCGCGTGGCCCATGGTTCGGCCTTTGGGTGCGGTCAGACCTGCCACATAGGCGACTACCGGCTTGGTGACGTGATCGCGGATGTATTCAGCGGCTTCGGCTTCCTGCGGGCCACCGATTTCGCCGATCATCGCGATGACATGGGTGTCCTCGTCCTCTTCGAACCGCTGCAGGATGTCCTTGAAGGACGACCCGTTGATCGGGTCGCCACCGATCCCGACGCTGGTCGAAACGCCAAGCCCGCGCTCTTTCAGCTGAGCCGCAGCCTCATAGCCCAGCGTGCCTGAGCGGCCAATGATTCCCACATGCCCGGGCAGGTAGATGTGTCCCGGCATGATCCCTAGCAGTGCCTTACCGGGAGAGATCGTGCCCGCGCAGTTCGGCCCGGTAAGAACCATGCGCTTGTCCCGTGGATAGCGATACATGTACCGCTTGACCCGGATCATATCCTGCGCCGGAATACCGTCGGTGATGCAGACGCAGTAACGGATACCGGCATCCGCCGCTTCCATGATCGAATCTGCTGCGAACGGCGGCGGCACGAACACAAGGCTGGCATCCGCCCCGGTGGCTTCGACAGCCTGTTTGACCGTGTCAAAGACCGGCACGCCTTCGACGGTTTCGCCGCCTTTTCCAGGCACGACACCGCCCACGACATTGGTGCCGTAGTTCAGCATGTCCTTGGTGTGGAACCGGGCCATGCGCCCGGTGATGCCCTGCACGATAACGCGCGAGTCACGATCGAGAAGAATGCTCATTACACAGCCCTCATCTTGGTGCCTTGAGTAAGGTCGTTTTTCCATGCGCCGACGGCGCGTTCGGCGGCTTCCATAAGCGTCGTCGCGCGAATGATCGGCAGGCCCGATTTCGCAAGAATTTTCTGCCCCTCTTCGACATTGGTGCCGGCCAGTCGCACGACAACCGGGATGTCGATGTCCAGTTCCTTCAGCGCCTGAACGACGCCTTCGGCAACCCAGTCGCAGCGGTTGATGCCGGCGAAAATGTTGACCAGGATCGCCTGCACATTTTCATCCGACAGAACCAGCCGGAACGCCTTGGCCACACGTTCTGGTGAGGCTCCGCCGCCGATATCGAGAAAGTTGGCGGGCTCGCCCCCGGCCAGTTTGATCGTATCCATCGTCGCCATCGCCAGACCGGCACCGTTCACGATGCAGCCGATATTGCCGTCCAGTCCGACATAAGACAGGCCCCGGTCCGCCGCGCGGCTTTCGCGCGGGTCTTCCTGGCTTTTGTCGCGCAGCTCGGCGATCTGCGGGTGACGGAACATGGCGTTGTCGTCAAAGCTCATCTTGGCGTCCAGGGCCAGGACACGGTCGTCGCCGGTGATGACCAGCGGATTTATCTCGACCATGGTGGCGTCCAGATCGCTGAAGGCCGAATAGCAGCCTTGCAGGGTACGAACCATCTGCTGGATCAGCTTGGGTTCCAGCCCCAGCTTGAACGCAATTTCACGTGCCTGGAATTCCTGCAAGCCAACCGCCGGTTCGACAATCGACCGGACGATGCTGTCGGGTCGTTCGGCCGAGATATCCTCGATCTCCATTCCGCCTTCCGACGAGGCCACGATCATGACCCGCTGGCTGGAACGATCGAGCACGAAGCCAAGATAGATCTCGCGATCAATAGGCACGGCGGATTCGACATAGACGCGGTAGATGCCTTTGCCTTCCGGCCCGGTCTGATGTGTAACCAGTTTGCGGCCGAACAGGTCATCGCAGGCCTCGTAGATTTCATGCTCGGTGTTGCACAGCTTGACACCACCGGCCTTGCCGCGACCGCCTGCGTGGACCTGAGCCTTGACGATCCATTTGTCACCGCCAAGTTCGCGGGCGCGATAAGCCGCCTGTTCGGGGCTGTAGGCCAATGCACCCGACGGCACATCGACGCCGAAATTGGCAAGGATTTCCTTCGCCTGGTATTCGTGGATATCCATCTGATCCGCTCCTGTTTATGCAGCGATTGAAGTGCCGTAACGGCTTTCCAGCAAAGCCTCGATGGCTTCCTGATCGACAGTTCCGCCCAGCTCGCGCAGGGCCTCGGCGAACAGGCGCACGATCCGGCTGACCGCCTCCCGGTTCAATTGATTGAGGATGCCGATGCGCACCTGAACGGGCGCGCTGAGCGTTGGCCAGATGCCGAAGCCCCGGGCGCGGCAGTTCTGAACCAGCTCCATCTCGCGACCCGCCAGTTCCGGCGGCAGGTTCAGGACCACGAGGCTGGGCATGTCCGAGGTCACTTCGCACCCCATTTCGGTCACGGCGTCGCGCAGAACCTTTTCGTGGGTCCGGTAAGACTGTGACCGTTTCGCCAGGCCTTCCATCAGCGTCAGGCGCAGGGATTCGTGGAACGCAGCGACGGCATATCCGGAATGTGTCCGGTGGTAGGTGCCTTTTTCCACGTCTTTCCCGTCGACGATGCCCCAGTGGCGGGCTTCGAAAATCGGATTGTGCACATAGGTATATGCACCCGAGGTTTTCAGGGACTCGATATAGGCGTCCGTGAAGCTGACCGGCGCGTAGGTCAGGGGCAGGCAGCACAGGCCTTTCTGCGGGCACGAGGCCCAACCAGCGATTCCGGGGTAGTCGTCGATCGAAAAATCATCGGCCCCCAGTGACGAAACGGCGTCGATCAGGCCTAATGCACCGTGACTCTCGCAGGCATCCGAGAAGCCGCGCAGGTCATTGACACGACCTGATCCGGTTTCCCAATGCGCCATGAAGGCCCATTTCGGTTTGTGCTGAGCTAAAGCGGCCTCAACCACTTCTCCGGTCACGGGCTGGCCATGCGGAACCTCGATCACCGTGACGCTGGCGGCCTGAGGGTCAAGCGGGTTGGCGGAATGCTCTTCGGGAGTCGCGGCCTTGATGCGCAGGGTCAGCGCATCGATGCCGGAAAATGTGCCGTTGGTGAAGGCAACGACCCTGTCACCGGGCATGACGGCGGAAAACATGGTGTCCAGCGCGCTCCATCCGGTGCCGGCAACCGCGAAGGTATAGGCATTCTCGGTGCCCCAGATCTTCCGCAGCATGTGTTTGCATTCGACCATGCCCCTAAGGACATCGCCCTGCATGTGGTCCGCGACACCGGCGCTGGCAAAGGCGCGCAGAACGCGGGCGTCGGTATTGCCCGGTCCCGGACCGGCAGCGAGAGTCTCGGGAATCTCGAGCGGAGGGAAAATCTGAAAAGTCATGGTTTGACATCCTCGGCTGTTGGTCTGGGCCGTGGCCCGTTGTGTTACGTTGGCAGACAGAAAACCGAGACTTGCCAGATCGCGCAACGTAACTTACTACTGCTTTAGGATGGCTATTAGTATGGGAAATAACCTACCCATAGTGGTAAAAATACCGATGTATACCGAAAAGCACCCCGCCAAAATGGGTAGTTTTTTGGAAAATAAGGGAGAAATCAGTTGGTTGATGCCGCCAAACCCCCGATCGATGTCATGTTGGCCGACAGTAACCCGCTGGTTCTTTCGGCGATGTCCGAAATCTTCGAACGCGACCCGCGATTCTCTCTCGTCGCGACATCAGCCACCGCCGAAGGGTTTCTTGGAACGGTTATGCGAGTCCCGGTTCAGGTTGGTGTGGTGGACTGGAATCTTCCGGTATTGGGCGCGGCCAAGCTGATCGAAGTGTTGCGCGAACAGGCCAATGCGCCCCGTTTTGTCGTCTACGGCGATACGGCAGGTGACATCCCGCGGCTGGCGATGCAGGCAGGCGCCGCGGGATTTGCCGCCCGGTCCGGTGAGGTCGAAGTCTTGCTGGAAACCTGTGCCGATGTGGCGGCGGGCAAAATGGTGTTTCCGTTCATCGACGTTCGGAAGATGCAACAGGACCCGATCCAAAGCTTGTCGCGCAAGGAACGCACAATTCTTGAGGCGCTGGCCAAGGGGATGTCGAACCGCGACCTGTCCAAAGAGCTTCAGATTTCGACGAATACGGTCAAGTTTCACCTGTCGAACATTTACGAAAAACTGTCGGTGAAAAACAGAACCCAGGCGATCGCGTTTTACTATTCGTCGCAATATTCTGGCGGATAGGTTGATCGCTGACCGCTATTCCAACGACACCCACAGCACCTGTGCATCTTCTTTGCTGGTCGATATGCAGCCGTGCCCCATCCCGCTGTCGTAATATAGCGCGTCGCCCGCCTTCATCGGCAGCGGCCGATAATGTTCCGAGATAAAGATCAGCTCACCGCTCAGAACATACATGAACTCCTCGCCCGAGTGCCTGATCCAGGTCTCAAATTCGGAAACATCTCGTGCCTTGATCGTGGCAATGTAGGGCAGCATCCGTTTGCTGGTCAGTTCCGAGCACAGCAACTCATGCACATAGGTTGGCGTTTGTCGGGTTTCGCCCGCGCCCTTCGGAGTGAAGTCTCGCCTTCCCGATATCCCTGATTGCCCGGACTGCAAAAACAGCTGGGGCGTGTTCATATCCAGTGCTTGTGTCAGACGGCGGACGATGTCGAAGCTCGGCCGGGTCTGATTGTTCTCGATCTTGGACAAGGTCGAACGCCCTATCCCGGCGGCGCGCCCAGCTTCCTCCAACGTCCAGCCCTTGGCGCGTCGCGCGTCCCGGATGGATCGCCCCAAGGCGGCGCCATCGTGTTCTTCCGGCCCGGAAACCTCCGTTTGATTTTCTTCCGTCACGCATAATCCCCCTGTTTTATCGAAGGTTACAAAAATCCCCTTTTGGATACAACTTCACATTTTAGAGATTTGTGTTGCTTTGCGTGTATGATTTCCACTATAGGAAACAAAATTTCGTACTGAGGATTCGGTTCAGATGGAGGAGACCATGTTCAAAACGCCGCTGACTGAGGCTGATCCGGTCATTGCCGCGTCGATTTCGCGTGAGGGCAAGCGCCAGGCGGAACAGATCGAACTGATCGCATCCGAGAACATCGTCTCACAGGCCGTGATCGACGCGCAGGGTTCTGTTTTGACGAACAAATACGCAGAAGGCTATCCGGGTCGCCGTTATTACGGTGGTTGCGAATATGTCGACGAGGTCGAGGTCGAGGCCATCGAGCGTCTCAAGAAACTGTTTGGCTGCGACTATGCCAACGTCCAGCCGCACTCGGGCGCGCAGGCTAACGGAGCGGTCAAGCTGGCACTTCTGAGCCCGGGCGACACGATCCTCGGCATGTCGCTGGATGCCGGTGGGCACCTGACCCATGGTGCGAAGCCTGCCCAATCCGGCAAGTGGTTCCGCCCGATCCAGTATGGGCTGACGGATGCAGGTCTGATCGATTATGATCAGGTTGAAGAACTGGCCAAAGCCGAAAAACCCAAACTGATCATCGCGGGTGCATCTGCCTATTCTCAAAAAATCGACTTTGCCCGCTTTCGCACCATTGCGGACGAGGTTGGTGCATGGCTGCTGGCGGATATGGCGCATATCGCCGGACTGGTCGCAACCGGCTTGCATCCTTCACCTGTCGGTCATGCGCATGTTGTGACGTCAACCACGCATAAAACACTGCGCGGTCCCCGTGGCGGGATCATCCTGACAAACGACGAAGCTTTGGCGAAAAAGATGAATTCCGCCGTTTTCCCAGGGCTTCAGGGTGGCCCGCTGATGCATGTGATCGCAGGTAAGGCTGTGGCATTCGGTGAAGCACTGAAACCGGAATTCAAAGAATACATGCAGCGTGTTGTCGACAGCGCCTCGGCCCTGGCGAATGTGATGATGTCGCGGGGATGTGACATCGTTTCGGGCGGAACCGAGAACCATCTGATGCTGGTGGATCTGCGCCCGATTGGCGTAACCGGAAAGGACGCCGAAGCCGCGCTGGAACGCGCCGGTTTCACCTGCAACAAGAACAGCGTACCAGGTGATCCGGAGAAACCCACCATCACAAGCGGTATTCGTCTTGGCACTGCAGCCGGCTGCAGCCGTGGTTTCGGACCTGAAGAGTTCCAGCAGATCGGCCATCTGATCGGTGACGTGCTGGACGCCCTCGCGCAGTCGCCGGAGGGCGACGAAGCGGTCGAAAAAGAAACTCGCGAAAAAGTTCGCGCCCTGTGCGCAAGCCACCCGATTTACTGAGAGAACACCTAATGACCACCTACGATCTCATCGTTATCGGGGGCGGGCCGGGCGGCTATGTGGCTGCCATCCGCGCGGCCCAGCTGGGCATGAAAGTCGCCTGCGTCGAAGGGCGCGGCGCGCTGGGCGGGACCTGTCTGAATGTGGGGTGCATACCCTCCAAAGCGTTGCTGACCTCCTCGGCCAAATATGCCGAATTTGCACATCTCTCCTCCCACGGTATTGCGGTCGAGGGGGCCAGCATCGATGTGGCGGCGATGATGGGGCGCAAGGACAAGATCGTCGGTGATCTGACCAAAGGCATCGCGTTTCTGTTCAAGAAAAACGGGGTTGAACTGATCGAAGGCTGGGCCAGCATTCCTGCGGCCGGGCAGGTCAGGGTTGGCGATGAGGTCCTTGGGGCCAAAAACATCCTGATCGCGACGGGCTCGGAACCGACGCCGCTGGGCGGGATCGAAATAGACGAGCAGGACGTCCTGAGCTCGACCGGCGCAATTGCGTTGGAAAACGTGCCGGAACATCTGGTTGTTGTTGGTGCGGGCGTGATTGGGCTTGAACTCGGGCAGGTCTGGGCGCGGTTGGGTGCGAAGGTCACGGTTGTGGAATATCTCGACCGCGTACTGCCTGGCATCGATGGCGAGATCGCGAAGCTCGCGCAGCGCGCCCTGACAAAGCGTGGCCTCAAATTCCAGCTGGGTCGCGCATTGAAAACCGTGGCTAAGTCCAAAGCCGGGTTGACGTTGATTATGGATCGGGTCGGCAAAGACAAGGAAGAGGTGATCGAGGCCGACAAGGTCCTGATCGCCGTCGGACGCCGCCCGGTGACGCGCGGGTTGGGGTTGGAAGATTTAGGGGTGGCCCTTGACCCGCGCGGTTTTATTGAAGTGGACGGTAATTTTCAGACCACTGTGGATGGCGTCTATGCGATTGGCGATTGCGTACCGGGACCGATGCTGGCGCATAAGGCCGAAGAAGATGGCGTTGCCTGTGTCGAAATGCTGGCCGGGCAGGGCGGTCATGTGGATTACAATACCGTTCCGGGCGTCGTCTACACCGATCCCGAAGTTGCCTCGGTCGGTCTGACCGAGGAGGAACTGAAAGCGACCGGTACCGAATACACGGTCGGCAAGTTCGCATTCATGGCGAATTCGCGAGCACGTTCGACCGGGGAAACGGACGGAGCGGTCAAGGTTCTGGCTGGCACCGACGGCAAAATTCTGGGCGCACATATTTGCGGCGCGCATGGCGGCGATCTGATCGCCGAGCTGGTTTTGGCCATGACCAAGGGCGCAACGGTCGCCGAGGTCGCAACGACCTGCCACGCGCATCCGGCCATGGGCGAGGCGGTCAAAGAGGCCTGCCTTGACGCCATGAGCCGCGCGATCCACGCGTGAACGAGGGGAACCAGATGACCATCCAGCTTCGCCCCCGCCATCCGGAAAAGGCAAAAAAGACCGACAGTGTCATTCCGCGTAAGCCCAAGTGGATTCGCAAGAAAAAAGGCGACAGCGCCGAGTATTACGAAACCCGCCGCCTGATGCGCGATCACGATCTGGCGACTGTCTGCGAAGAGGCTGCGTGCCCCAATATCGGCGAATGCTGGTCCAAGCGCCACGCGACCATGATGATCATGGGCGAAATCTGCACCCGTGGGTGCTCTTTCTGCAATGTAGCGACCGGTCGCCCCGATGTGCTGGATGTGTTCGAGCCCGGCCGAGTCGCGGCGGCGGTGAAAAAGCTGGGCCTGCGCCACGTTGTGATCACGTCCGTAGATCGTGACGATCTGGAGGATGGCGGAGCAGACCATATCGCTCAGACCATCCGCGCGGTGCGCTACCAAAACCCGGGTACCACGGTCGAAGTGCTGACCCCTGACTTTTTGGGCAAAGGCGATGCGGCCGACATTGTCTTCGACGCGGCGCCGGACGTGTTCAATCACAATCTGGAAACCGTGCCGCATCTGTATCCGGCGGTTCGTCCCGGCGCGCGCTACTACACGTCGCTGCGGCTTCTGGACGACGCCAAACGCGCGAACCCGAATATGTTCACCAAGTCCGGCCTTATGGTAGGCTTGGGCGAGACTTTGAACGATGTGCGTCAGGTGATGGATGACCTGCGCGCCGCCAATGTCGATTTCCTGACGGTTGGACAATACCTGCAGCCGACGCCGAAACACTACCGGATTGACCGTTTCTGGGCTCCGGAAGAGTTTAAAAAAATAGAACAAATCGCCCGATCAAAGGGCTTTCTGCACGTGTCGGCGACTCCGCTGACCCGGTCGTCGTTCCATGCGGACGAAGACTTTGCCGCCCTCAAGCAGGCCCGCCAGCGGGCCATCGCCAACGGGGCATCAACCTAACGCAAATGGGAGGGATACCATGGAAGCGTTAAACTCAATCGTAGGAGCCATCAATGGCGTCGTATGGGGGCCGCTGATGCTGGTTCTCATTCTGGGCGTAGGCTTCTTTCTCCAGGTCGGCCTGAAATTCATGCCGATCCTGCGCATTGGCACGGGCTTCAGCCTGCTGTTCAAAGGCCGTGAAGGTCAGGGCGAGGGGCAGATCAGCCCGTTCAACGCGCTGATGACCTCGCTGTCGGCGACCATCGGCACCGGTAACATCGCCGGTGTGGCCACTGCTGTCTTCCTGGGCGGTCCGGGCGCATTGTTCTGGATGTGGATGACCGCCCTGGTGGGCATGGCCACCAAATATGCCGAAGCCGTCTGCGCGGTGAAATACCGCGAACAGGACGAACTGGGCAACTTTGTCGGCGGCCCGATGTACTACATCAAGAACGGCCTGTCCGCGAACTGGCATTGGCTGGGCTGGGCGTTTGCCCTGTTCGGTGCAATTGCCGCGTTCGGCATCGGCAACGGTGTGCAGGCCAACGGCGTGGCGCAGGTTCTGGATTCGAATTTCGGCGTGAACACCTCGGTCACCGGAGTGATCCTGATGGTTCTGACCGCCGCCGTCATTCTGGGCGGCATCACCCGCATCGGTGCGGTTGCGGGTAAGCTGGTACCGTTCATGGCAGTTGCCTACATCATTGCCGGCTTGCTGGTTCTGCTGATCAACATCGGCAATATCGGCAGCGCACTGTCGCTGGTCTTCACCTACGCGTTCACTCCATCCGCCGCCGAAGGTGGTTTCGCAGGCGCAGCCGTCTGGGCCGCAATCCGTTTTGGTGTGGCTCGTGGTGTGTTCTCGAACGAAGCCGGTCTGGGTTCTGCTCCGATCGCACACGCAGCGGCCGAGACAAAAGGCCCGGTCAATCAGGGTCTGATCGCGATGCTGGGGACCTTCATCGACACCATCATCGTCTGCTCGATCACCGGTCTGGCGATTATCTCGTCTGGTGCATGGACGTCGGGTGAATCCGGTGCGGCGCTGACCAGCCACGCGTTCGAGCTGTCTCTGCCGGGTATTGGTGGTTCGCTGATCGCCGTCGCTCTGTCGATCTTTGCCTTCACCACAATCCTGGGTTGGTCCTTCTACGGCGAGAAATGCGTCGAGTTCCTGCTGGGTGTCAAATCCCTGATTCCCTACCGCGTGCTGTGGATCGTCATGATCTACTTCGGTGCAACCGCGGATCTGGGCTTCATCTGGCTGCTTGCGGACACGCTGAACGCCATGATGGCCATCCCCAACCTGATTGCCTTGGCGTTGCTGAGCCCGATCGTCTTCAAGCTGACGAAAGAGTTCTTTGCCAGCGGCGGCCAATCTGAAGAGCCAGGCGGCAAAGCAGCCGAGTAAGCTCGGAACTAAACCTCACGGGGGGCCGGTCCGGCCCTCCGCTTTCCGAAACCAAATACAATTCCCGAGGAGATGCGTGATGGCCACGAAAATCCTGCTGCCCATTGATCACACTGATGACCGTTCCTGGAAACAGGCTCTGCCGGTCGCTCTGGAACAGGCCAGATTCTACGGGGCCGAGTTGCACGCGATCTCTGTCATCCCCGAGATCATTCAGTTACCGAACCTCCCCGCCAACTATGGCGCGGGTGCCAAGGAGCACGTGCGTAAGGCGGTTCAGGCCATTCTGGATCATGGCAGTGCTTCCGATGTGCCCGTGCATATCGAAGAAGGCAGTGTCTACCGCGAAATCCTGAAGCTTGCCTACAAGGAGGGTTTTGATCTGATCGTCATGGCCTCGACCAAGGGCGATTTCCCTAACTACGAGATTGGCCCGAACCTGTCGCGTGTCGTGCGCAATGCGCATTGCACCGTCATGGTCGTTCGCGACCGATCCCGCTGATTGAAAGGCCATACCGATGACCGATATTAAGCGCACGCCTCTTTACGCTTTGCATGTTGAGTTGGGTG